>CAZUHU010000081.1:0-15560 GCA_964620645.1 uncultured Chitinophaga sp.
GCAATAAGTAATACAACAATATTATTTTTCATATCTATTTTGTCATTTCGTTTAGAAGTCGATATCAAAACCACTTGATTTACTGTATTTAACCGTTACCGATGGGCTAACGCAAACCTGCGCTCCGCAAGGTGCAATAAGCGCCCAGCATAACCCATTACCGCAGCCATCGCAACAGCCCAGGCTGGCGCCTGCATGCGCGCTTAACGTGCCGGTTACGTTTTCGATACCGCCTGATGAAAGCTTACCATCAATACTGCCCGAAGCACTTGCGTCTAAACCGATACAGCCGGCCCAACGCACACAGGCCTTGGCCCCTGCGGCCCAGGTACCGCCCAGATGGAAACCGGCATTGCCCCCTTGAACATTCGCATAAAAGCTAACATCGCTGCTATAACCGCACCAAACCTTGGCCCAGCCTATTCCTACATCAATTCCGGCAGCATGAGCCTCGTCGCTGCCTATGCTGGCAGTTGCAAAAGCACTGATGCCTGAAAACATACCTGCCGGCATTTTGTACTGCGCGGCTAAAGCCGGGCTAACATTATAGTTAACCGCCATTAGCATGCCACCGCTGCTGTTGCAAATGTGTACAACCTTCATGTTCATCATTTGACTGAAGTAGAAATAAGGATTGCTTCCAAAGCCTAACTCAGCGCCTATATGGTAGTTGCCGGTTGCTGTAATGCCCGGCACAATACTGGTACCACCACCTGCATCAACATTTAGTGTTGCTTTGCGTTGCGGAATATCCATTACAAATGAGGCATTAGCTAAACTCATACCCACCAGCTTAGCTGTAGCGGAGGCACTTAACACGGGTCCTCCACCGCTAACTTCAATAGTAAAATTTGTGGGATCAAGGGTAATCAAACCGCCAACATCGCCGGTAGTAGAAATGCGGCATTCACCCCAAACCTTAAATTTAGACTGTGTCTTCAAATAATCAAACCCACCACCTATCTTATCCAGCGTTACTACGCTAACAGGTACTTTAACCGTAGGGCCCATATTGAAGTTTGCCCCAAAACCGGAGTTATTGTAATGGAAGCCCCCGGTAAATTTCATACCTGTGCTGGCAATACTTAAATCGCCGTTGCCGCTAAAGCCTCCATCTGCAAAGTCTACATCCGAGCTAAAACCGCCAATACCGCCCATAGATAGATTGATATGGAATTTATCAAAGGTTACTGCCGATTTTTTATAGTGCATGGTAGTGCCTACTCCTGCACCAAAGGATGGCAGGTCAAAGGCAACTTTACCGCCCAAATCAAATTGTTTGCTGGCCGTATTAATGCCCAGGTTATTAATGCTAAGCGTAACAATGTTAAACAGCTTGTAGCTTTGATTCAGTTTAAGTGAGGCTGATACGTTACCATCTGAAGAGATGCCGAAGTCATCAACTTTAACGTTGGTATTAAAATACTTATCGAATTTAAACTCCACATTGCCGCCCAATTTAAAGCCTGAACCATTAGGCAACATGCCGAATGTCAGAGAAGAGGACTGACCCGGTTTTACCTTTACTATATCAAGCAGGTTAATCCCGTTGGTTGGAAAACCAAAGCTGCCACCACTGATACCTGATTTAGTTACGGACAAATCTTTAAACGGTAAGCCGAAATCGGTGCCGGCCAGGTTACCCTTTATCTCGCCACCTACTACAAGCCCCGTTGAGGCAATATCAAGATTAGAAAGATTTAAATTCCATGCACCTAAACTTACCTTTGGCATAGGGCTAACCTCAAGCTTCAGCTTCTTTATGTCGCCCGTTTGCGAAATCTGCATTTCGCTAATCTTCATAGTAAGGTCGCTGAGGTATTTGAACCCTTTAGGAGAAATACTACCTGCTATAGTAATGCCATCCTTATTAATGAAGGTGTTATTGTAATCAACAGTTAAAGTAAAGTCATAAACTGTCCATGTGTTGGTGGTTGAACTTAGTTTAAGTGTTGTTTCATTCAGTGGTGAGCTTCCATCGCTGGTAAAAGCCGTTAAACTGGTTGTGTTACCGCTTTTAATAGATAAATCGGTTGAAGGGAATGAGAACCCGCTTATAGAAGGGAAAGAAGCAGAGAGTTTCAGGCGCATGTTACCATCAATTTTCCCTTTGTTATTATCGCCGCCAAGTGGTTTTACCCTTAAACCGCCGGAATTATTAAGGTTCAATTTAAGATAAGACCAAAGTGCTAAGTCAACACCGGTTACATCCGTTACAATTTCGCCGGCAGATGGGATAATTGAACTACCTACCTTTTTAATTTTTTGCTTAGTGAAAGGCAATATCATGCCCGGCGAAGATTTGAATATGCTGTTAGAAGGAATATTTACGAACTGTCCTGAGATTTCGAATTCATTATTCGGCAATGGCGTACTTTCCGTAAGCTGAATTTCGAAGCCCAAAAGTTTGCTGGCATCAAAACCGGCATCCTTCAGGGTAAAGTTAACGGTTACAGGTGTGCCGGCTGTAAGTGTTTGGTTTTGCTTATCGCCAACCAAACCGCTTTTTACAGCCATAAACTGGTTAGGGCCTGCAGGCGCTGCAAACTTGTAATTACCGCTGTTATCCGACTTGGTTTTTATGTATTCTGCCCCATCAATGTAAATAAGCGCATCTTTAACAGCAGTGCCGTTTTGAAGGCTTACCTTACCGCTTACCGGAACACCTTTTTGCAGGTACACTTCCATATAAGTAGTGTCCATGTAAGCATCAATTACAATGTTGTTAGCCTTTGGCAGATAATCGGAACCTGAAGGCCCGTAAACTACCAGCCCGTTGCTGGTATTGGCGGTAACATTATCCAACACTACCCAGCCACTTGCATTGGTTGTACCAACAACTGCCCCGTTAAATTCAATCGGGCAGTTAGGTAGCAAATCCTTAGTTGCATTTCTAACCTTTACAACAAGGTGAAAGCGTTTCATTACAAATTCTCCGATTGTGGCCCCTGTTGTAAGCTGGTTAAGCGGGCCAGCGCCGTTGGTAAGGTCAATAATATCCTGCGTTACACTGTAGTCGCCAGCTCCTAAATTTCCGGGAAGAGAGTTAGAAATGTTTCCGCTGTAGCCGCTGCCCAAAGCGCTAAAGTTGCTTCCGCCCGTATTTCCACCACCTGTGTTGCCGCTGTTTCCACCGCCGGAACCAAAAACGGAATTGGCAATTTGAACCAGGGTATTGCCGGTGGTGCTGTTATCAAACGTAATATCGGTAAGGTTGCCAAAATCAATTGATACCGATGTTCCGGGCTTCTTAACTTCTACTTCTATTTCTAAATCGCGGAAACCCGGTTTCTTTAAAATTAAGATGTGTTTACCTTCTATGTTAGACAAAAGGAATTCGCCTTTTTCATCACTATAGGCAGGTTCGCCGCCTGTTTTCCAGGTAGCCAATGCATCTTTTAAAGGGTGGTGGTCCTCATCTACCACTTTACCTGTAACAGGTATCAACGCTCCTTCTACATAAAGGGTGCGTTCCAAAATCTGGGACTGAGCAGCAAGGGTAAGTTCCTCGGTATACAAGGTCAGGCTGCCTGACTCAACCGTAAGTTTATATGGTTTTGTGCTTGATTCAACCCCTTTAATATCAAACTCTCCTTTGTCATTTGTTGTGGTATAATAATTCTGGCTGCCGCGTTTAATGCGCACAATAACCCCCTTCATGGGGCTGTTAGGCCCTTTAACCAGCACCTTGCCTTTAACTTCAGGCTCGGCACCCGGTAATTTCATTTTGTAGTAATAGGTAGGCGCCTCTGTTTTATCCAGGTAATTCGTAAACAATTCCGGATGGTTTTTTTCGCTGATGTTAAGGCCCAGCTTATTAGTTAAAAAACCTTCCCGGCTGCTCTCCACCAATAAATAGCCCCCTGTGTACCGGTTTGCAAACAGGCGCGGGAAAAGGTTCGTTTCTTTGGTTTCAGCAATTTTAGGATTGCTTACACTTTCGGCAATACCCAACTTATCGCGGTAACACTCATGCACCAGGTTGGGATGCGCAGCAAAAGACCAATCGTCAGGATCGTGTTTAATAATGGTTTTAACGCCGCTAAGGGTTTCGCCCTCTACATAGTAGCCCTTGGTAGCATCGTACACAAAAGCCACATTTTGAATTTGTAAGCGGAATGTTTTAGCCAAACCGGTTAGAGTGCCTGCAGAGTAAAAACCGTCTTCTGACTTGGTTATTGGAACCTGTACTGATGGGAAAATGAAATTGTCATCGTCTATCTCCAGCGTTAAATCATAAAATTCAGGAACAATATCCTTGGGGATGGTAATAGTAAACTCGCCCTGGCTATTGGTGGTAGAAGTACCAAGGGTAACGGGTTGCGCGTTTGATGCCAGGCCACTGCCGTTTCCATAGCCAAACAAATCGGGCACAAATCCTCCGTTACCCAACTGCGCCACCTCCGGCTTAACGGTCATAATAATTTTAACCTTGGTTTGCTTTAAAGGGTATTTGGTGTTGCCGGCCAGGTTGTTAATCTTATCCTGTGTTATATAAAACGGCGTGTTGTAATTGGTTTGTGCTATGCCGTTATTTAAAGCGCCTACATTATAGGTTTCTCCCTGAAAGAAGTAGCCGTTACCACCAAAGTTGCCGCCGGGGTTTGCTGCATTAATTTCAGCGCCGCTATAGTTAAAAGTACCGCCGCCGGATTGGCCATTACCCCCGCCGCCGAATAAGTTGCCCAGATTGTTTTCAACCCCTGCAGTAACATCCGCCAGGGTAACGCCTGATAAATCATTGTAAGCTACCCCGGCAGGATATACTTCCGCAGCAGGATTGCTTTCTTCTGTTTTACGATAGCACCATTGCAACTTGCCTTTTATTGTTTGCAGCACCAAACCCACATTGGCCGGTTTGGGTTGATAGTCAGTTAAATTAGGGGTTGGGTTGTTATTGGTGATGTTAACCGTGGGAACCGGAGTACCACCATAAACAAAATCGCAGGGAGCGCTGAAGCCCTGATTTTTAAATTGAGACTGGTTAGTAGGGTCAGTTACCCGAACACGCCATACGTAGCGTTTGCCAATTTCCAGTTGCGGGTTAGCATTAGTATACACCAGTGTGTTAACCGAGCTTAGCGTGGTATTATACAACACAGGGAAAGCAGTGTTCCTTATTACATCAACAGGGTTGGGCATTGAGGAGGGCACCTCCTTTAACGTAAACTCGTATTGGATGCTACCGTTGGCAGTTGCGGGCGGTGTCCAGGTAAAAACCACATTTTGCGGAAAAGCAAGAGGAGCATCGCTGCCACAAGCAGGCGTTAAAGGCACCGGAGGGTCAATATAGTTTACAGGAAAAACAGCGGTGCAACCTGACCCCTGAATGGAAAGCGGACTACCTGTGGTGTAATCCAATGCCTGCACGCAAATCTGGTAATTACCTTCAGGCATGGCCTGGTTTTGTATAATCTGCATTTTGGTAATGCCTACCAGGGTAACATGGTTGGCGTCGAAATAGGTGCGGGTTTGATCGCTACTGAAATCAACTTGATTGAGGCCGGGATGAAGCACAATTGGCTGCTGGGGCGTAAAGCCCGGGGCTGTGGTTGCACTTACCCCGTTATCGCCGGCAATGCGTACCCAAAGTTTTACATTAAGATCGCCCGCAGTGTTATTGATCAGCGTAAGCAGCAGCTTGTTTGGCTGGTCAACATAGGTTGAAATATAGGGTGAATAAGGTGGAATAACCATAGCCGTAACGGTGACCTGATTTTGCGCGCTAGCACCAAAGCCACAAGCCAGCAAGGCAAGGAAAAACCATATTTTTTTCATATCTCTATTTTCTTAATCCAAATATGTTCAGGTAATTGAAGGTTTAAAAAAGAATTTTTAGCTTTAATTGAGATGTTGACGTGTTACACAGCAGGCAATGTTTATTATAAACAATTGATTAACAAATAATTAGTCAATAAAACTGATAAAAGTCGAAGGCAGATGGCAGATGCATTATTTGAGCTCATAAAATCTTTAGAGAAAAGTGAGAAGGGATATTTTAAAAAGTTCAGCAGCCGCTATGGCGAAAAGAGCTCAGGTAATGATTATTTAAAGCTGTTTGATTTACTGGATAAGCTGGAAGAATATGATGAAGAGAAGATAAAGAAAGCCTTTAACCAGGGAACAAAAAAAGTAAACCTCAGCGCGCAAAAGAATTACCTGTATGAGCAAATAATAAGGGCACTCCGCTCCTATTCATCGGGCAAAAATCCATCATACCAAATCAGAGAACGGATACAGGATATTCATAACCTAATAGACCGTGGCCTTAACGAGCAGGCATTTGAGTTAATACTTGACAGCCAAAAACGCGCACAGCAAATTGAGAGCTACGAACTGCTGTTGCAGTTGAAGTATCTTGAAGAAAGCCAGATACTGCGCAATATTGGTGTGTTTACCATGGATGATGCCAAGCGCGTAAAAACCGAGATACAGGATTTGCTTAAGGTAATGGACCGCGATATGCGTATAAGCCTTTTGCTGTTTGATATAAAAGTGCTGGACGATGAAAGAGGCAAACAGGAGGTAGTAAGCAAAGGCATTGTAGAAGAAGCCAATGCCATAGCGCAAAATCCGATACTGAAAGATGTAGAAACATTCGGTAAGCGTGGTAAGTTACAGACCTATGCCATTTTTCATATTTACTACGCCATAGTAAATAACGATATGGAGTCATTAAGGTATTTAAAACTTACCCATGACGTTTACAAGGTTATGGACCTTGACCTAAAAAACACCTACAGCTATCTCGCTAACATCAGCAACATAATTATGACCGCGCTTAATGTGGGAGAAGAAGCAGAGGCCACACACTACCTAAACGTGCTGGGGAAAGCACGCTTTAAAGATGCTGCGCTTGAAACTTACCGTAAACGGGTGTATGCTAAAAACCTCTTGATGGTATCTTTGGTACATACGCTTACCCAAATCCCGGGCAAAGAAATTTTTGAAGTAGAAGAAAGCTACCAGGCTACCAACCCTGAACCACTGGGCAACAACAACCTTATGTCAGCCTACTACCTTGCCATTTTATTTTTTGGGGCAAATGAAACGGATAAAGCTGAAGAGTGGTTTACCAAAACGATTGAGCATAAAAACACCAGTTTCATAAACGTGCAGGCATACTGCCGTATTTTGCTCGCCATCATCCACTATGAAAGGGGCAACCTGTCGTTAATGGACAGCGCCTTACAGAGCGCACAATATTTTATAAAAAAGAACAATATAAACTCGCCCTTTTTACGCTCTTGCATTTCAATGTTAGCCAAGCTACCATCGGCAATGGGCGCCTCAGGACAAAAAGAACAACTTAACAAGATGCTGCATAATGTGCAGGAACTATTTAAGAACGAGCTAAGCGAGGAGATAACTTACTTTCATGATTTTAACATGGCAGTGTGGTGCCGCAGTAAACTAAGCGGGCTAACTTACGGACAACAATTAGTAGAATGGAACCTGGAAAAAACCGGTGCGCCGGTTTTGAGCTAAATCAGCTAAGCCTTGTTAAGCGCCACCCAATAAAAACCCAAATCAGCCACTACTTTAGAGAAGTTTTCGAATTCAACGGGCTTTACTATGTAGCTGTTTGCACCTAACTCTGCACATTTCTTAATGTCGGGGTCTTCAGCCGATGAAGTTAAGATAACTACGGGTATGGTTTTAGTGGCAGGGTTGGATTTCACTTTTTCCAAAACCTCCAGCCCGTTAATCCTTGGCATTTTTAGATCCAGGAAAATTACGCGCGGGGTAACACCCACATCTCTACCTGCATACTGCCCCGTTCCGAATAAAAAATCAAGCGCTTCAACGCCATCGTTCAGGTGAATAACATTATTGATAAAATTTTTGCTTTTAAGCGCCCTTACGGTAAGCATTGCGTCGTATGGATTATCTTCCACCAATATGATCTCCAGGAGGTTATTTTCCATATAGTTTATATTGTATTAATACTATTTCTACTTAAAGTAAAATAAAAGGTTGCTCCCTCATTCATTTTAGCCTCGGCCCAAACATTACCTCCATGCTTAAGCACAATACGTTTTACAATAGCAAGGCCTACGCCGGTACCTTCAAACGCACTCATGGTATGCAGCCGGTTGAATACCCCGAAAAGTTTGTTGTAATACTGCATATCGAAACCTACGCCGTTATCCTTAACGTAGTAAACCGGGGTGCCTTCGCGGATAAATGAACCTATTTCTATTTGTGCTTCATTATTCTGCGAAGAATATTTAAAGGCATTGGATAACAGGTTAACCATAACCTCCTTTATCATGGCAGGGTCTCCCGTTGCAGCGGGCATTTCCTTTAAAGTTACCTCGGCCCTAAAGCCGGGGTTATTGTTTTTAACTTCCTCCAACACCACCCGCGTAAGTTCGTTCATGCTAACAGGCAACTGCTTTATATCGCGGCGCGCAAGCCTGGAAAAAGCCAAAAGGTCATCGATAAGGTTACCCATCTTAGCCGCATTCTCAATTACGGCTTTCATTAAATGATGGCCGTCCTCGGGTAAAAGACTTTTGTATTCATCCTGCAAAATCCGGGCACATCCGCTAATAGCGCGTATAGGGGCCCTTAAATCATGCGAAATAGAATAACAGAACGCATCCAGTTCGCTGTTAACCATCAAAAGTTCGGCATTCTTATCTTCCAGTTCTTCCGTAAACTTCATCATGTTACGGTTGGCTTCCTGTATTTGCTGTGCGCGTTGAAAAACTTCATTCTCAATCTGCACATTCAACTCTTTGATTTTCTCCTGGTCCTCCTGGTGGCGGGTATGGTTTGCCTTTAGCCGCATGAAATCCGTTACATCCTCCACTTTATGGATAATGTATTGCACCGTTCCATTTTCATCCAACACCGGCGAATTAAGCGGACTCCAAAAACGCTCCTCAAATCCGGCGTGCTCGCCCGGCAGAGGTATATCATATTTCTGCACGGCCATAGCATCAGGTTTTCCGCTTCTTAATACCCGCTGTAAGGAACTGCTCAGATTACTAACGCCTGTTGCATTGGGGTCATCCGGGTTATCGGGAAATACTTCGAAAATGCCTCGTCCCATTATTTTATCGCGCTCGGTTAAAGTGGCTAGCAGGTAAGCCCGGCTTACAGCCACAATACGCAGTTGAGGGTCAAGCACCAGAAACAAGCCCGGAGATTCTTCAAACAGAACCTTAAAATCGGGAATTGGGATAACACCTGTTTCCATTCATTTCATTTATCATACTGCCAAGTACTAACTATCCTAATCTAAAATAGCTAATTAACTCAAAAACATATAAAGGCTGAATAAAAATAATATTAAACTAATATGACAAACTAATATCCATTTAGCTTTTGATAACAAGGCATCTGCCTATATTCGCCTCAAAACCTGATAAAGTGAATAACAAGCTTACATACGGAATTATTGCTGTGCTGCTGGCAGTTGTAGGCTACCTTGGCTATCAGCAAATCAACCTTCGCAAGGAGCTTAGAGAGGCTAAAGAACAAAAGGATGCTGTATCTATAACCCCCATAGCACCTGGAAGCGCTACCGGGGGCGAGGAATCACCTTTCAGTAAACCCAATGTGGACCCCATGGCTCGCGATTTTCCGGAAACCAAGACCCCACCGGAGCTTACTGCCATTACATTTGACCGTACAACGCATGATTTTGGCAGGATTAATGAAGGCGATAAGGTGCGTACAGTGTTCCATTTTAAAAATACAGGTAAAAAGCCCCTGATTATTTCCAGCGCCACAACAACCTGTGGCTGCACCGTACCCAATTGGCCTAAAGCTGCCATTGCACCCGGCGAGGGCGGTGATATTAACGTTGAATTTGACAGCGAGGGCAAGAAAGGCCAGGTTGAAAAAGAGGTAACCGTTACGGCTAATGTTGACCCTCCTGCCACCATACTGTCCTTAAAGTCAGTAATTGTACCAAGGGAAAAATAACGAACATGGGTAGGATTCTGGCATTTGATTTTGGGTTAAAGCGCGTGGGAGTTGCAGTTACTGACCCCCTGCAACTAATTGCCAACAGTATGGATACCGTACCTACTGCCGGTATCTATGATTTTATAAAGACCTACTGCGCCAAAGAAGAGGTAGAAGCCTTTGTTATAGGCTACCCCTATAACCACGGAGGCGGCGAGAACGATATAGTACCGCACATTGAAGCTTTTATTAAAAAGCTGGAAAGCCTTTACCCCGGTAAACAGATACACAAAGTAGATGAGCGCTTTACGTCAAAAATTGCAGCACAAACGCTGCTGCTTAGTGGTGTAAACAAAAAGGAAAGGCAGAAGAAGGGCAATGTAGATGCTATTGCGGCTAACCTTATTTTACAATCCTTTCTTGAAATGAGATGATTTTATTGATTTAGCAAACAGATTGAAGTTGGAGCGCAAAACGGGCTGATTGTTTACTGCTCTCCTTTTAAAGCTGCCTGATAAACCTGCAAACAACGCTTGCGGGCCAATTCGTGCTCCACCATTGGTTGAGGATAAGCAGGAGTGCCATATTCGGGAACCCACCGTTTTATATACTCCATTTGGGGATCGAAACGCTGCTGCTGCGATGTGGGATTGAATATACGAAAGTAAGGGGCTGCGTCAGTGCCACTACCAGCCGCCCATTGCCAACCACCGTTGTTTGCCGCTAAATCAAAATCCAGCAACTTTTGTGCAAAGTAGGCTTCGCCCCAGCGCCAGTCAATCAGCAAATGCTTGGTTAAAAAACTGGCAACCACCATACGCACGCGGTTATGCATAAAACCGGTGGCATTTAACTCGCGCATGCCGGCATCTACAAGCGGGTAACCGGTTTTCCCTTCGCACCACTTTTTAAAATCATCTTCACTTTTGCGCCAGCTAATAAGGTCATATTGTTTTTTAAAGGCATGCTTTTCAACATCCGGAAAATTCCACAGTATCTGGTGGTAGAAATCACGCCAAATAAGTTCGTTAACGTAAGTTTGGTTGCGCTCAAGGGCGTAAGCCAGCAACCTGCGGATGCTTAGTGTACCAAAGCGTAAATGAAGGCTAAGGCGGCTGGTAGCATCCATAGCCGGGTAATCGCGCTTTTCGGTATAATTCTTTACTATGTCATTTTTAACCTTGCGCTCGGGGTAGTCTGCCTCCACACTTTTAAAACCCAGACTAACCAAAACAGGCGGCTGCGTTTTAAGCCCCTGGTAAAAGGCTGAGCTATACTTTTGCGTAGGATAACTTTTGTAGTAAAACGGCTTTAGCTTCGCCCTCCACTTTTTGCTGTATGGGGTAAAAACGGTGTAAGGCGTACCATCATCCTTCAATACTTCATCCTTTTCGAATATCACTATATCCTTAAAGCTGTTAAAAGTGCATTTATGAGCAGCCAGTAGCTCGCCAACAAACTGGTCCCTGCGGCGGGCATAAACTTCATGGTCATTATTCGCAAAAACGGCCCTTATATCGTATTCGGCTAAAAGTTGCTCCCAAACCTGCAGCGGTTTGCCATGTTTTACCAGCAGGCCTGACCCCAGGGCGGTTAACTCCTGATTAAGGCGAACAACCTCATTATGGATGAATTGCACCCTTTTATCGGCTTTTTCAGGTAATTCATCCAATATATTGGTATCAAAAATGAAAAGGGGAATAACCGGCAGGCCACTCTTAAGGGCATGGTAAAGGCCGGCGTTGTCGTCCAGTCTTAAGTCCCTTCTAAACCAAAAAAATGCAACCGGGCCGGCAACTTTCATATCTTATAAACAAACTTTAATAATCGGGGTTCGTTGAAGAATACAGGAAATCATATTTTTTTTAACTTCGTAACCTCAAAAATCATGAACATGAAAAAAATCTTCGCTTCAGCTTTCTTACTTCTGGCCTTTGCGGCTATGTCATTCGGTCAACAAGCTTACAGCTTATATAAATTAAGCGGCGGCCAGGCCGATGCTGATATTGTTTTAAAAGCTATGTCAATAGAGTTAAAGCTAACAGAGGCTGAATTTCCTAAAGTGAAAGAATTGATAACAACCAGCGCCCGCAGCCAGGCTGAACTTTTCAGCAAACCTGAAAGCAAAAACCCTGAAACAGCGGCTATGATTGTTAACCGCCAAACCAACCACATTGAGGCTAACCTGAAAAACATTTTAGGCGAAGACCGTTTTAAGAAATACACAGAAGTAAAAGCTGCTATTGAAGCTAAGGCGAAAGAGCTTGGCAAAAACTAAGCAGTTTCCAATAAAGATTTATTCAGAAAAGCGGTGATTTCCACCGCTTTTTTATTTCCATAGGTTTTCTCGCGGTATTCCTTTACCCATTGTACCCCCTTAACCGCATTTACCAATAGTATTTCATCGGCATCCAACAACTCTGCTGCTTTAACATCACGCTCTTCGATCTCCGCTTCCATTAAGGCCATAATGTAGCTACGCATTACCCCGTTTACACAGCCACTATCCAGCGTGGGGGTTATCAATTTATCGCCTTTAACCAGGAATACATTAGAATGTATAGCCTCACAAATGTGCTCTTCATCGCTTAAAAAAATACACTCATCCCAACCTTCGGCCTGCGCAAACTGGGCAGCAATAACATAGGTAAGCGCATTAGAGGATTTAAGATCGCTAATCATAGAAACGGTTTTATAGCAATCTTCCCTAACGCCGATTTTCAGGCCTTCCCCGGTTTCAAAACGGCTGTTGGGTATCTTATCCATTGATACAACAAAACCAAGCGAGTTATCTTCCGGCAAATAAAGCCCCGCGCCTTTTCTGAAAAACTGAATGCGTACACGTGCATTGGTTACTCCTTCATTAACGGAAGCTAAATCCAACACCTGGTGTTCCATGTAGCTTTCATCCATGCGGGCAGGCAGAACGGCCGATAGCACATCGGCTGTAAAAACCACCCTGCTCCAGTGAAACTCCAGCAACGGAATTTTTTTATTGAACATAACCATGCTTTCGAAAAAAGCATCGCCATATCGAAAGGACCTGTTTGCCGCAGGAAACAGAGGCTCGTTCTCGTTAAAAATATTGCCGTTATAATTTATATACTGCATAAGTATTATTCGATAAAATCAACTCGCCGAAGCCGGGGTTGGCATCTCTGCGTGTAAGCAGGTGTGTAACTCCGCAGGTTTTTAAACCATTCAGCTTTTCAGCATCCAAACTATAGAAAGTTTTATCAGCATTTTGTTGTAATGCAAAACCCCTAAGGTCGGCATTAAGATCAATGTTATAAACCATCCATACCCTGTACAACCATTCGCCTACAAAACGTTTATGCCGTACATTGGCCTTAAACTCCACAAAACTTGAACGCTGGCCGTAGTATTTTAGTTCGGTATTATCAAAAGGTTGTATAAAAAGGGCATCAACGGGGGTGGTTTCCTTTATCTTTTCGCAAATAGCTATCATATCATCTTCCTGCTTTAATGCAAAAAATTGATAGGGCACTTTATAAGGAAGCTGATGCCTGAACAAAACAATAAGTCCAAAACAGGCAATTACCCCCAACGCCAGCCATATTTGCTCAAATTTAAGCTGCGCCATGCGCTTTGTACCGGAATAGATAGCCAAACGCAGGGCCTCAGCCGCAGCTATTACTCCAAAGAACTTCATCCACTGCGTTACTTTATAAAACTGGAAATTGGCGATATAGATGAGGTGAAAGCAATCTACAATTACAGCGTATATAGCAACGCCTAAAAGGCCAACAAGCATAAACTGAAAAATTTTGCTTGAGCGCGGCCAAAAGAAGAATACTCCAATCAAGGAAAGAAAGAAAAACACCAGCGTTTTATACCAGGGGAAAGTGCTGAATATAAAATGATGTGGATGACGGAACACGAAAAGCGTTTGGAAAAACATTTCGCTATTTAAGCCATGCGCGAACCCTTTGTCAAAGCCTGAAGTTTTTTGCAGCAGGATGAAGCAGAGGTAAATGCCGGCTGTAAATGCATAAATGCCGGTAAAGGACAAAAACTGTTTCCAACTTACTTCCTTCCGGAACAAGGCCAGCAGCAGTACAGCGCACAGCACCATCATTACATCAAGGCCGTCCAGCAACTGAATAAAGGTGGCTATGCTCATAAGTACAGAACTGAGCACATATTTTCTATCAAGAAAAAGGTTGATGGCCCAAACAACAATAGCCACGGCTACGGTGCCGGCCTGCAGGCAATCGGGTGTGAGGTCTACATTGCCAAGTGTGTAATCGTTAAGTGGTACTAGGGTTACCAATACTGCCAACCAGGCAAAATACTTTTCCTCTATAAACCGCCGGGCAATTTTCTCCATCCCCATAACCAGAACCAGGGTAGCCACCGCATAAAAAAGGAAACAAAAAAATTCGAGGTGCTGCACAAAGGGCAATAACAGGGTAGCCATTACGGTGCGTTCATTGGGTATAGAAGCGTTCAGCCCTTGTATAAAAAAGTCGTGAGGATATAAAGAGGGGTCGTGTAAAAAGAGAGTGTAAGGCAGAAGTTCCACCTGGTCGCCGGTGCCAAAGCGGTAACCCCAACGCAGTATAATTGCCCCCCAGGCAAAAAGTGCAAACCATAAAGAGGGCCTGTTTTGCTGCATCTTGCTACTTAAACTTCAACAACTTTAAGATCGGGGCTTATAACCAACTTACCCAGGGTTTTGGCTTTAATTTCATCAACTGTAACACCGGGTGCAATTTCTTCCAAGTGAAAGGCACCATCTTTTATCTCGTAAAAGCCAAGGTCGGTTAGTACGCGTTTAATGCAGCCTTTGCCCGTAAGCGGCAAGGTGCACTTAGGCAACAGTTTCGATTCGCCCTTAGGGTTAGTTTGCATCATAGCAACTATGATGTTATCGGTTGCAGCAACAAGGTCCATTGCGCCGCCCATGCCCTTAACCATTTTGCCGGGTATTTTCCAGTTGGCAATGTCGCCGTTCTCAGCAACTTCCATTGCACCTAATACCGTAAGGTCCACATGGCCGCCGCGTATCATGGCAAAGCTATCAGATGATGAAAACAGGGAAGCGCCCTTAAGCATAGTTACTGTCTGCTTGCCGGCGTTAATCATATCGGGGTCAACTTCCGCTTCTGTAGGGAAAGGGCCCATACCCAGCAAGCCATTTTCGCTTTGCAGAATTACATTCATACCCTGCGGTATATAATTAGCAACCAGGGTGGGTATGCCTATGCCAAGGTTTACATAAAAACCATCGCGCAATTCTCTTGCTATGCGTTTAGCTATTTGAAATTTATCGAGAGCCATTTGAATAATGAATTTAGAATGATGAATGCTGATTTATTTGCTTACCGTGCGTTGCTCAATACGCTTTTCGTAGTTAGTGCCTTTAAAAATGCGCTGCACATAAATGCCGGGGGTATGGATGTTGTTAGGGTCTAACTCACCGGGCTGCACCAACTCTTCTACTTCGGCAATTACAATTTTACCGGCAGTAGCCATCATAGGATTAAAGTTGCGCGCAGTTCCTTTATAAACCAGGTTGCCCATGGTATCGCCCTTCCAGGCTTTTACAATAGAAAAATCAGCACGCAGCCAATTTTCCAGTATGTACATTTTGCCATCAAACTCACGCACTTCTT
>CAZUHU010000082.1:0-10891 GCA_964620645.1 uncultured Chitinophaga sp.
AACACCAAATATTTCCGCAGTAAAATGACCGAGGCCGGCTTTGATATAAAGCCCGGCGAACATCCCATAGTACCGGTTATGCTTTATGACGCTGTACTGGCGCAAAATTTTGCCGGCAAGTTGTTAGATGAAGGCATTTATGTAATAGGCTTCTTTTACCCGGTAGTACCTAAAGGTTTGGCGCGGATAAGGGTGCAGGTTAGCGCGGGGCATGAACAACATCATTTAGATAAGGCCATTGCAGCCTTTACGAAAGTTGGTAAAGAGTTAGGAGTTATAAAGTAGCCAGTTAACAGGCTGTTTGTGCCTTACGCTAATGTTAATCATTAAGCAGCTAACCGCCTTTGGCTACCTTTGAGTAGTTAAACGGCATGAAGAGTTTTTCCATTTCTCTTTTACTGATATTTGCATTACGTTTTGCTGTTGCCCAGCAACCCGTTAACGTTATAAGCCGTTGTGGTGGTACCGAAACCCTGTTTATTCCAAACATTACGGATAACGATGCTGATGGAATGGATGATGCGCTGGAAAGCAAACTGCTTGCGCACTTTATGCCCACCTTTATACAATTCAGCGATGAAAGTTGCCCCGGGCCTGCTTTAGACGGTACCGGAGATAGCAATCTTGTTGTTTGTCATATTTACCCCCTACCGCAGCAGTATGCGCTTAACAGCAATTTAAATTCCGTTCAACCGCAGCCTTCAGCAGTTGTTGGTTCAAAGCAGCTAACGCCGGGCCTTGTTTGGTACAAGCCGCTGGTAATGGTAAACGCTGCGCTTTTATATGGCAAAGATTGCGGCGCGCTTGGCCATACTTCAGATGTAGAGGGATTTAGCTTTTCATTGCGCCACATCGGGCCCGATTCGGTAGCCGGTTGGATGTATGACACCTTAATGCAAAACTGGATCGGTGTTACTATTCAAACTACCTCTCACGCCTCTACCCCCTGCGAGCATATCGAAACCCTGCCCTACAAAAGTTTTTTGACGCCGAATGGAGTTGATACGGTGTTCGCTTCGCCCGATAAACACGGTAACTATTTAACCAAGGGCGGCTGCAATACAAGCTTTATCTGTAATCCCGGTTGCAACAACACCCCATCTAAAAAGAATGTTAAGCCTGTAAATATTGGCGAGGAGTTCGCCAGCCTTGTTCCTGATTTAGGAACTTATTATCCCGCATATGCAGGCGAGGACCCCTGGTCAACCAATGAGTTTCTTACTACCCAGGGCGGTAGCGCGGGTGCTATCCGCGATAAAATGATTAAGCCGCTAAGCTCCGATTTTATTCAGGGCGAGGTACTTACCCAGCCCCAAATCTGCCCTATTTACGAACAGTGTTTTGGTGTTTCGGGGTCGGCCTACTTAGATTATACCTGTGATGGAACCCCTTACAATTTTTGGGGCCAACAGTTAACGGCACCCGGAAGCTACCAACATATAGTTACAAACTCCTATGGATGTGATAGTACTATAACGCTGGTCTTATCCTTTCTTCAAAAGGATACCACTTTCGCAAGCGTTTCCATCTGTAACGGATACTCCTACAATTTTAATGGTCATCTTTTAAATGCACCGGGGCTTTACATTGATACGCTGCAAAATTCTGCCGGCTGCGATAGTATCGTAGGTATCGACCTTACCATTATGCCGGTTGATTCTTCTTCCTTTACCGACTACTTCTGCCCAAACAGTACTTACAACTTTTTCGGTCAAATACTTTCCACTGCGGGTATTTACACCAACACATTCACCAACATTTACAATTGTGATAGTGTTGTAACCCTCAACCTGCTTCAGGATACAGTGCCCCCTATAAGTTGGCCATGGCCTTCGGATACCGTGTTTATAACCAACGGACCCATTGTATTGTTAGGCGCTACCCCAACAGGGGGCGTTTACTCCGGCAAGGGAGTTACCAATGGCATTTTTTATCCGGATTCAGCGGGCTTAGGTATGCAAAGTGTTACTTATACGTATACAGATAGTTTCGGCTGTTCCACCTCTTTAACCTGGGAGTGTTCCGTTCTTTACTCGGGCCTTGCTTCGCCACTAAGCAACGATGACATTCTGCTTTACCCGGTACCCGCTTCAGATCTGATTTTTCTTCAAACATCACTGCTTAAACAGGGCGCCTATTCTCTTTCTGTATTTAATGCTGAAGGGGTTTGTATCAATGCTCCCTTTCAGTCTTCGATAAACGGAGCCGCTCTTTCTGTCTCTGCTTTACCAGCAGGGCTTTATTGGTTAGTGTTGCGCACCAATGAGGTGCTATTGGAGAAACGCTTTCTCGTTACCCGCTAGGGCGTTATAGTTCTTCCGGCTGTTTCTGTACATTTTCGTTTTTTTATCTTTCGTTTTACCTAAGCTAACGCTTATGCACTTAAACAATGACAAACTTAAGCAGGCATTATTCCTTGCCGCTCTTTTTATTCTGGGGGCCTTTCTGTTTTGGCTTCTTAAAGGGTTTGTAAGCCCGTTTTTAGGTGCTGTTGTGTTTTACGTGCTATTGCGCAGGCCGTTTTTTCACCTTACTGAAAAACCCAAACGTAAGTGGAATAAGGTGCTTGCCGCTGGGGTTTTAATGTTTGCATCGTTTATCGTTCTTATTCTTCCGTTGTTATTGCTTACAATTATGCTAACCGAGAAGGTTACTTACCTGGTTGCTCATTACCAGGAAATATTAATAAGAGTGCAACAATGGGCGGAGGATGCGGGCGGCAGCCTTGGCATTACCTTGTTATCTACTGAATCAGTTAACAAAGTAGCCGGCCTGGCTGCGGAAGGCATACCCGGATTGTTATCTGCAACCGCCGATGCAGTTGCAGATATTTTCGTACTTTACCTTATTCTTTACTTTATGTTGGCTAACGCACGGCAATTTGAAGCCAAGGTGAGAGAACTGCTGCCATTTAGAAAAGAGAATGACAACCTACTGCTTACTGAACTTAAAACGCAAACGTTTTCTAACGCTATCGGTGTTCCTCTTTTAGCCGTGTTGCAGGCTTTAGCCGCCTGGTTTGGTTATTGGATTCTTGGGGTAGAACAGCCCTTTTTCTGGGCCGTAATTACCGGTATTATGAGCGTGTTACCCGTGGTGGGCACTACTATTGTTTGGTTGCCGCTTGCCGCTTTCATGTTTTTAAACGGCTCTCATTGGCAGGGGTCGTTACTGGGGCTGTACGGCATTTTAATTATTGGCAATATTGATAATGTGTTCCGTTTTGTACTGCAAAAACGCCTTGGCGATGTACACCCGCTTATCACTTTCTTTGGTGTTATAATTGGCTTAAACCTTTTTGGCTTTGTTGGTCTCGTTTTCGGCCCATTGCTTATTTCGTACTTTATCCTTTTGCTTAAAATTTACCGGAACGAATACCTTGGCGTTTCGCATTAGGCGGGCCAGCCTTTTGATGCATCTATTAGTTTGATAATAAGCATAACCAACATGGTTACGCTTACTATCAGCTTAAGGCCCGTGCTAACTATAAAACCAATTAAAGCGCCAAGGGCTGCTTTAGCTGCTTTTTCAACTTCCGTATTGTTTACCAATAACTCCCCGATAAACGCGCCAAGAATAGTACCGCCCAGCGCACCTATTGGCGGCACAATAAACAAACCCACCAGTAAGCCAATCATAGCGCCCCACTCTCCCGCCTTACTGCCGCCAAATTTTTTTGTGGCTTTAATGGGTATTATATACTCCAGCACAATTACCAGCACCACAACAATGCCCCATACAACTAAAAAGGTAGGTGTAAACTGCAGCCTCTCCGTAAAGTGGGCGCAAAGCAGTGCGGCATAGCATAGGGGCGGTCCCGGCAAAACCGGCGCAAAACAACCAACAAGACCCAATACCATGAGCACACCGCACGCTATAAACAGAAATATCTCCATCGGTTAATTTGTTTTACAAAAATAAAAAGCCCCGGTTTTAGGCCGGGGCTTTCGCAATTTATAGTTTACAGTAATTATTCAGTTACTACACGCTTATTAACGCTGCCATTAGCAGTTTTGATGTTAAGTGTGTATGCGCCTTTTGCATATGACGTTAAATCAAAGGCTTTTGTAAACTGGTTAGCTGCTGCTTCTTTGATTTGCATTACAACTGAACCTTTCATATCGTAAATAGTAAATACTACTGTAGAGCTTTCTTTCAGGTTTAAAGCAACGTTGAACTTGCCTACAGATGGGTTAGGATAAAGGCTTAATGCGCTTATACCCGCTTCAACTTCAGCTACACCAATGGTAAACTGAACTTCGCAGTTGGTAGTTACGGTGCAACCGTTGTCATCAGTTACAGTTACGTTTACTATACCTGCGCCTAAAGATGCTGCAGAAGAAGAATCAGAACCGCTGCTCCAGTTGTAATCGTAAGGAGTGGTACCACCACTTACAGTTACTGATGCTGAGCCAATAGATTGGTTGATGATTGTTGGATTGCAGCTTGCTGAAACTGATAATGCTGTTGGCTGAGCAATGGTTACTGCTGCAGTTACTGAACAGCTGTTGGCGTCAGTTGCAGTTACAGTATAATTACCTGCTGCCAGGTTAGAGGCTGTAAATGTAGTTTGGCCGCCTGTCCATGAGTAGGTGTAGTTGCCTGCACCACCGCTAACAGTTGCTGTAGCGCTACCGGTAGAACCACCGTTACATAATACATCTGTACCGGTTGCGGTTATAGTAACAGCTGTTGGATCGCTTAAAGTTGAACAAGCAGAAACAGAACAGCCGTTTGCGTCAGTTGCAGTTACACAGTATTGACCTGCAGCAAGGTTGTTGGCTGCAGAAGTAGTAGAGCCGTTAGACCATAAGTAACTGATTGAACCGGTACCGCCGTTGCCTGTTGCAGTAATAACACCGTTTGAACCGCCATGGCAGCTAACTGCTGTTGTATTGCTAACAGAAGCAGTAAGAGCTGTAGGTTCATTTACAGTAACAGTTGCAGTTGAAAGACATGTGTTAGCATCAGAAACTGTTACAGTGTAAGTTCCTGCAGGTACGTTGCTGATAGTTGCGGTGTTGCCGCCGTTGCTCCAGCTGTATGTGTAGTTTGGTGTACCACCGGTTGCACTTGCAGAAGCACTACCGTTTGAACCGCCATTACAGCTAACTGAAGTAGAAGTTGCAGAAGCCGTAGGGCCGCCGGTGTTGCCAACGAATACTGTTGCAGAAGTGCTGCAAGCGCCGTCTACCACAGTTACGGTGTAAGAACCTGCCGCTACGTTTGAAATGCTTGAGCCGGTACCACCGTTGCTCCAGCTGTATGTGTAAGTACCGCTTCCGCTGGTTACGTTAACTGAAGCGCTGCCGTTTGATGAACCGCAGTTTGCTGCTGTTGGGGTAACGTTAATTTGAGGGGCTGCACCGTTGTTTACGATGGTTACTGAAGCAGTATCAATACAACCGCCGGCAGAAACCGATACGGTGTAAGTGCCCGGTGCTACGTTGCTTAAAGAAGCTGCTGTAGAGCCGTTGCTCCATGAATACGTTGGTGTACCGTTGTTTCCGGTAACGTTAAGCGCTACTGCACCGTTGTTTGCTCCACAAGTTGCATTGGTGCCTGTGCCTGACGCTACTAAAGAGCAGTTAAGCTTGGTGTTCAACCAAATGATGAAAGAGCCAGGGAAGCCGGCGTTCTCAATCGGTGTCCAGGTAGTATAAGGGCTTACTGAGAAGAAACCGTTTCTGTTAATGCTGTTTTCGTTGGTTTGAGCCAGACCCATGTTAGTAGTGCCTTGTTGCTCAATACCTACAAAATAAGTGGTGCCCGCGTTAAAAGTTAACGGAGTTGTAAATGCAAAAGGAATTAATGCGCCCGGAGTATCGGCAGCAAGAATGGTATAGCTTGGTGATGTAGTGATTTGCGTAGTAGGGGCGCCTGTAGCGTTTGTATTGTAAACTACTGCACGTATTTGTGTGCCGATGTTTGCACCTGCCAAACCGAAATAGGCAAACACGGTATCAACTGTAGTAGTTACTGTTATTGGATAGTTTTGGCCAAGGATAGCTACTGAACCGTTAACGCCTAGAACGTTGTCGATGTTACCAAAGATGATGGCCTCATCCAAAGCAAGAGTTGAAGTATCGGTTAAAATGTAACGGTATGCTGTATCGTTGGTAGTGTTAGCATCTGCTTGTGTCATGCTGCAGATGTAACGGAACTCATACGCAGTAATGGCATTTGAAGGTGTGTAACCTGTACCCGCAACCCATGCAGTAGCGCCTGCAGCAAGGCTGGCGGGGCCGCTTAATGTTTGGGTATTAACTACAGTGTTTGCAATCAGGTCTCTGATACGAACACTAACAGTTACGTTAGTAGCGTTAGTGCTGCCCTGGTTTTTAACACGTGCACCAACCGAAAAAGGAGTATTTAACTGTTGGAAGGTGATAGATGAATATACTTTAGGATAAGCAGCAGAGTCAATAGCAAGGTCGTTTGAAGGCGGGCCGGTAACTGTGATTGAAAAATCATAATTGCTGTTTACGCCGTCGGCTACGCAGTTATCGTTGCCTGTTGCATCGTACTCTGTTAAATAAATAAAGTAGGTGCCGGCAGCAGGGGCGGTCCAGGTGCCCACAGGTGGTCCATAACCAGGGGCTGCCATGTTGGTGCAGCCGTCGTCAAATGTAGCAAGGCCGTTTGCTGTAGCCGAGTTGGCATCAAGAATGGTAATAAAGCCGTCATTGGTGCCCGAAGCAACGTTAGTGCCTGGGTTAGTACCGCACAAATCAATCAGGTATTGAGTGTTTGCGGCAGGGCAGTTAATCTGAATAACATCGCCCGTTGGTACGTTAGTAAATGAAGCGGTGCCCGATGCAATGGAAACCGTACCGAAAACCGGTTGCGTTCCTGCAGGGTAACACTGCGAGTATGACGACTGCGTTGAAAAGATCAACAGGGCCGTCAACAGGGATAAATAAATTTTCTTCATAGCGCTGATTTTTTTTGCGGGGCTGAAAATACGATTTATTCGCAAATTACCCTGCAAAAGCCAATAGCGCTTTTCTTATTTGTGCGAGGTCTATGGCCGTAAATTAACTAACCGGGTTAAGCGCAATGCTGAAGATTTTATACTGGCTCATATCGCGCCCGTAATAAAATTTATCCAGTGCTTCGTACATATTTTGCGCGCGGAAGTAAGAAGTGTGCAGGGTGTTATCGCCAATCTTAATCCATTGCAGCGTCATGCTGCTCTCGTTATGATAATGCCGGTCAATATATTCCAGCATTTTCTTGAGAGCATCTATTTTATCGGTTCCCGTGGTGGTATGAAACAAAAACGATTGTTCATGTTTCGGGTTAACCGTTACCAGGTCCAGTTTTACCGTTTCGTTTTTTTGCTTATAGTTAAAAACCAGGTTTTGCTGGTCCAACCCAAGGCGGCTTGCAATTTCGGCCTGGTAGCGGGCAACTTCAACATTAGTATCGTGGCGGGTCATAACTATCTGGCGTTGCTTATTTTAAACTCTCGGCAATACCATCTACTATACCATAGTTAACAGCTTCCTGCGCGTTCATCCAAAAGTCGCGGTCAAAATCTTTCATCACTTTTTCGAAACTCTGGCCACAGTTTTCGGCCAAAATGCGCGCACTTATCTCTTTTGTTTTTTGAATTTCCTGCGCAGTTATCTCAATATCAGTGGCCTGGCCATACATACCGCCTAAGGAAGGCTGGTGTATCATTACGCGGCCATGCGGCCATATAAGGCGCTTACCTTTTTGGCCACCGCTCAATAGTATAGAACCCATTGACGCTGCAAGGCCCATGCAAATAGTATGCACCGGCGATGAAATCATACGCATGGTATCATATATCACCATACCGCTAGTAACTACGCCGCCCGGGCTGTTGATGTAAAAGAATATATCCTTGCCGGGATCGCTTGCTTCAAGAAACAACAGGCGGTTAACTACACGCTCTGCCGATTCGTCAAACACCGGGCCCCATAAAAACACGCGTCTTTGTTCAAGAAATTTATTGTCGAACTTCATTCCGCCGGCAAATTTTTCAATCATCTCATCTGCTTTACCGGGTTTTTCCGGTTCTTCCATTTTAGTATGCATCTTTCTTGTTTTACTGTTTACTTGACGTGGGTAAAAATAGAATATTTTAAATGGGGCCAAACGGATAACAGGCCAACTGCAACTTTTGTTCCCCGCTTGCAAGATTATAACATACACGGGTAGTTACCCCGGCTGCTTTTCCACCGTTTCTGCCAACAAGTCCGTTGCTTTGGGCGCTATAAATTTATTGGTAATTATTTTTGCGGTTTGCTCATCAACGTAAGTGTCGGCCACTATTGTAGTTTCGTTAGCAAGCTCCCGGTTCCCTTTATCATCGTATTGCAAGGTTCCCGACACAATTTCCACTATGCTGTTCAAGCCACACTTCGGGCAAAAGTGATAATCAATTTTATAAACCATGTTCTTCTTTGCCGGATCGCTTTGCAGCGTTTCCATGCTCCTCTTTATTTCTGTACCTTCGATAAAGCGGTAGTTACCGCCAGAGGCCTGATTTAAGGCGGTATTAAAATCGGCGTTATAATCTATGTATCCTTGAACCTCGCTGTAAAAGGTGCTGCACTGTTCGCAATAATAGTCTTTAACTTTAAGGGCAAAATAAAGGGGCAGCATAAAAGCAAAAAACTCCACCACATACATAAGTTGTAATACCCCGCCTGAGAAAGGTAAACCACCATGCCCAAAGCGTCCAACGGTAATACTGTGGTTATTGGCGTAGTTGGCCGCATAACCCAACACCCTTCCCGGTTGGCCCAGCGATGCAAAAATGCCGTGTTCGTATTGCAGATTATAATAATATGCCCACTGTGCATACCAGGCCACAAAGCAGAGTATAACACACACCAAAAAATTAACCCCTACGTTGCGGCTGTGGCTGCCCTGCCGTATTAAAACCGTTATAGCACCCAGAAGCAAAATGGTACCAAACAGCACCAGCATGTTTAGGTAAATAAAGGGATCAACTTCGGTAATGAGGCCGTACAGAAGGCCCAGGCCTGTAGCCAGGGCGCTACCTATTAAAGTGTAAATAATAACCTTGGTTAAGTTGTATTTACCAGAAGACTGGTAGGCTTGTCCGGGTGTAATCATAGGGCGCCTTTTGGTGTAATGTTAATGTAGGTATTTTCTATCAGCTACGCCGGTGTTCGCTAACATAAAAGCGGAAGAGGCCGTAAACGGATAGCGCATCCAGTAAATGCCAAATGGCATGGCCCTGTATTAAACTTTGGGGATCGCAAAAGCGCTGCCCCGTTTGCGATACGTTCCATATTGCTAAGGCCAACAGCAGCGCCCCTAATGAAACTACTCCCCACAATTTTTTGTGCTCCATTCTTCTTACATAAGTATTTAGTATTTCAAACAGAACGGTTATGGAAATAAAAAGCGCGAAAATGGCGTTACCAAAATAATCGAACACAATATGGTATGGCTTTCCATCGGCCCACAGGCAAATTGAAAGCACTGCAAAAAACACCAACGAAAACTGTAGGGGCTTCCATTTAAAGAAGCGTTGCATAGAATAGGCTGTTGTAAAGGAAGCCACCAAATACATAGAGAGCATATCGAAAAAGCCCCCGATTTCAGCAGTAGTGGCGTGCATTGCCATTGAGCCGGGCCCTAACAAAACAATTAATGAGGCAAAGAAGGCGCCGAAGAAGCCCGTACGCGTAAGGCTGTTACTGTTTTGGTTGAACGAACCACGCATAAGTTGCCAGCCAACCAACAAGCCCGCAAACACAAAGCCCAAATTGCTCCAGGTATTGGCAGGTTGTTTTATCATTCCCGGCCGCGCGGCTTCGCAAAAAACATCGCCAACGCCGGTTGCGGGGCCGAACCATCCGTTATAAAGCCCCGCGAAAAACAAAGCCATTGATATAACAGCTGTACTTAAAGTAATGGTAAAGGTGCGGCGGTTTTTATTCTCCATTAAGAGGTACTATGTTGCTACAATGCAATAGCTTGGGCAATGGTCACTGTGTTTTACATCAGGCATAATACCGGCCTCAAGCAGGTTCTTCTCTAAATTCTTTGTGGCAGATATATAATCTATTCTCCAGCCCTTGTTATTGCCACGGGCGCCTGAGCGCAAACTCCACCAGGTGTAGTTATGCGGCTCCTTATTAAAATGCCGGAAGGTGTCAATAAAGCCTGCTTCAAAATACTGTTCCATCCAGGCACGTTCTTCAGGTTTAAAACCCGAAGTGTCCTTATTGCGTATGGGATCGTGAATGTCTATCGGCTTGTGGCAAATGTTGTAGTCTCCGGCTATAATCAGTTTAGGGCGCGTTTTTTCCAACTCCTTTACATACTTAAAGAAGTCAGTTAAAAATTTCATTTTAACCGCCTGCCGTATGTCCCCAGTGGTACCACTGGGGAAGTAGGCGCTCATAATGCTCAGGTCGCCGATATCTACACGCAGGGCTCGGCCTTCATCATCGTATTCTTTTATGCCGCATCCTTCCACTACGTTATCCGGTTTTATTTTGGTAAACACGGCGACTCCACTGTAGCCCTTTTTCTGTGCCGGGAAAATGTAGCAGTGGTATCCTAAGTCCTCAAATGGCTTCGGGTTAAAGGCCTCTCTATCCACCTTAATTTCCTGTATACAAACCACATCGGCTGCATTTTCCTTTAGCCAGGCCGATAAGCCTTTGTTTTCTGCTGCCCTTATTCCGTTAACGTTGTAAGAAACTATTTTAAGCCTACCCATTGATATTAGTTAATCGCCCGAAAATAAACATTGGCACCTCTTTATTTACCCAGCCGCCGGCCGGAATTGTTTGTTTACCGCGAAGCGGTCGTTTTAAAAATTTGCCGGCATGCTACCTACAAGTTGCTCCCCCGCCCGCCGGCCGGTACCAGAAAA
>CAZUHU010000082.1:10991-15466 GCA_964620645.1 uncultured Chitinophaga sp.
CTTGTATTAATTAATAAATAAGATTTTATAAAAATAAACCCCTTATTATTAAGGGTGTGTAAACGTACACAACATGGTTTACTGCCCTCTTGCTTTTAAAGGTACTAAGGTTGTACAAACAGGTTTTCACATGCCCTGTACGTACACAACCCCTGTAAATGCTGAATATTCCGGGTTTATAAACAAGGTGTTGATAGCGATGTTGGTTGTGTAGATGGTATATCTTGTAATCCACATTGTGTGTACAAAGCTGTGGATTAACCGCCCTTTATGAACGCTGTAAAGCACGGCGATTTTGATGTTTAATAAACCACAAAGTCAAATTCAATTTTCTGACGCGATATCCACCATTATCCACACTAATTCACATGGTTGAGTGGAAAGGTATCAACTACCCCGGTAATAGCCTCCGGCCACAATTTCATTCCATACCTTTTCAGGCATAAAATACTGCATTGAGACCCCTTTTTTTATGTTTTCTCTTATAAAAGTGGCTGAAATATCAAGATATGGGAATTCCAGGTAGTGTAAATTACTGTTTTGTGGATAGGGTTTGTTTTCCGAACCCCGCCTTTTATAAATGTAGAATTCGTAGTTGGCCAGCAACTGTTCAAAGTTCTTCCATTTATGCAGTCCCTCTATATTGTCGCTGCCCATTATCAGGCAAAACTGATGTTGCGGATATTTTTCTTTTAGGTAGGTAAGCGTATCAATAGTATAGGATGGCTTGGGTAGCTTAAACTCAATATCGCTTACTTTAAGGTTGTCGTTATTTTCGAGCGCCAGGTGTATTAAATGTAAACGCTGGTGCTCGTTCAAAAGGGTCTCTTTGGTTTTTAGCGGATTTTGAGGAGACACTACCAGCCAAACTTTATCAAGGTCTGTTATTTGACAAATGTAATTGGCTATAATCAGGTGCCCGTTATGAATGGGATTAAAGGAACCAAAGAAGAGGCCTATTTTCATAACTTATCTTTCAAAAAGTCTTTAGTAGAAAGCCACTTGCGGCTAAAGGCATAAATTATCAGAATAGTGGCAAGTACACCCATCCCGATAAGTAACTCCCAAAAACCTCTGGGATCATCAGCACGTGGTATCACGGTAAAATTCATACCGTATAAACTGGCAACAAAAGTTAATGGCAGAAAGATGAATGACACTATAGTCAATGTCTTCATCACGTTATTCATCTTGTGTGTTTGCAGCTGGTAATAAAAATCCATTAAGGAGTTTAATTGCTCCCGTTGAAAATCTATTTCCTCTACGTTGCGTTGCATATGGTCGTGCATATCGCGCAGGTAGTATTTATTATCAGCATTAAAATATTCTATTTCATTGCGCTGCAGCACATTTATTAATTCTCGCACCGGTAAAATGTATTTACGTAAATAGAGCAGTTCACTACGTATACGTTGCAATTGAACCACGTGCAAATCGGTAGGGTGCACCATTATTTCATTATCAAATCGCTCCAGCCGGCTGCCAATATGCTCCAACACAAAATAATAATTGTCAATAATCAGATCAAGCAGTTTATAAAGCAGGAAGTCCTCTCCCATTTTACGCAAGCTGCCACCATTTACCAATTTATCACCTAACTGTTTTTTGAAGATGCCAAAATCACTTTCCCTAAAAGTGAGGAGTAAATTATCCTTTACAATAAAACTTACCTGTTGGTCCTCTATAACGTTATCGCGTAATGCAAACATACGTAGCACCACAAAATAGAAATCGCCATAGTCTTCAATTTTAGCTCTTTGCTCAGTATGCACTATATCCTCTATAACCAGTGGGTGTATCTTAAATATTTCGGCGGCTTCCTGCAGGTCTGCCTGGTTTTTAACACCATAAATATTTAACCAGTTAACATAGTTAACCCTGTCAAAAGCTGCGCACTCACTTAACGGAGGATTTTCCAGGTAAAGACACTCCTCAGCGTTGTAGTGGTAAAAATCTATACGTAAGTCGCTCATTTTATTGTCCCGCAAAATAACAATTACTGATAGATTTGTGGCCATTATCCCTTATGCGAGAGACAATCAGCAGTACGCAAAATCCTAAAATAAAGAATCTTAAAAAGCTGGAAAAATATTCAGAGCGCAGGACTCAGAACCTTATATTAATTGAAGGTTTACGCGAAACGGTTTTGGCTTACCGGGCAGGGTATGAAATACAACAGCTGTTTATTTGCCAGGAAATTTTGCGGCCGGAAGAAAGAGATAGGATTGTGGAAGTTTCTATTGAGTTGCCGGAGAAGAATGTTTCTCTGATAACGCGAAGAGTGTATGAGGAGATAGCCTACCGCGAAACAACCGAAGGAGTAATTGCGACTGCCAGGCCTAAGGCGCTTTCATTGCAATCACTGCAGTTGAAGAATAACCCCTTAATACTGGTAATTGAAAGTGTAGAGAAGCCCGGTAACCTGGGGGCGATGCTCCGCACAGCAGACGCTGCCGGTGTGGATGCTGTTTTAATTACTGATGCTAAAACGGATGTATACAATCCTAACGTAGTACGATCCAGTATAGGAACGGTATTCACTAACCAGCTGGCAGTTTGCGAAAGCCGCGAGGCCGTAGAATTTTTGAAGGAGAAAGGTATACTTATATATGCCGCGGAATTAGGCGCGGATAAATTTCATTACGAGCAGGACTTTACAAAGGGTAGTTGTATAGCGGTAGGAACGGAAGCTACCGGCTTAAGTGATGACTGGATTTTTAATGCTGATAAAAAAATTAAGATCCCCATGATGGGGAAGATTGACTCCTTAAACGTTAGTGTTAGTGCGGGCATATTATTGTTTGAAGCCTTGCGCCAGCGGCAAACAAAAGGAGGCGGCAAGCAATGAGCGGGAATAAGATTGATGCCTATGCAGCTTTAAGAATTGCAGCCTTCCGCAATTTTCAGCTTTCGCGTTTCATGCTCACCTTTGCCGTACAAATGGCTGAGACCATACTCGGCTGGAAGCTGTATGAGTTGACCAACGATAAGTTGGTGCTGGGCCTGCTTGGCTTAAGTGAAGCGCTTCCCTTTATTGTTACTTCATTATATGGTGGCCATGCGGCCGATAAGTTTAACCGGTACCGTATTGCGCGCAGAACCATTATTGCTATTACCCTATGTTTTGCGGCGGTGGGTTATTTGCTTGCCGGTGATGCGCCACTTATAAAGCATTATGGAGTGTTCCCTATTTATCTTGCTATCGGCCTAAGCGGCATAGCGCGTGGTTTTATGGCGCCCTCTTATCAAAGTATTTTTCCGCAACTATTGCCACGCGAGCTTTATGCCAATGGTGCCACCTGGGGAAGCAATACCTGGCAAACGGCAGCTGTGTTGGGCCCTGCAGTTGGCGGTTTAATTTATGGGTTAACCAACCTGGAGTTTTCGTTTGCTATTGCCGTGGCTTTTATGCTGGTTTCTTTCTTCCTGTTTCTTAGGGTTCCCGTTACTGAAACTCCCCCAAAGTTGAAAGAGGAAAGTTTATACGAATCGCTGACGATGGGATTAAAGTTTGTATTCAGTAAGCAGGAGATGTTAGCGGCTATTTCGTTGGATTTGTTTGCTGTGTTATTTGGCGGTGCGGTGGCGCTGTTACCGGTTTTCGCTAAAGATATTTTGCATACTAATGCTTTTGGCTTAGGCGTGTTAAGGGCTGCTCCATTTCTTGGTTCAGTGGTGATGGGTTTTTACCTGGCTTATAATCCGCCAACACTTAAAGCCGGAAGAAACTTATTTATTGCTGTAACAGGCTTTGGTTTAGCAACAATTGCATTTGCGCTCTCTCAAAACTTTTATCTGTCTTTTGCCATGCTGTTTCTAACCGGCGCCTTCGATAATATAAGTGTCGTAATCCGCCAAACAATTTTACAGACGATGACCCCTGATCATATGCGTGGTAGGGTTAGTGCGGTCAATCAAATTTTCATTTCCTCTTCTAATGAGATAGGCGCTTTCGAAAGCGGTGTTGCCGCCAAGCTAATGAATACGGTGCCCTCTGTAATATTTGGAGGATGCATGACGCTTGTGGTTGTACTTATTACTTTTTGGCGCGCACCTAAAATCCGTAAGCTTAAGCTGTAGCTACTTCACTAAAATTTATTCTTCCATAGTTTGGTTCGGTTGCTGGGCGAAGTATAAATCAAATCGTAACCATTAAGCAACTGCTGATTCAGGATTTGCCATTGATTGTAAGAGGTAAAGTTCTGGTCCATGCACCAGGTTACCACATAGTCAATTTTAATGTTGCAGGGCGGCGCTTCCAATGCGGTAAGTAAAACATCGGGCGGACTGCCCTCTATGTTATTGTTGCGCCCTATGCTATCGAAAGGATTGCAGCGCTCCTTCCACTGCAAGGGGAACCAACCGGTAGTAGCCTCAAAGTTAGCCAGGTTGATAATCGGTTTGGTAGTTCCGCAATAATCAAAGGCGTGTAGGAAGAGAGATTTATCTGCTGTAATAGGCTGCAGGTTTTCATC
>CAZUHU010000083.1:0-15338 GCA_964620645.1 uncultured Chitinophaga sp.
TGCGGTGTACCGTTATCGCAAATTACAAGGCAAACTGAATCCTGGCCGTTGAAGTTGGTATTAGCGGTGTAAGTTAAACACAGGGTATTTAATACCAGGCTGGTTGAAATTGTTCCGCTGTTAGGGCCACAGTATTGAGCAGCTATAACAGATGTCTGGTTAATATCTACATCAACTACAGGGTAACAAATTGTAGTTGGGCCACAATCTTCACATGTAGTGATAGTTGTATCCGGAACCTGTGGTGGATCGTTCACACAGTTTACAGTAATGTAAGCTGTTGCAGTATCGCAGAGTGATGGAAGCGGAGTGCCGTTATCACATACACTATACGAGAATGAATCTGAACCACAGTAATTAGAAGTTGGAACATAAGTGAATGAACCGTTTGCATTCAACGTTAATGTGCCATGCTGAACATTAGTGATTGGCGTAGTCGTTACAGTTAAAGAAGTAACAGGGTTGCCATCAGCATTATCATTATCGTTTGCACGAACACCAGTACCTACAGGCACCGTTAAGGTAACATCCTCGTTAGTTGTGTAGTTATCATTGTTAGCAATCGGCGGATCATTAACCGGCGTTACGGTGATATGTATGTGCGTGGTATCGCAAGCCTGCGGTGTACCGTTATCACATACTACGATACAGACTGAGTCATTACCATTAAAGTTGGTATTGCCTGTATAAGTTACACAAAGCGTATTAAGCACCAGGGTAGTAGAAACGCTACCATTGCCAGGGCCACAAAGCTGTGCCGCTATAACTGATGTCTGGTTTACATCCAGGTCAATAACAGGCATACATACAGTGCCAGGGCCGCAGTCTTCACAAACGGTAATTGTTGTATCCGGTACTTGCGGAGGATCGTTCACACAGTTTACAGTAATGTAAGCTGTTGCAGTATCGCAAAGTGATGGAAGCGGCGTACCGTTATCACATACGCTGTACGAGAACGAATCTGAACCGCAGTAGTTAGAAGTTGGAACATAAGTGAATGAACCGTTTGCATTCAGCGTTAATGTGCCGTGCTGAACGTTAGTGATTGGCGTAGTGGTTACTGTTAATGAAGTAACAGGGTTGCCATCAGCATTATCGTTGTCGTTGGCACGAACACCGGTACCTACAGGAACAGTTAAGGTAGCATCCTCATTGGTTGTGTAGTTATCGTTATTAGCAATTGGCGGATCATTAACCGGTGTTACGGTGATAACTACGTGGGTAGTATCACACAATACAGGTGAACCGTTATCGCATACTACGATACAAACTGAATCAAGGCCGTTAAAGTTGGTGCTTGGTGTGTAAGTAACACACAGTGTATTTATAATCAGGCTGGTTGAAACCGTTCCGCTATTCGGACCGCAGAATGTACCCGCAACAGTAACTGTTTGGCCGTTGTCAGGGTTAACTACCGGATAACAAATGGTAGTTGGGCCACAATCTTCACAAGTAGTTAAAGTTGTATCCGGAACCTGCGGAGGATCGTTCACACAGTTTACAGTAATGTAAGCTGTTGCAGTATCGCACAGTGATGGAAGCGGTGTGCCGTTATCACATACACTATAAGAGAACGAATCTGAACCACAGTAATTAGAAGTTGGAACATAAGTGAATGAGCCGTTGGCATTCAATGTTAATGTGCCATGCTGAACATTAGTGATTGGCGTAGTCGTTACAGTTAAAGAAGTAACAGGGTTGCCATCAGCGTTATCGTTATCGTTGGCACGAACACCGGTGCCTACAGGAACGTTCAGAGTTACATCTTCAGTTGTGGTGTAGTTATCGTTGTTAGCAATCGGTGGATCGTTAACCGGGGTCACCGTAATGTGGATGTAGGTTGTATCGCACTTGCTCGGTAAACCGTTATCACAAACTACTAAACAAAGGCTATCGCTACCGTTAAAGTTAGTAGAAGGCGTATAAGTAAAGCAAACCGTATGTGTGCCTGTGTTATTTACAGTTACGTTGCTTACCGTGCCATTAACAGGATTACACAATACAGAAGCAGCATGGAAATCGCCGGCCTCAACATCAGTAATAGGTAAGCACACCGTTTTAGGTGTTTCTTCAGGTGTAGTAATAGTAGAATCAGGTACCACCGGTGGATCGTTAACCGGTGTAACAGTGATAACAGCTATTGCAGTATCGCACTTAACCGGAACATCCGGCGCATCGCAAATTGAATAAACAAATGTGTCTTGACCAAAGTAGTTGGTAGTAGGCACATAAGTAAATGAGCCGTTTGCGTTAAGGGTTAATGTACCATGAGATACGGTTACTACTGCCGGTGTTTGAACAGTAATAGGGCCGCCATCCGGATCAATATCGTTACTCATTACGCCTGGTGCAGACACAGTTAAGGTCTGATCTTCAGGCGTAGTGTAGCTGTCGTTATTAGCCTGCGGAGGCAGGTTAGTGCAGGAGTAATCAAGAATTACTACGCCGGTATCGCACAGGTTAGGTGAACCGTTATCGCAAACTATGTAAGCGAACGAATCAACACCATTGAATGATACAGGTGGCGTATAAGTAAAGTTACCGTTAACCTGAACGCTTGTTAAAGTTCCGCTAAACGGACCGAATACTGTGCCGTTGTAAACCTTAGCAGGTCCGTCGATATCAATATCGTTGGTCAGGAAGTTTTTAACTATTGGGGTATCAACACAAGAAACATAGATGTCGTTTACAGCCAGTGGTGGATCATTAACCGGTGTAACCACTATCGTAATCTTGGTGGTATCGCAACGTGCAGGTGTGCCGTTATCACAAATTACCAGGCAAACTGAATCGGTGCCGTTGTAATTTGCATTCGGTGTATAGGTAACACAAACCTGGTGAGGGTTAGTCAGGTTATTAACCAAAGTACCGCTTATAGAACCGTTGTTTGGCCCGCAGTAAATGGCATTGATAGCGTGAGTTTGAGTTGAAGTTTCAGGATCACTGATCGGAATACATACTGTAGTAGGGTTATCTTCCGGAGTAGTGATAGTTGTATCAGGAACAACCGGAGGATCGTTTACACAGTTAACAGTAATGTAGGCAACACCTGTATCGCAAAGTGAAGGCAGCGGAGTGCCGTTATCGCAAATACGGTAGCAGAATGAATCAGTGCCACAGTAGTTAGCAGCCGGTGTGTAAATAAACGCACCATCGGTACCAAGGCTTAATGAACCGTGTTGAACAGGACAAACAGGAATAATGTTAACAGTTAATGAGCTAACAGGGTTTCCGTCGGCTGCATCATTATCGTTAGCACGAACACCGGTGCCGGCAGGTATTGTAATAGCTACATCTTCAGTAGTGGTGTAGTTGTCGTTAACGGCAATCGGCGGATCGTTAACAGGTGTTACTGTAATACGAACTTTAGAAGTATCGCAAAGTTGCGGTGTGCCGTTATCACAGATAATTATACAAACTGAATCGTTGCCATTAAAGTTGGCATTTGGAGTATAAGTAAAGCAAGCTGTGTGCGGATTAGAACCATTACTTACAGAAACAGTACCAATGGTACCTGTGTTAGGTCCGCACAGTGTTCCATTAAACAAATGGTTTTGGCCTGCATCAGGATCGGTGATAGGAAGACAAACAGTAATTGGATTGTCTTCAGGTGTAGTTACTGTAGTATCAGGTAACACCGGCTTATCGTTAACTGAGTTAACTGTTATTACTACAATAGCAGTGTCGCAGGCTGCAGGCACTTCATTGTCGCATACTCGGTAGCAGAACGAGTCAACACCGGTAAAGTTTGCACCAGGCGTATAAGTAAAGCTACCGTTAGCATTTAAAGTTACTGAACCTGAGAACGGACCACAACCTGAAAGTGATGAAGAAGTTAAAGGCTGCTGCGGATTAGCCGGATCAAAGTCGTTAGACAATACACCCGGAGCAGGAACTGTTAACGGAACATCTTCATTTGTGCTGTAGGCATCGTTAACGGCAACCGGAGGACAAGATGTAACAGTTACTGAAATAGAAGCCGGAGCAGAATTACAGTTGTTTTGAGTTACTGTTACTGAGTAAGAGCCGGTCATTGCAGGAACTGCACTTGGGCGGGTTACATTCTGCGTTGAAGCAGTAAAGCCACCCGGGCCGCTCCAGCTGTAAGTAGCGCCTGGAACTAATGAAGCAAATATTTTTAAGGTATCGCCATAACAACGTGGGCTGTTGCTGCTTAAACTTGGCGCAACCGGGTTAGGCGGATTGTTAAGCACCACCAGGTTTGTAAAGGCAGGTGATGTACAACCATTAAGTGTTACAGTAAAGTTGGTGTAAGTGCCGGCAGTTAAACCGGTAATTGTAATATCTCCGCCAATGCTGCTAGGCAGGTTAACCGGAGTTTGTGCAACACCATTCTTAAAGTAGTTAACAGTAAATGTGCTGTTAGGGTTTAGGCCGCTTAACACAATGGTGCCCTGGCTACCACCGCAAGTTGTTGGGTTAGTGCCTACGGCATCAGAAATTTGCGGAGTAACATTAACGTTAACAGTTACTGAAGCCGGAGCCGAAGTACAACCGTTAACAGTTTGTGTAACCTGGTATTGGCCGGCCATAGCCAGGGTAACTGAGCTGCGTGTAACAGGAGAACCCGTTGCACCGCCACCATCAGGGAATGACCACTGAAGGTTAGAGCCGGTAGCAGTTAAAGTTAAAGTGTTATCAGTACAAACCGGGTTAGGGGTTGCGGTAACGTTAGTAGGTGCCGCTGGTGTTGTAGGATCAGTTAAAGCGATAGGACCCGCAATTACGTTAGAAGTACATCCGCTTAAGGTAACTGTAATGTTGGTGTAAGTGCCTGCAGTTAAGCCGGTAATAACTACCTGGCCGCTACCATTAGATGTAATAGAAAACGGCCCTTGAGGAGCACCATTTTTCGTATAGTTTACGGTATATATGGTGTTGTTCAAAAGACCGTTAAGTGTAATTGTGCCCTGAGCGCCGCTACATGTTGTAGGATTGCTTGGCGTTGCTGACGTGATGTTAGGCGTTGTGTTAACCGTTACAACAACCGTTGCAGGCGCTGAAGTACAGTTATTAACTGTTTGCGTAACTGAGTAAGTGCCGCCCATTGATACGGTAACCGGTGTGCGAACAACCGGTGTGCCCGTTGCTGTACCTCCGCCGTTAGGGAAGGTCCAGCTTAGGTTGGTGCCTACAGCGGTTAATGTTAAAGTGCCACCTGTACAAACCGGGTTAGGGTTAGCTGTAACGCTGGTTGGTGCAGCCGGGTTAGATGGATCAATTAATGTAAATGGTCCACCCAATACGTTTGAAGTACAACCGCTAAGTGTAACAGATATATTAGTATAAGTGCCGGCAGTTAAACCGCCGATGGTTAACTGGCCGCTACCATTGCTGGTTAAAGTTTGCGGCGTTTGTGCTGTACCGTTCTTGCTGAAGTTTACTGTATAAGATGTAGTGTTGTTTAAACCGCTAATGGTAATGCTACCCTGGCTGCCACCGCAAGTTGTTGGGTTGCTGCTGCTGAAGAAGGCAATAGCAGGAGTTGTATTAACGGTTACTGATACTGTGGCAGGAGCAGAAGTACAGTTATTAACGGTTTGTGTTACCGAGTAGGTACCGTTCATTGCCGCTGTAACCGGTGTGCGAACTACCGGAGTGCCTGATGCGCCGCCGCCGTCAGGGAATGACCATTGCAGGTTAGAGCCAACAGCAGTTAAAGTTAAAGTGCCGCCGGTACAAACCGGGTTAGGGTTAGCGGTAACACCTGTTGGTGCTGCCGGGTTACCTGGGTCATTTAATGTAAACGGTCCGGCTAAAGTATTAGAAGGACAGCCGTTAAGCGTTACAGATATATTGGTATAAGTGCCGGCTGTTAAGCCAGTAATTACAAGAAGATTTCCTGAAGTATTGCTGGTAATGTTAACGGGGCCGATACCGGTTCCGTTTTTAACATAACTAACAGCGTAAGTAGTATTATTCAATACACCGCTGATAGTAATAGAACCTTGTGTGCCACCGCAGGTTGTTGGATTCGCACTGGTGCTAAAGCCAATTGCCGGTGTAGCATTTACGTTTACAACAACTGTAGCCGGAGCTGAAGTACAACCCGCAACTGTTTGTGTAACTGAGTATGTACCCGCCATTGCAAGGGTAACGTTGGTACGTGTAACAGGCGAGCCTGAAGCACCGCCACCGTCAGGGTAAGACCACTGCAGGTTGCTGCCGGTAGCAGTAAGTGTTAATGTATTGCCGGTACAAATAGGGTTAGGGTTGGCAGCAACGTTGGTTGGTGCAGCCGGAGTTGAAGGATCAGTTAAAGTAATCGGGCCTGCAACAGGAGCTGAAGTACAACCGCTAAGTGTTACAGTAATATTAGTATAAGTACCCGCTGTTAATCCGGTGATAGTTAATAAACCTGAGCCGTTGCTTGTTAAAGTAACAGGGCCAACAGCGCTGCCATTCTTAACATAATTAACCGTATAGCTGGTGTTGTTCAACAAACCGCTTACAGTTATAGAACCCTGGCTACCACCGCAGGTTGTTGGGTTAACACTACCGTTAAATGCAATTGAAGGGGTAGTGTTTACAGTAACAGTTACTGTTGCAGGGTTTGAAGTACAGTTATTAACCGTTTGGGTTACAGAATAGGTACCACCCATTGATGCAGTAACGTTGGTGCGGGTTACCGGTGAACCGGTTGCTGTACCGCCACCGTTAGGGAAAGTCCAGCTTAAGTTAGAGCCGGTTGCGCTTAACGTTAAAGTAGCGCCTGTACAAACAGGGTTAGGGCTGGCTGTAACGTTAGTTGGTGCAGCAGGGTTTGCAGGGTCGGTTAGTGTAAACGGACCTGCAAGAACGTTTGAAGTACAACCGCTAAGTGTTACGCTTATATTAGTGTAGGTACCTGCAGTTAAACCCGAAATAACCAACTGGCCTGAACCGTTGCTGGCAATTGTTTGCGGGGTTTGTACAGTTCCGTTCTTTGTAAAGTTTACAGTGTAAGTAGTATTGTTTAATAAACCTGCAATGGTTATTGAGCCCTGGCTGCCACCGCAAGTTGTTGGGTTGCTGCTGGTGCTAAAGGTTATAGCAGGCGTAACGTTTACTGCCAACACCACAGTTCCGGCATTGGAAACACAACCGTTTACAGTTTGGGTAACCGAATAAGTGCCGGCCATGTTAGTGCCGGTAATTAAACGTGTTGGGTTTTGCAGGGTGCTGGTAAAGCTTGCAGGACCTGTCCAGCTAAACGTACCGGTACCGGTTGCGTTAAACTGCACTGTTTGGCCTGTACAAACCGGGTTTGGTGTTGCACTTGCAGTTGGCGTAGGAACCGAAGTTGGAACCAACACAAGCGGGCCTGTAATAGTATCGCCGCATAATGGGTTGGTTGGGTGAAATACCTGTACTGTTGTATAAGTACCTGAATTCAATCCCGGAATAACCAGCGTTCCGTTGTTCTGCGTGGTTAAGTTGAAAGGACCTTGCTGAGGACCGCCGTTATAACTATAATATATAGTATAAGAAACGTTAGGCAGTAGGTTGCCATTTGAAATTGTAATTGACCCGTTTGGCGGAGTACAAGTAGTTGGACTTTGTACAGTGATATTAGCGCCGGTCAAATCCACACAGTGGTATTTAATTACCATGTAGTCCTCAATCTCACCGTTTGACGCGTTATTGATTGGCGATGGAGTAGCTACATTAAATGCAGCATCGGTCGTAATCCTTAAACGCAGATAAGTAGTATCATTCGGGTCGTTGAAGTTGATACCGGTCCACACTAAACTGGCTGATGTAGCACCACTGGCAACACGGGCAGTATCTACCTCGTTGTTGTCAAATGTGCCGTTGCCGTTAAAATCTATCCAACCCATTACAGTAGCAGTAAAGCCGGTAGTGTTGGTTATAGGGAAGGTGCGGCCATAAGAAGTAGCCGTATCCTGAATGAATACCATGCCGGTTATAGCATCTTCATCATCCGGGGTTGAGCCGGCAGCATCATCACCATTGGCCAGGTAGGATGTACTATGGAAGTCTTCTTTATCTATAGCAGCTGTACCTAAACGTAAGCTGTTAAAGATAATGTGATTAGGGCGGGTGTTTACACCACCGTTATAGCTTATAGGTGCATCGCCGTAATCAAAGTTTAAAAGAATACCTATTCTCCACTTAAATACAAGGTGGATATCATCGTTATCAGTATCAGATGAACGGGAAGGATCAAATGAACCTGCCGTTACAGGATTAGGTGTAAGAGTAGAACTGTGTATAGTAGTACCTAAACATATCAAGGAGTCGCCCTCAACAATAAAGTGGTTACTACCTTTAGGAACACCTGTAGCACCCAGGTAATCGTTTTGGCTACCGCCGATATAGGTTGAGAAATATAGTGTTTGAAGGTCGGTGCCTAATACAAAGTAGAAGATATCCCATGTTCCACCGCCAAACGCTGAATTAAAGAATGTACCGCCGTCGGACAGGTTTTGGGTAGGGAAACCTGAACCTGCTTCACCAAACACCATCACCGCGTATGGCGTATAAGTGCGTAGGGTATTGCCACGTTCGTTGTTAGCTCCACCAAAGTAAGTAGCCTGCCAGGTATTTGTGCCACCGCTTCGTGGCAATTTTCCTATAAAGCCATCTTCACCACCGTTATAACTATTGTCGTAACGGGCTCCTGTACCTAAAGGAAAACTTTCGGTTGTTGCACTACTTTGAGTAATACCGGTTACATACAACGTATCAAAAGGACCTACAGTACAGCCGTAAAACTCATCAATATCGGTTCCACCAATACGGCTAAGCATGGTAAAGGTACCACCGTTTGCCGGTATAACACCAATAACACCATCTGTTCCGCTGCCGGCCGGCAAAGTTGCTGCACTTGCAACTAGGCCGGGGAATGAACCTGTAGAAGCTGTTGAACCTGAGAACACAAAAGCGCCATCAGAAAATACATTGAGGTCATTCAGATTGTCATCTCCGTTACCACCAACGTAAGTACCAAAAGTTAAGGTGTTAAAGTTGGTGAACTTTGCAATGTACATCTCATTACCGCCATCATAGGTGGCATCATATGCACTTGTTATATAGTTAGGGCCTGATGTAGTTAGCGCAGCAGAAACAATACCACCCACCACAAAGCTGGTGTTAGATAAACCACGTATAGTACGCATTTCATCTGCGTTGCCTGTACCGCCTATTAATGTTGCGTATTGAAGCGTCCCCAGTGTTGAGCTGTTAAAGACTGCAACAAAACCATCGCGGCTACCGCTAAAGCTATTATCAAAAGCGGTTCCGGTAACAGGAGTTGCCGCATCGGCATAACCGCAGGCATAAATAACCGAGTTATCAGGCGATAAGCCCAAACCGTAAATACCATCATCCTGCGAAGCGCTGCCGAAGTATGTAATGGCAGTAACAGCAGTACCATTAGGGTTAAACTTATAAAGTATCGCATCAACGTTACCTGCATAGGTATTGCTATAACCGAAAGTGGCAGCCGCAATATAAGTTGTGGCTATAGAAACGTTGATTTTACCGCCACAGTAAACGTTACCGGCATTGTCAACTTCTATTGCATAAAGGTATTCATCAAAACTATCTGTGTTGGCATCAAACCAGGTTCCCCATTTTACACTGGGGTCAATTACTAATGGATAGTTGGCATCTACACCTCCTTCTACCTGGAAACTAACCACATCACCATTCACCACAAAGTTTACCTTCTTCATTACCTTCTTACCGTTAATAATCTGGTAAGCTTCAGGAATATCAAAAGTGGCAGTTTGGAAACGTAGCTTTACATTTAAATTGCCTTTTTCGTCAATACGTAAACCATCCTGACCTTTAAAGCGCATCTTAATGTTACGGTAATCAGCACCGGCATCAACTACCCAGTCAAATTCCAATACATCTTCTTCCTGGCTGTACATACGTAAGTCCACACCAGGGTAGATGTTTTGCAGATCTTGTTCGCCATAAGCTTTGTTGCCACTTGTCCATTTAGACGCATCTGTACCAACAAAATAGTTGTAGTCAGTCGGAAACTGATGTGTTTGTTGAACCGTATAATTAGGGTTCATACCATCAAAGAATATACCCCAGGTATGAACTTCTGACGGCTCGTGCTCTTCGGCTTCTTCCGCTTCAGCCTCCTCACTTTCCGGTTCTTCGTGCGGCTTAACCGACACAAAGTAGAGATGATCCTTTTTAAGGGCTACAGTACCTACGTTGGTAAAGCCCATGCTTTTAACCTCGTTGCCCCATTGGCCTTTGTTTTCAATAAACTGTATGCTGTTGCGGCTTTCCTTCAACATTGCCTTAACCGCTTCGCGGGAAGGCGCGGCAGAACCTGACGGAGCAGTTGCCTGAGCCAGCAACATATTGCCGCTGAACACGTTAATAGTTAAGAAGGTAATTAATAGGAATACAATCCTAGAACAGGGTAGAGTTTTTCTAACCATACGGGCAGATTTTTAAACAATTAGAGGGTAAAAGCTAGGGGAGACTATTCCCTCTCTAATCACAATGCGCGCAAATATACCTTTCGCTTCCATACATGGCAAGTAGTTTCTTAAATAATTTTTTATTAATTCTTCACTAATTCAACTTAAACTGCTCATAATGTGCTACATTATGAATATGTTTTTAGCTATTAATTCTCGAAACCGAAGGGATTTTAGCCGTTTAAACATCAAAAAATAAGATGAAAATGGGCTAAAATGGCTCAAAATGAATAAAACGAATTCATATTTGTTAAAACAAATGGATTTCGTGGATGTATGAAAAATAAATCACTTTACACTGTGCTGGGTCAGCGTTAGTTCCATGTGCATATAAACAAAAAAGCCTCCTGCTTACACGGGAGGCTTTTTTGTTATTGTTTTTCTAACTAGGATTTCAGGATTTTGAACTCTGTGCGGCGGTTAATTGCACGGCCGGCAGGGTCGTCTTTGCCGTCTTCAGTGGTATTAGGCACCTTTGGCTTGCTTTCGCCGTAGCCTTTAGGAACCATACGTTCCGCTGCTATACCCTTCTGCTTCAGGTAGTCCACACAGCTTTGTGCACGTGCCTGCGATAGTTTAAGGTTGGCTGCATCTGAACCGATGGCATCAGTATGCGCACTTAACTCAATCACAAAAGTCGGGTTCTCAATCATAATAGTATATAACTGATCTAACACCAACTTAGAGTTCTCCGTAAGTGTTGCTTTACCAAACTCATATAACACGTTCTGCAAGGTGTAATCCTTACCAATTTCAAGCTTAGGTAAACCGATATCAGTCTTAATAGAATCGGTAGTTGCGCGGTTCTTAGTGCTAACCATTACAGTTTTGCTGAAATAGCCCTCTTTACGCGCGCTTATCTTATAGTCCTTATTCATTTCCAGGTCGAAATAGTAAACAGAGCTATTCGGTCCGGTTTTGCTGTTAAACAGGGTGCGCTCATAACCGGCTTCAATCTCGGTTAAAGAAACATAGGCATCCTTAATTTTGTTAGCAGGGTTAGCTTCTTCAAAAATATCGCCAAAGGCCGAGTAAATACCCTTCTTAACGGTAATGTTGTTCTGCAGTGTATCTTCATCAGGCAGGCCCTTAGTGCTCAACATTTCAATTTTAGGCTGGTAGCCCGGGCGTTCAACAGAAACTTCATAATCAGTTTCAGGATTCAGTTTAAAGAAATAGAAACCATCCTTGGCTGCCTTTGAAGAATCAATGCCCACCAATACTTTAGTGCCATCAGCTTCTTTACGATACAGTTTAAACACTCCACCGGTTAAAGCGCCACCACCTTCTTCGCCACCTTCTTTAAAGGCCATACCTTGTACGCCGTATTTAAAGTTTTCCCAACCGAAGATATCGTCAGAAGCTGTTTTAATACCATTTAAAGGCACGCTACCCAAACGGTTAGATACCATGAAACCAAAAGTTTGGTCACTGCTGCGTGAGTAATATAAATCGTCAGCACCTGTACTTATTGGTGCACCCAGGTTTTCGGCATCAGTCCAGCCTAAGTCCTGCTGTTCTGTGCTTCTAAACACATCATAACCACCGTAGCCGGGGTGACCGTTTGAACTGAAGTAAAGCGTCTTGGTGCTATCGTCAAAGAAGGGGGTCAACTCATCACCGGGGGTGTTGATGTTACCCTTAACCACTTTCGGACCTTTGAAGTCGCCATTTTGAGCACGGATAAAATACCAGATATCCATGCCACCTGAGCCACCGGGACGGTCACTTGAGAAATAAACTATCTCCATACCATCTTCCGAAGTACGAACGGATGGTTGAGTTGAAGTGTATTTTTCTTTCTCGTTTATCGGCTCAGGAATGCGCTGCACGTTTGAGAACACGCCATTCTTACAGTCTGCAACAAACAGGTTACATAAAGGGCGGTCATCATCCACCTCTAAACACTTGGTAAAATAAAAACGTGTTAAATTTTTATTGAATGTGCCATTACCAACCGTGTAACCATCCTGGTTAATGTCTTTGTTCTCAACCAGTCGGCCGTTTAACCATTCATTACCGGCGTGTACGCTCTTATAAATACCGTAGTAACGCTTTGACTTCGGACCGTCAACAAAAATCAAGGTATCACCACTGGTAATACCATCAATACGCATTGAAGAATAGTAGAGAATAGAATCAGCAATACCGGATGGAGAAGACTCAGTATAAGAATGGTTGATACCATTACCTAAGGACTTCACTTTAACCTTTGCTTTTGGAGCATTTTTAGCGTATTCAACACCGGCTAATTCCAACTTAGCTAAAGATGGCAGGCGGTCGTTTTCATCTACTGCCTTATAACGCGTATAGAATTTTTTCAGATATTAAGCAGCTTCATCGTACTTGCCGTTGCGGTGTAACACCTGGCCAAAGTAATAGCCTCCTTTGTTAAACAACTTCTCATCTTCCTCAGCCCATTTTTTGGCATTAGCCTTAGGGCCGGGCTTAGTAGCATAAAACTTACGGAAAAAAACTTCGGAGTTTTCGTAGTCGCGCGCTTGTAGTAACGACATGCCTAACCAATACAGAGCATAGCGATTGGCTGAGTCCTGGCGAACAACATCCTTATAGTATTCAGCAGCAGTGTAGAAATACGACTCTGCGTAAAATTTATCGGCAATTTTTAACTCCGTTTTGGGGTTTTTAGAAGGAACCTGGTATATCTGCGCTGTTAAAGCAGTTATCCCGAGAATAGTGGTAGCTAAAGTCAGGGTTAAAATCTTCTTCATTCCTCTGTGTTTTACGTGTGTCCTGTTTATTCAAAAAAACCTGCACGTGCTGATGCAGGTTTTTATTATTCATTAAATTACCCGTTAGCAATTAGAATCTGCGGCTTGGTAATGATTTGTTCGCTTTGAACGACTTCACACTTTCTCCAATGTAAGCAATTGAAAGTTCGAAACCACCTTTGTTAATGGTTGAAGTTTTCAATGATGAGATGTTTACGTCATATGCAAAGCCTAAACGGAAGTTGCGGAACTCCACATTTGCCATAGGTATTACGGCATCAGGCGTGTTGCCACCTACACGGAAGCGTGCGCCCAGACTAACGCTGTTATTGTTGCGGAATCCTGTATTAAAGTAGTAAGTAGCAGAAATACCCGGTAATAACTCCATAAAAGGACCCTGATACATAAACAGGAACTCAGGGCTTAAAGAAACTCTCTTCTTTTTATCCAGGAAAGCTTCAATGTTCAGATCGGCAGTAAATTTACGAGGGATAACAGCCTTCTTGTTTTTCTCGTTGGTAAGTGTGTCGTAAACCAAAGATTGTTTTGGTTCAATAAGGTGGTAAGCACCAACGCCAACACCTAAACGCACTTTATCTTTAATGTTGGAACGCCAGTATAAACCTGCGTTAAAATCACCTTGAATCATACCGCGGTTAAAGCTTTCAACTGAAGCATTGGCCGGGGTAGCATTGTGGCCAAGGAACTGGTCGCCAAAAAGAGGGTCTTCCACTCTTTTTTGAACAAAGGCGCCTTGTAAACCTACTGACAGGCGGTGCTCGCCCAATTTACCAAAGCCTTTGTGGTAAGCCACTGTAAGGTTAGCATTGGTTATAGATAAACCGGCCTGGCCGCTATGGTCGTTAAAGAAACCAACACCGATAGCTAATTTATCCGTGCGCAGGTAGCCTTCTAACAAGCAAAAGTCAACATCGGCACCAAAGGTTTGGAAACCGTACTTTTGCCCCAGGGCACTGGTCCACTGATTACGGTAAATAGCTGCTAAACGGTAGCTGCCATCATAGTTACCTACCAATGAAGGGTTAAGCGTAGATGCCTGGGTATAGTATTGAGAGAAATGTAAATCCTGCGAATTGGCTGTAAACGCTGCCAATGAAGCAATAGCCAAAAAAGTGCCTTTTGCGAAACGGGTAAAAAGACGCATAGTGTCAGGTGTTTGTTAGTGAATCGGTTTCAAATTTATGAAAGGTTTTCATTCAACCAAGAATTTAACCTCTGAAAGAATTTTTTTTTTTCAGAAAGGAAAAACAGGGTGATTTTCAAAGGCTTTTAACCCTTAAAGGATGTTCAACTACTACCCGATTTTCCGGACTTTAATAAGCCCTACTGCACCATCCCAATACTTTAAAAACACGCACTTTTCAGCCCAATCTTTCACTAAACACTTACGCACGAGGGGCTAAAAGCAGATAAGTGTGCCGCATTTGTCCTTCTTAAACTGAAGGCAAAATAAGTATTTAATGCTTAAGATAGCTTTTCTGCCAAAAAACCGCCTATTTCTTTTTCCACCTTCTTCATACCGCTCCAGGCAATAGCATACAATAATAATCCGCCGGCCAATCCTCTTAACAGTGTTGAAGGTATAGCACCATCAACGGTAATTAGTGTACCGTCCTTGATGCGCACCCATGCCCCATGCATGGCAGATTTGCGAACCTGTATATACTCAAAGCGGAATAAGGGGTTCTTCAATATCTCAACTTGGTATTGTGGAAACTGAGCCTGTAATAAAGCAAGCACATCAGTATAACCTACGTTTAGTTTAGATTGAACTTTCATTTTAAATATGAATTAGGCAACAAGTATAGAAATTTGGGCAGCGGAAAAAAATTATTCCAACACAATCTTTTTAGTAACCGATTGCAAGTGGCTGCCAACTTTTAAAAAGTAAACTCCGCTGGGTAAACTATCCAATGCCACGTTACCGTAACCCGGTACTAAAGTTTTTAAAACCAGTTTACCGGTAACATCCCATAGTTCAGCAGCAATATCTTCATCGCTCGTCGAGTTTATCATACATTGCAATGAATTGCACTTTATATCTAATGTACCAGCCTGTTCAATAATGCCGGTGGAAGTATTCAGTATCTCCAGCGCCGAAGTATCAGTA
>CAZUHU010000084.1:0-11534 GCA_964620645.1 uncultured Chitinophaga sp.
AGCCTTTTTGCCCAAACCGATTTGTATGACCTGAATACGGTGCAGGTAATTAAGCTTACGTTTAACCAAACCAATTGGGATTACCAGATGGACACCGCCAAAAGCGGAAGCGAGGGCTATTTAATAGCTGCCACTTGCGAAGTAAACGGGGTGGTTTATGATAGTGTTGGCGTTAAATACAAAGGCAACAGCAGCTATAACGCCAACAATGCTAAAAACCCATTGCACATTTCTTTAAACGAGTATATAAGCGGGCAAAACTACCAGGGGTATAAAGATATTAAGCTGGCTAACGGCTTTAGCGACCCCAGCTTTGTGCGCGAGGCTTTAAGCTACGATATACTAAGCCACTACATGCACTGCCCTAAAGCCAATTTTGCGCGTGTATATATCAATGGCACTTATGTTGGGCTTTATACTAACGACCAAAGCATTGATAAAAAGTTTGATGATGACCATTTCTATTCTTCAAACGGAGTGCGGGTTAAGTGCACACCCGTAGGTGGTGCCGGCCCCGGTGGCGGCAACAACCTGCCCGATTTGGTTTATTATGGTACGGATAGCGCTTCCTACAATTCGCGTTACGAAATTCAATCCGATTTCGGGTGGAAGGATTTGATTGACCTTTGCGATACGCTGAACAATAATACCACGGCCATAGAGGAGATACTGGATGTTGACCGTGCGCTTTGGATGTTATCTTTTAATACACTTACTGTTAACCTGGATAGCTATACCGGCACCTTTAAACAAAACTACTATCTCTATCGCGATCAAAACAACCGTTTCAGCCCTATTGTGTGGGATCTAAACATGTGTTTTGGCGGCTTTAGCATGTTGGGCGGCACCGGCGGTATGACGCAGCTTGACAGCGCAGGCAAACGCAACTTAACCATAACGCCCCACCTTACCGATGCCAACTGGCCGTTAATAAGCAAATTGTTAGCCAACAGCACGTACAAAAAAATGTATGTAGCGCACATGAAAACCATGGCTGAAGAAATGTTTACTACCAACTACTTTTATACCAAGGGTCTTGCCATGCAGGCTATTGCTGACAGCAGCTATAATGCCGACCCTAATAAATTTTACACCTACACCAAATTTTTACAAAACATGGTGCAACAGGTTACCGGCGGTGGCGGTGGTGGTCCCGGTGGTGGAAGTGTACCGGGCATAAAAAACTTAATGGATGGCCGTGTTACCTATCTAAATACTACTACCGAGTTTCAGCAAGTGGCGCCTGTAATTTCAGCCTACAACTATCTGCCTGCAGCACCCGTTTATCAGGATGCTGTTACTATAACCGCTACCATATCCAATTCCACTTCAGTTTACCTGGGCTACCGCTATAGCACTGCCGCAAGGTTTGCGCATGCTACTATGTATGATGATGGTGCGCATGGTGATGGCGCAGCATCCGATGGCGTGTTTGGCGCTACTATACCTGCTTCTTCGCTGCAGATTGAGTACTACATTTATGCGCAGAATGCTAACGCAGGCGTGTTTTCACCTGCACGGGCAGAGTATGAATTTCATACTATAACCGTTGGTGTTAATCAAATTGCTGCGGGCGCTGTAACTATTAACGAGTTTGTTGCCGATAATATCAATGGCGTTACCGATGCTGCGGGCGAGCATGAAGACTGGATAGAACTTTACAATAACACCAATCAGCCCGTTAATTTGGTTGGCTTGTATTTAAGTGATGATGCCACCAATAAAACCAAGTGGCAATTTCCTGAAACAGCTACCATACCTGCCAATGGTTATTTAATTGTATGGGCCGATGAAGATGCAGGGCAAAGCGGTTATCATGCTAACTTTCAGCTAAGCTCATTGGGTGAGGAATTGATATTGAGTTATGGAGATGGCACTGTATTGGAAAGCTACACCTTTGGCTCGCAGTTAAGTGATGTATCAGAAGCGCGCTGCCCTAACGGTACGGGTAACTTTACAGCAAGTGTACAACCAAGCTATGAGGCCCTTAACGGCTGCACTACCGCTTTAAACGATGTGGCCGGTTACAGCCTCAACGTCTATCCTAACCCGGCATCAAGCGTGCTTAACCTGCAGGCTGATATACCGCTTACCTCATTAAGTGTTACCAACCTTTTAGGCGAAACGGTATTCAGTGCTGATAATCTTGCTGTAAGCAACTACACTTTACCGCTCAATAAATTTGAGGATGGTGTTTATGTGCTGAGCATAAACAAGCAGCTATCGCGCAAGTTTGTGGTAAGCCACTAAGCTTAATGCTACAACTGATGTAACAGGCGGGCTAACCGCTTGTTACATTAAAATTTAAAGTAAACAAACAGCCGCCCGTGGTTTTTACTGTCGTTTTCTATACGGTGGTAAAGGGGCTTTATGTGCGGCTGTTGCAAAAAGCGCTGCACCTTCTTTTTTAACTGGCCGCTTCCTTTGCCGGGTATAATTTCTACCTCTTTAATACGGCATTCAATAGCTTCGTCAAAAATTTCCTGCAGGGCTTTATCAATTGCTTTGCTGTCGTTAAAAATATCGTGTAGGTCCAGCTTTAGTTTTGCCATGCCGCAAAATAACACTAACGCTTAATGTTCTTAAGGTTAGCACCGGGAAAACGCGCTCCCTCAAGTTTAGCCCCTGTAAAATCGGCGCCTTCGCAATTCGCTATTTCAAAATCGGCATTGCGTAGGTCGGCATTTTTAAAAGAGGCATTGGTAAGGTCGGAGCCCGTAAAGTCGGCACCCTGCATTACTGCATTTTCAAAAATCGCCCCGCTGAAAAAACCATCGGTTAACATAGCACCGTTAAATTTTGAGGCTGTAAAATTTACTTGCTCGCACAGGCAGCCCGATAAATCAGCAAAAGAAAAATCGGCATTGGTAACAGTGCTTCCGCGGGCCAATTGTTTATGGCGCCATTCCAGGTGCGCACCGGCATTACCTTTGCTCAGGTAAACATTAAGCGGCAGCCCTGCCACCTGCAACCGCTCAAAACGGCCACCTGCCCCACCTGAGTTTAAAAAGGTAGCGTGTGCATTAAGGGCATCCTGTATTTCGGCATTGCTAAAAGGCTTTGAGTTTAAGGCCAGCGAACGTATCAGTTCGGTATTCATCTGCGTATCGCGCGGCGGCACTTCCGATTGGTTAAAGCCCGGTATTCCTCTGCGCGCCTGAGCATCGCCCGGCACTTCTATTTCAACGCTTCGGTTATCACTTATCCAGGGTCCGTTTTCGCTATATGCCGCCGAGTCAAAAGACTGACCTACGGTAAGATGTGCCAGCCATTTTGGGTCAGTTACCCAAACGCGGTACTTAGCGCTTGGCAGGTTATCGGGGTTGGCCCAAAAGTCGCGCCATTTATCCTGCCAGGCATCTTCCCAGTTCTGGCTATCCCTGGCAATGCCCATGGCTAAAACCTGTTCATCCATTTTACGGTGCGCCTCGTATTCGTCAAAGGGGCAGTTGCGCGTTTCAAATACTACAGTGCGCTTTATAAACTCGTTTACCCGCGCTGCAAGGTCATGCGGTTGGTACGACCTGTCATGCGGTATCTGTTCCGCCAAAGGCGATTTAGGGATGTAGTTGTAGTTGTTGTCGAAACCATAAGCCTCCTGCGTTAACAGGCACAGTGCAAATACCGGGTCTTCCGGAAAGGGGCCGGCATCAGGGTGGTCTAACTTTACTGCAAGGTCAACCCAATCGGTTCCTTTATTAATTACTGATACGTTCCAAAGTGAACTCATATAACATATTTTCTAGGGGCGAACGAGGCGCCTAATCTATTGGAGGACAAACGCTTTACAAAAATAATTGTGTTAAAAAAATGATGTATGTTTCAATAGATGGCAAAAAAAAGCCCTTTCTGTTCAGAAAGGGCTTAAAAGGTGGTTTACTTAATCTTACAGCTGTATAAAGCCGAAGCGGTAGCGTACCATTTCGTCGCGCAGTTGCACGGCAAACGGTGCGTTAGTGTCCGGTGTTGCTTTCAATATTTTGCTTATTTCATCCATATCCTGCTGGGTGCGTATGTCCATCATCAACCAGTGATTTAAGTCGCCGCGCACCTGCTCATAAATCTCAGGGTTTTCATGCTTAACGGCGGCAATCACCAACTGTGCCATTACGGAAGTCTGTTCACGCACTTCGCGTTTTTCAAGGAATGAACCACGGCGCAATTGCTGCAGGTAGTCAGGGTCGCTTACGGTAGCCATCATATAGCTGTAAACGCCTTTGTAGTAGTTCAGCTCATCTTTGGCGGCTGCCCACTCCTCTAACAACAGTTTATGCGCTTCATCTTTTTTGCCGGCCTGGTAAAGCACATCCGGGTAATCGGCATCAAAGTAAGAATGTGGCACACGGTCAGCAGGCAGCATCTTCAGTGAGTATTCAATAGCTTCTGCTGCTTTTTCAGGCTGGCCCTTATCCAATAACGACTGCGCCAGGCGCGAGTAGTTAGACTTGATATTTACCACCATACGCAGGTTGTTCTCATCCAGGTAAATGTTCGGGTTGCTTTCAATACCGCCGAAACGGAATTTCTTCATCATGTTCTCATACGTAACATCTGTACGAACAGGTGAAGTAAACGGCGAACCGCTTGTATTTACTTTTGGCACAATGCGGTAGGTAAGGCCTTCCAGCTGGAAGTACTTCTCTAAGCCCATATATTGCTCTGAGCCTACTGATACGGCAAAGTAAATAGGGCGCTCCATAAAGTTGTTCGCCACTATATCCAGCACCATCCAGTCGTTTTTCAGCAGCACGTTTTTGTTTACGTTCCACTCCATATGCGGTACGATCTGGTTGGCTTCATCGGCCGATACAAAGTTGCCGGCAGCTACTTTAGCCGAATCTACATCCATATACATAATGCGCGAGTAGAAGATATTGCTGCCGCTTTCGCGGTCCTTATCCGATTCCTTATCGCTGGCAATTACGCTCATAACTTCTTTAAGCGAGCGTGGCGTGCCGCTTAAACCTTCCTTGTATTGGTAGCGCACCGCATCGCGGTTGCTGCCGTGGTACTGCTCAGGTGTGCAGGTAAGTTTTAAAGGCGCTGCATCGTTGATCTTATAGCGCAATTGGTCAATGTACCAATCCACACCAAGTAACGATAGGTTAATTACGCGCACATCGGTGCGTATGCCTTCAACTTCCTGTGCATACCAAAGCGGGTAAGTATCATTATCGCCCATAGTAAACAGCACAGCATTTGGCTGGCAGCTTTCGAGGTAGCAACGCGCAAAGTCGCGCGCAGTGTTGCGGCCGTGGCGGTTGTGATCATCCCAACCCTGGCTGCCCATTAATACCGGCGCCGATGCACAAAGTGCAACTGCAATAGCGCCGCTTGGCAGGTCGCCCAGTTTACGGCGCAGTAAATCAGCAATGGCAATAGCGCCAAAGCCAATCCATATAGAATAAGTAAGGAAAGAACCTGCTACAGCGTAATCACGCTCACGCGGTTCAATCGGGGGTTCGTTTTGGTAAACAATCTGCAGTATGCCGGTAGTGCCAAACAGCACCAGCAAAATCCAGAATGTTTTTTCGTGCTTAAACAGCGTATATACAAAGCCCACCAAACCGATAAGGAAAGGTATCATGTAAAACATGTTACGGCCCTTATTCTTCATCATCTCCTTGCTCAGGTTTTGCTGAGGGTAATCAGGCGTAAATGCTTTGTGCGAGTTATCAATAAATGGTATACCGCTTATCCAACGGCCATCATCATTGTAGTATGCGCCTTGTACATCGTTCTGGCGGCCGCTGAAGTTCCACATCAAATAGCGGAAATACATAAACCCTAACTGGTATTTAAAGAAGAAGTTCATGTTATCGCTAAACGATATAGCGTCCTTTACCTTGTATTGGCCGCGGCCATCTTTGCCGGGGTTCTTTTTATTCAGTTCAGTAACATAGTTGGTAGCCTCATTAAAACCGTTCGGTGGAAATACCTTTACCACCTGGCGGCTGTCGCGGTCAACAATGTTATACTCCGGGTTTAACCAGGCACGGTAGCCGGGGTGCTTGCTTTCGTCCTGCCAAAAGCCCAAACGCGGGAAGAACATATTAGCCTCCGGACGGAATTCATAGTCCTGTTGCTTAGGGCCAAGGTTCTTGTATTGCTTCAGCTTTTCATCTTTCTCCCAACGGTCGCCGCTGTAAACGTAGCCGTGTATTTTACCGTTTTCATCGCGGTAAAAATCTACATCGTCATAAGGGTCTGCTGTATAATCGGGGCCCATTACAAGCGGGCGGTCGCCGTACTGCTCGCGGTCTACATAACTCTTAATAGTAAAAGGGTCAGTAGGCTTGTTCATGTTTATAGGCGGATTGGCAATAGCGCGTATAGGCACCATTATGTACGACAGGTAGCCTACGTATGAAAAGGCGATAGCCAGCACACCAATGTTTACTATACGGCGCGTTTCATAACCGTATGAACGGGCCAGTATAAGCACTATAACATAAATTGAGCGGATAAGCTTCGCGGTAAGGCTATCTTCAATTACAAGGCCTAATAAAAAGTATAAGCCGGCGGCGCCAATTGCAATGTAAAAGTCGCGGTCCTTACCGGTGTGGGTATAGTATAGTAATGAGCCTATCACCAGTATCAATAACAGCGCACCTATTATAATGCCGCTGTTAAAGCCCATGCCCATATCGTTCACAAAAAACAGGTCCATACCGGCCAGGTAACTTTGTGTAAACGATATAATGAACTTCATATAAAGGCCAAGCACCAAAAAGCCTACAGCCGATGCAATTAACCAGCCGTACCAGGTTGTTTTGTAGCGCTTGTAGTAATAAATAAGCGCCATTGCAGGCAATGCAAGCAAGCTTAATAAGTGCACACCTATTGAAAGGCCGGTCATGTAGGCAATAAATACAATCCAGTGGTCGGCGTATTTGCTGTCGTCGGCATCCCACTTAACCATGGCCCAAATAATAAAGGTCATAAAGAACAGCGATAGCGAGTAAACCTCACCTTCCACTGCGCTAAACCACAATGAGTCAACAAAAGTGCAGCAGGTGGCGGCTAAAAGGCCCGCGCCTATTACTGTAAGTATACGTCCATCGGTGTATTCACCATCCTTCATCACCACTTTGCGGGCAAGGCCGGTGGTGGTCCAAAAGGTAAACAGCACGGCACCTGCACTGGCAAGGGCGCTCATAAAGTTTACCATTAAAGCAACGCTGCTGGCGTGGCCGCTTGAGGCAGGGTCTAAAGGGCTAACGCCGCTGAAAAGCGTAAAAATACGGCCCAACATAAGGAAGAAGGGAGCGCCCGGCGGGTGAACCACCTGTAGTTTAAAGCAACCTGAAATAAACTCGCCGCAGTCCCAAAAACTACCGCTGCTTTCCATGGTCATTCCATACACCACGGCTGCAAATACAAAAGACACCCATCCGAAGATGTTGTTCAGCAATTTAAATTTCTTCATTACGCTAGCTGTTTCAAACGGGTAAAAATATCAAAATAGCGGAAAGTGAGGGGTTTATACCCCTGTTTTAGGCCGCATTAATAAAAGTTGGCAATAGCCTGTTACCCAAAACAAAACCCGCCTTACGGGGCGGGTTTTGCTGAATAAATTGACCGGTTTATTTTTTAACCGGTGTTAAGCCAAATGCCGGTAATGAATTGGTGCCATCGTAAACGGCTGATTTTTCAACGGTGGCATATCCTTCCTTGGTTGCTTTATAAGTGTAAGTGCGTCCAACAACCAGGTTGTTATAGCTGTAATCGCCCTTTATGCTTGTAGTGGCCGAAGAAACCGAGCGGCCCCCTTCAACAGCATCAACCTTAGCCCCGTCAATGGGCTTTCCGGTTGATTCTTCAAAAACCTGGGCCGGCAGGCTGCTGGTACCATTATCAATTGTTGCAGTATCCGTTTGGCCTGTGGGTGCTTCAGGGGCTCCGGTTACGGCGGTAGAATCAGTGCTTGCTGCGGCTTCGCTTTCAGGTTTTGGGCTATTACATGAAAATAAAGTCACAAACATGGGCAGTAAAAGGAATACGAATTTTTTCATATCAGGGTGGGTTTAGTGTAGCCTAAAGATATATCTTGGGCTATCAAATCAAAAAAAATATTATTAGGCACTAAACCTACCCTGTTTTGCAAGCCGCCGATACCCATAAAACAATGCTGGATAAAGCCCGTGCGCTGTCCTCTTCCAATTTAACGGAGGCAGAGGGCCTGTGCCGCAGGGCTGTTGAAATGGCGGTGTTGGAGGCCAATAAAAGCGTGGAAGCTGAAGGCCGCCATTTGCATGCACAACTGCTGTTTAATTTAGGCCGCAATATTGATGCTATTGAGCAGATAAAAGCGGCCATTGCACTGCGCGAAGAAATAAACGATAAGGCTAAGGTTTCTGTTTCTTTAAACAGCCTTGGTATTTTTCTTTCAGAAATAGGCGACTACAGCACCGCGCTCGAAAGCAGTTTACGTTCGTTACGTATTAAGGAAGAATTAAACGACCGCAAAGGCATTGCTACCACGCTTATTAATATAGGCAGCATTTACCACCGCTTGAATAACTGGGCCGAGGAAAGCAAAATGTATGAACGTTCGCTGCAAATTGCTGAAGAACTGCAGGACAAGCGGCTTATTACCTACAACCACTTAAACCTTGGCCTGCTTTATTGCGAGAGTGATAATGTTGAAGCAGCGCTTCCTTATTTCGAAAATATTGATGCAGACCTTGAAGCCCTTGGTGATAAACCCAATGCTGTTAAGGCGCTTAATAACTATGGGCTTGTGCTGCTTAAATTGGGCAAGCCGCAGGATGCACTGGAAAAATTCAGGCACTGCCATCAACTGGCGCGCGATACCAATAACACGGCCGGCCTTATCGCCTCGCTGAATAACATGGGCGAAACCATGTTGCAATTGAACCGGCCCGCAGATGCTAAATCTTTATTAGATGAAGCACTGAACCTTGCACAACAAACGCAGCAGAAAGAACTGGTAAAAGATGGCAAGCTTATTTTAAGTGATTACTACACGGCCCTTTCCGATTTTAAAAATGCTTTGCGGGAGTATAAGGAGTATGTAACAGTAAAGGACGAATTGTTGAACGCCCAAAACCTGAAGCAGTTAGGCGAGCTTCAGTTGCGTTACGATTTAGATAAGAAGGAGAAGGAAGCTGAAATACACCAGCTTAAAAACGTAGAGCTGAAGGATGCCTTAGATAAACTGCAGGAAGAAAAAAAGCGCAGCGATACCCTGCTGCTGAATATTTTGCCGGAGGAAGTGGCAGAGGAGTTAAAAGCCACAGGCGCTTCGCGCGCCCGGCACTTTGAGTCGGTAACGGTAATGTTTACTGATATTAAAAACTTTACCACTATAAGCGAACAGCTTTCGCCACAGGAACTGGTAGCTGAAATTGATTTTCTATTCCGCAGTTTTGATGAAATTATTACCCGCTACGGTGTAGAGAAGATAAAAACCATTGGTGATGCCTATATGTGCGCCGCGGGTATTCCTGTTGCCGACCCCTACTGTGCGGAAAATGCTGCCTATGCAGCGCTTGAGATAGTTGATTTTATGAGCCAGCTAAAGGAGTTGCGCCAACTACAGGGCAAGCGCTTTTTTGAAATACGCATTGGCCTTAACACCGGCCCGGTGGTAGCGGGTATTGTTGGCAGCAGTAAATTTGCCTACGATATTTGGGGCGATACCGTTAACACCGCTGCGCGTATGGAGCAAAGCGGCGAGGTAGGTAAAATAAATATCAGCGGCAGCACTTATCAACTGCTGAAAGATAAGTTCACCTGTACGCACCGTGGTAAAATAAGCGCTAAAAACAAAGGCGAAGTGGATATGTATTTCCTTAACGCAAAAAAGCAGGTATGAAGCGGCTCTTCATTCTTCTCTTGCTTGTAGGCAGCTTTTACAACGGTAAAGCGCAAAAGGTAAAGCCCGGCCTGGTGTTTACGCATGATAGTGTTTACCGTAAAACATTACCGGCTGTATTACCTAAAAGCCGCGGTGAGTTACCGGCTATGGTAGATTTAAGCAACCGTATGCCCCCGGTTGGCAACCAGCGCCCGCAAAACAGTTGTGTAGCCTGGGCAGTAGGCTATGGTGCGCGCTCCTATTACAACCCAACGGTAAACAAACAGGCTTTAACGCGTGGTAACGATGTTGATTATTCTGCCGTAGTGTCGCCTTCTTTTATTTATAACCTGTTGAACGAGGGTAGAAACAAGGGCCTTAACATGCAGCAGGCGTTCCGTTTATTAATGGATACCGGTGCCTGCTCGTACCAAACCATGCCGTACGAGAAATACAACTGGCATAAGCAGCCGCGCGCCAAACAAATTGAAGAGGCAAGCAGCTACCGTATTGAAGCCTACCGCAAAATTGACATGACCTTTGCCCTGCTTAACATAAAAGGGGAATTAATAAGCGGCAACCCGGTAGTGTGCGCCACTAACTTCGATACGCGGTATTATAACTACGGCAACAACACCAAAGAAAAATTTTATGTGTGGGATACTATGGGCCCGGTTGATAAACAAATGGGCCACGCAGTAGTGATTGTTGGGTTTAACGATAGCCTTAAGGCATTTAAGTTTATGAATAGCTGGGGCACCGATTGGGGCAATAAAGGCTATGGCTGGATAAGCTACCGCAACGTAAAAAATGCCGTGCGCGAGGCTTATATTATTAAGCCGGCTTACCCACGCGCTATTGAAGATGAAATTGTAGAGGTAGTTCGCGGTGGGCCTAAGGATAGCCTGGGAAGGGTTGTTATACAACCTAACGAGGTAGAAGAGGTGCGCCCGGTATCGCTGCCGGTGTTTTATGTTTCCAGCCAGTTTATAGATACTGCAGGTTTAACTGACCCCAATCTTCTTACCATAGCCAGGTTGAAACTGCCCAAGGGCTATGCCGAAAACTTTGAAGTGGTGGTGCAATATTTTTTTGACGATAATGGTAAAAAGGGCGAGCCTGTGTTGAGCAAAAATGCCGACTTCCAATTAATAAACGGACAAGCGGCGGCAGGCACCGGGCCTATTGAATATAGCCAGTTGTATGCCTTAGAAAAGAGCTGGAAAATAGCTATGCCGGTTAGTGCGCTTAACCTTCCCCAACGCAATGCCGGAGCCCCTTACAGCCTTTGGGCGGAAGCCGTTCTTTTTTTAGATGGCTTCCCCGTGCAAACGGCAGACCCTCAAAAGGTGCAAATAAGCCGCTAGCCCTGCACCTGCCTGCCTTAAAACGGGTGATTACCACTGCATTAGCATACTTTTTACAGCAATGGTTTGCAAAAGTTTGAGAGATAATTATTTTTGCCGTCCCGTTTGGCGAAAGCCGGACTGAGTTTGCCCGATCGTCTAATGGCAGGACAACTGATTTTGGTTCAGTTTGTGGTGGTTCGAATCCATCTCGGGCAACAAATAATTTAAACCATCCGCGAAGCGGGTGGTTTTTTATTTGCAGAAAGCGCAAGTTTACTTGCAGGCTTTCGGAAAATAAAAAAACAAAGGCACGAAGTGCCCTGATGGTTTAAATATTTGCAAGGCCCCCTTCCCGGATCAAC
>CAZUHU010000084.1:11634-15297 GCA_964620645.1 uncultured Chitinophaga sp.
GGCCCCCTTCCCGGATCAACGCAGTTAATCCATGCAGTATTAGTCACAAAACGTCATGCTGTCCCGAGTTTTCGGGATTGATTCAGCATCTTATTTACTGAAAACGTAATTGAGATTCCGGCCTGCGCCGGAATGACGGAGGAGAGCGCAAAAATCCTCTCATGCGCCTTGATTGTTTAATCATTTTCACAATCCCCCGTCAAAGCTCAACGCAGTCCATTATCCAATCCGGTTTTAGCTCACTTAAGCTATGTTCTCCCGGCAGGGGTACGAGGGCGAGCTTGCACCGCCTGGAGGGGGTATTAGTATTCCTGGAGAGGCTTGTAGTTTGTATTGGCCGTTCAAGTCCTCCCTTTAGGGAGGATTTAGGAGGGCTATTTTTGTCATATAAACGGCCTACTTCTCAACTCACTTAATCCACTAAAACAGACTTGTCAGGCTGAGCTTGTCGAAGCCTGATTTTTCCGTCCTTTTCACTTCTTAACCCAGATCAATGAATGCCGGGTAAGGTGCCCATACATTTGCATTAAAATTAAAAGAAATGAAAGCAGCAGTTTACTTCCAATACGGTTCACCCGAAGTTCTTGAGATAAAACAAGTAGAACGTCCGGCGCCAACCGACAATGAAATTCTCGTAAGAATTTTAGCAACCGCCGTTAACTCCGGCGATGTGCGCCTTCGCAGGGCCGATCCCTTTGCCGTTCGTTTTATGTTGGGCTTAACTAAACCGGGCATAAACATTTTAGGCGGTGTATTTGCCGGCAGGGTAGAAGCCACAGGTAAAAACGTAACGAAGTTTAAAGTGGGCGATGAAGTGTTCGGCTCTACTGATATGAAGTTCGGCGCTTATGCCGAGTTTAAATGCTTTCCGCAGGATGGAACGGTAGCGCTAAAACCCGATAATGTTTCTTTTGCCGAAGCGGCTGTTATACCCTTTGGCGGAACAACCGCCCTGCACTTTTTAAAACAGGCCGGCATTAAAAAGGGGCAGCAGGTGTTGGTTTACGGCGCATCAGGTGCAGTAGGTACTGCGGCTATACAATTGGCAAAACACTTTGGTGCAAAAGTTACGGGTGTGTGCAGCACAGCTAATGTTGACATGGTAAAAGCGCTTGGCGCTGATACGGTGATTGACTACACCAAAGAAAACTTTGAAAGCCGAAACGAAACGTACGACATCATTTACGATACGGTAAACAAAATACCCGTGCCTGCCGGCCTGCAAAAACTGAACGAAAACGGTGCGCTTATACTCGGCTCGGCCGATCTTTCAGGCATGCTTAGCGGCTCGTTCAGAACAATGTCAGGTTCAAAAAAAGCGATATACGGTGTTACCAAACAAACACAGCAGGATATAAAGTTTTTAGCGGAACTGGTAAAAGCGGGCCAACTGAAACCCGTTATTGATAAAACCTACCCGCTTGAACAAATTGCAGCCGCCCACGCTTATGTAGATGGCGGACATAAAAAAGGCAATGTGGCTATAACCATCTAAAACTTATTTCATGCCTTCGCTTATGCGCTTGCGTATTCTGCTCAACGATTCAGGCTTAACGCCTATGTAGCTGGCTATCTGGTATTGCGGAATAATTTGAAAAAGATCGGGCCGTGCTTTTAGTAGCTTAAGGTAACGTTGTTCGGGGCTATCGGTTAAGTAAGCGGCCATTATCTCCTGTTGTTCCGCAAATACTTTTTCCATCACCTTGCGCGATATAGTTTCCAGCTTCGGGTATTGGCGGTACAGGTCATCCTCCTTATGGCGGTTACCTACCACCAGTTTACAATCGGTGCAGCAGTCAATGTAATGGTCCGATGGTATGCCCTGGCTTATACTCTTAATAGCTACCACCCATTGTTCATCAGTAAAAAAGTTGCTGGTCTTTTCCTCACCGTTTACCACGTAGTATTGGCGTACGCAACCTTCAAGCACAAAGTAGGCTTCCTTGCTGGTTTCTCCTTCTCTCAGTAAAACAGTGCCTTTCTTGTAATCTTTTATGGTCATAGTGGCAACTATGGCTTCTGCTTCTTCAGCAGTAAGCGGCATAATTGCGTTAAAGTATTTTACCAGCTTTTGTTCCATTTTTAAAAGCGCAACTACAACTCAATATAGTGCACGTAATATGCTACTGTGGTGCCGCCGCTTGTTTCATGAAACATTACCGGCAGGTTATTGCTGCCGTAATCGTACGTTTCGCTTACTGATGATACCGATGTTACATTACCGGTGCCTGTATCATAATTAGTGCTTTTAACCGAGGTGGCATTATTAGGATAAGCGCTGAAGTAGATGAAGGCCTCAATAACATCAAGTAAACAGCTGCGGTAAACCTTTGCAAACGGATTCACCTTGTCATCGTAGGCTAAAAACTCAACCTTGTTGGCCAGCTTATAGGTACCCAGTATTTTAACTGACTTGGTGCGCTGGGTTAATTTACCACCGCTATAGGTAAAATCAAACAACTCGTCATCGGTAGCACTGTTTTCATAGTCTACAGTGGCGGAGTTTACGGTGTTATCGCCGTTGTAGGTAAAGCCGGTAGTTTGTTGTTTAATGGTGGCAGTGCCATCATAGCCAATTACGGTAGCTATACGGTTGTTGCCATCGTAAAAAACGCTGTCAATACCTGTTACACTTCCGCCGGTGGTGCTTAAGCGTTTTACTACCTTGCCGTTGTTGTACGAAATATTTATAGTGCTGGTGGGGTTTTCAATACGTGTTAAGTTGCCCTGGTTATCGTAGGTAAATTGCACGCTGAACATGCCGGCTGTATCGCCAAACTCACTTACCAAATAGGTTTTTTCAGGTGCCGGATTATCCTTTTTGCAGCCTGTAGCGGCTATTAAAGCGCAAATTACCGCTATACCTAAAACTAAAATTCTCGCTGATCTCATCGCTGATGTTTTGTGGGTAAAGGTATGAAAAGCACTTTATGTTCAGTGGTGAGGTTTGTATTTTGTATTGGCTGTTCAAGTCCTCCTCCCGAAGCCTCGGGATAGGGAGGATTTAGGAGGGCTATTGTTGTATCAAACAAGGGCGTCTTTATTATACCGCGCCTTATATTCCACCGGCGACATGCCCGTTATCTTTTTAAACACTTCCCTAAAGGCTTTATTATCTGTATAGCCCACCTCATACATTACCTCGTTAATGGTTTTGCGGCTGTTTTCAAATGCCCTTTTTGCCGATTCAACTTTGGCCCTTTGCGCATACTCAACGGGTGTATTGCCGGTTGCTTTTATAAATCGTCTGTCAAAGTTTCTGCGCCCTACTGAAAACCGCTCTGCCAGTTCTTCAACCGAAATTTTTTGATGCAGGTTACTTTCAATATGCTCCTGCGCCAGTGCTACCATTTCATCGCCATGCAATTTTTGCCCGGTAAAAATCGTAAACACAGATTGGCTCTTTCTATCCAGTTCAATTTGAAAAACCTTTGAACAGAAAATGGCTGTTTGCCTATCGTAATATTTTTCTACCAGGTAAATAATCAGGTTTAAGAAAGAGAAGGCGCCGCCGTTGGTATAAATGCCATTCTCATCAGTAATTAATTTATCAGCCTGCAGCTTAACTTCCGGAAACATCCTCCTGAAACTATCTGCTGCCGACCAGTGGGTGGAGCAACTTTTACCATCAAGCAAACCTGTAGCCGCAAGCATAAAAGCCCC
>CAZUHU010000085.1:0-10302 GCA_964620645.1 uncultured Chitinophaga sp.
TTCTTTTAAGCACGTACCTAAGCCGCAGGCAACAAAGCAAACTCATACTTATTTGTGGACGCATAGGCACTGACGAAGCCACTAAAATTCTGGATGAACTGATTTGGAAAATGCCGTATGCACGCAGCGAGATTTTCCATGCCTTGCACCTGTGCGAGTTTAAGAGCCAGCCCCATAACCGCGATCAGCACCTTAACCTGATGACGCAATATGTGCAGGCAGGTATACGCACCTTGTTTATGTTAAAGGAAATTGAGAAGCACGATAAGGCACGGGTATTAGGCGATGCATTGCAGCTGGAACTAAATGAGATTCGCGATTCGCTGTTGTTATTGTTTTCCTTCACCTTCGACAAGGAAAAGATGCTGAAAGCGAAAACGGCTTTTCAGCAGGGCCGTAAGGAGGGTATAGCCAATGCGCTAGAGGTAATTGAAATTAAAGTGCCTAAGGAAATTTCGTTGCGCTTTAACCACCTGTTTGAAACCGGCACGGTGGAGGAAAAATGCAATTCGTTAGCCGTATATTTTAAAGAGGAGTTTAGCTACAGGCAGGTGGTTGATGAAATATTGCATGATAAGGCATACCACTACCACCGCTGGACCAAAGCCGCAGCCCTGCACTCCATGATTTTTTATGAAATGGATGAAAAAATAGGTTGGCTTGAATTAGCTGCCGACAATCACGATACGTTATTACGCGAAACCGCTCAAAAAATTCTTGCTGAAACTGTTCGATCATGAGCTACCACCCACAGGAAACCCGCTTATTACTTATAGAAAAAGTGTTGCTGCTTAAATCGCTAAGCATTTTTAGCGAAACGCCGGAAACCGTTTTGGCGGAGGTAGGAGAGATTTTGGAGGAAATGGATTTTGAAAAAGGCAAAGGCATTTTTGCCGAAGGCGAGGTGGGCAACTGCATGTATATCATTTTTAAGGGGGAGGTTAAAATTCACAAGGGCGAGCAATTGCTTGCAGTGCTTAAGGAGAACGACTTTTTTGGAGAACTCTCCTTGCTGGATACTGAAACGCGTTCAGCCAGCGCCACGGCGCTTACAGATTTGCTATTACTTAAAATTGACCAGGAGCCTTTTTACGAATTGATGGAAAGTCGCGTTGAGGTAGCAAGGGGTATAATACAAACCCTATGCAAACGTGTGCGCAGGCTTAATACGCAGCTGCAGGAAAAAAACGCAAAGTAAAAAGTTAGCTTTCTTTCTCTACCAAGGCTGTAACCTCGGCCAGGTGCTTCTGCTTCAGCGCTTCGCGGTTTTTGCGGCAGAAAGCTGTATGATATTGATGGCTCTTTAAGAAATTCATTTGTATAATGTTCCACTGCCTTTCGCTTTCAACGTTAAGGTAGGTTTTAATCTCCTGGAATAGCGTATTACCTATCCTCCAGAATTCATCGGTACCAAGATATTCAAGGTCGGCATCGGCAATTATATTCTCAAGCTTGTTGTTTGGCCTTTGCGGAATTTTGGTGGCCATAATCATGCCGCAAACCTTTTCAACTTCATCAGGCTTAAAACCAAATTTTGGCAGTTCCTCACGCGCCATATCGCAGCCTATCTCCTCGTGGTTACGGTAAACTTTGGTAAAGCCGGAGTCGTGGTACAACACTGCCGTTTTAAGCAGTATCATTTCATCTTCGGTAATATTCTCGTCGCGGCCAATCATTTCAGCGCTGCGCAATACATCCTTGGTATGGTGCAAACCATGATAGTATAAATCCTTAGGCAGCTCAGCTTTTAACTTCCCAAGTATGTGCTCCTCTATTTCTTTATAGCGCTTCATCTGCCTCGTCAAAATAAAACTTTCGAAAAAAAATCAGGCTATGGCTTTTTCCACGAAATACATGTCTATTTCCCCTTTATTCTTCGCCTCGTGCCTTCCCCTGTATACGCAGGCAAACTTGTCCTTAACCAACTCATAGGTAGCGCCCGATATATTAATCTTTCCTGCCTCGCTCTCCTGCTGCATGCGCGCTGCCATGTTCACTGTATCGCCCCAAATGTCATAGGCAAATTTCCTTATACCTATAACGCCGGCTATTAGTTGTCCTGTATGCATTCCAATACGAAATTCAAAGGTTTGCAGGCCCAATTTGGTTCTTTCAACGCGCAGATTTTCAATTTCCTGCATAAATTCAAGCGCAGCTTTTACCATAGCATGTGCACCTACTTCGTTTTTAGAAGGTACGCCACCGGCGCAAACGTATGCGTCACCGATCGTTTTGATCTTTTCGATGCCGTATTTTTCTATCACTTTGTCAAAGCGCTCGAAGTAAGCATCCAGGGCCTCAATCAATTGGTCCGGCGTAAGGCGCTCACTTATTTTGGTAAACTCTTTAATGTCGGCAAATAGCACTGTGGCGTTGCTGAAGTTGCGCGCCTGCGTTTTTCCACGGGCTTTTAGCTCGTGCATTATCTCTTCCGGCAGAATGTTCAGCAGTAATTCATCGCTGCGCTTCTTTTCTTCTTGTATTACGCGGTTCTTTTCGGCTAACTCGCGCAAGGTTTTTTGGCGGGCCAAAAACAGCACGGCTATTATAGAAAGCAGGGTTAGAGAAACTGCCGCTATGATGATGTAGAGGTTATTTTTTGCCTTTTGCGCATCCAATTCGCCTTTCTGCGCTTTAAAGGCAAGGTCTTTCAGTTCCTGGTCCTTGGTTAAAATTTTGATACTGTCTTCCTGGCGCTGCTTTTCCTGCATTATGCGCTTGTTGGTTACCTCTGCGGTTTGCAATAGCGAGTCAGTATAGGCTAACAGCCTTTTAGCAGAATCAATTTTCACCAACGTAGAGGCTAACTCTATCATTTTGCTCTCCAACTCGGCTTTGGCTTTTACGGCATCCTGCCGGGCTTTGGCAGCTTCCTGTTTGGAGGATTGTATTTCAAAATTCTTCTGTTGGTTTTCAGCATTCAGCTTTTTGATTTCCTGCTGAGAGTTTTGGTTGTTCCACTCCTGCTGCTGCTGAATCATCTTGTTTTCCTCCTGCATTTGCTTCTGCAGCTTCCGCATTTCTTCAAGCTGTTCCTTACTGCCTTGCGAGTAGGATAAACCTGTAAACACAGTTACCAGGAAGGATAATATCAAATATTTTTTTAGCATAATGTCAGCATAAAATTAAAGAAGTCCCTCTACAAAATACATGTCAATTTGCCCTTTGTTTTTGGCTTCAATCTTACCGCGGTAGGTGCAACGCACTTTATCTTTTACCAGCTCGTATGTTGAACCGCTGATATTTATTTTTCCTTCTTCGCCATGCTGCTCCATACGTGCAGCTACGTTAACCGTATCGCCCCATATATCGTATGCGAATTTGCGCAGGCCTACTATGCCTGCCACCAATGGGCCGGTGTGCACACCAATACGGATTTCAAAAAATATCTGCCCCTTCGCTTCGCGCTCTTTACGGGCCTGTTCCATAAACTGCTGCATTTCCAATGCGGCATGAATTACGTTGTTGGCATTATCAATATCCGGAACAGGCAGGCCACCTACACACAGGTAAGCATCGCCTATGGTTTTAATCTTCTCAATCTTATAGCGCGCCACTATTTCATCAAACTTTTTAAAGTAGTAGTCAATTTCTTCTACCAGTTTTTCAGGGCTCATTCTTTCAGCCGCTCCGGTAAAATTCTTAATGTCGGCAAACAGCACCGTGGCCCTTTCGTAGTTTTTAGCCTTAGAGTGACCGCTGGCTTTTAACTCGTTTGCTACTTCAACCGGCAGAATGTTCAGCAACAACTCATCCGATTTTTTCTTTTCGGCTGCAATAACTCTATTATCCTTACGCTTTTGAAAGAAAGCAAAAATGGACAGCCCGGCTATAATGGCCAATAAGCCAATACCAATTAACGATGCCTTCTTAACCATGTTTTGCCGTTCAATTTCCAGGTTAAGTTCTGCTTCGGTTGCCTGTTGTTTGGCCTTCTCTATCGCGCGTTCTTTTTCAAAGTTGGCCTGCAATTCAAGCTGGGTCAACTTCTTCGCCAACTCCTCGTTGTGGTTTGCTTCTGAAAGGTTATGGAATAAAACGTGGTAGTCTAACGCGCGGCCCTTATCTCCTTTGCCAAGGTAGGCGTAGTAAAGCACTTCAGCCGCATTTTTTTGCAACTGGGTTTCGCCTTTGGTTTTGCCTTCATCTAAACTTGTGGTGGCTAACTCAATAGCAACGTCCCATTCCTTATCGCGCAATAAAATGGTGCTCATTAAAAGGCGGCTGTAGCTATAGGATGACATAGAACCGGTCTGCTGGAATAATTCCATAGCCTGCTGCACATAGGTCATTGCCGTTTTAGAATCGTTTCTTTCGTAGTAAATAGCCGCTAACTGCTGTAAGCAATTCGCCTGATTATTGACGTTACCCACTGCCACCGAGCCTTCAATAGATTCATTGAACTTAGCTATGGCATCATCAATCTGGCCTTTTTGGTAAGCCATATTAGCGAGGTCGAAATTGACGGTAGGATACCACTCCTTAAAGCCGGCTTCCTGCGCTGTTGCCAATGATTGTTGGTAGGCCTCAGTTGCCTTTACTTCCTCGCCAAGCGCTTCGTAAATAGAGCCTTTGCCATCCAGGGCGCGTGCAATATTCTTCTTGTCATTTATTTTCTGAGCTATTTCCAGCGCGTTTTGATAAAGGTCCAGCGCCTTGGCGTATTCGCCGTGGTTTAACTCAATAGTGGCTAACCAGTATTTTGAGAAGGATAGATTGGAGGAATCCTTATTTGCCTCGGCCTTACCTATGGCTTGGCTAACAAGGCTTTTGGCATTTTCGTAATTATCAATTTTATAATTGGCTACACCCATTAAGGCGGTAGCTTTTACCTCGCCGGTTTTATAGTTTAACTGAACAGCAGCAGTTTGAGCCTGGGTTGCCAGTGTTAAAGCTTCGGTAGGTTTTTGGTTAAGTTTCGATTCTGCTTGTTGGTTAAGGGCATCAACATCAGCTTGCGTTTGCGCAAATACAATAGCGGAAGCCATTACGACAAAAAATACCGCCAGGGAAAAACGCTTCATTCACGCAATTTGTGGCAATATATGTATTCCGTAGTATTTCCGCAATACACCCACAACTTATTGACGTTTAAAGAGAAAGGGAATTCGCAGCCGCTTACCATCGTGTTTGCCTTCGATATAGGCGCTTAAAGTATTGGGGTTTTTAAGCTTATAAACTATGCGCTGCGGAAAGTCGTGCGAGGGGTTTTCAGCAACAAAAGATGTTTCGGTAAAGGATACGATTTTAAACTCCACGGGTTTTGCGCCGTTTTGGTTAAGCACCGTGGGGATGTAATAGCAAGCGCCGTCTTTGTTAACCAGTTCAATGGTTTCGGTAAGGTTAAGCCGGCCCTGTTCATTTGCGCTGTAGCTGCTGCCGCGCGCTACGCTATCTGTAAAAGCCCATTGTTCTATATCGCCTGTATAGGTTTCTTTCCAGCTTCCTTGCAGCCATTTAAAGGTTGTCACGGAGGGTTGCTCTCCTGCCAAAAGCAAAAGAGCCAGAGCGGTAAACAGTATTTTCATTGTACGGGTTTAAACTGCTCAAAGCCCTGCTTACAGCTAAAACAAAAGCGTATAGCGCGGCAAAGGGTTGAACCAAAAGAGGAACGGAGGGTAGTATCAGTACTGCCGCAGTGCGGGCAGCGAACACGGTCAAGCATTTCAAGGCTCAGTTCTTCATCCTTTAATAATGGCGGAGGGGCCAAGCCGAATTTTTCAAGCTTTATCCTGGCCTCGTCACTCATGCGGTCGCTGCTCCAGCGGTTTTCAAAATCTACTTTTACCTCTACAGCGGCAACGCCTGTTTTAAGCACCTCTTCTTCAATAGATTTTTTGATTACATGCAGGGCCGGGCAGCCAACAAAGGTTGGCATTATTACGATGTGGGCGCCATCAGGCTTAATTTCTACAGTGGATATCATGCCCATATCCACTACCGAAATTACAGGTATTTCGGGGTCCTTAACATTTTGCAATGCGGCCCATATCTCCTTTTCAGAAACAGCCTTTACTATGTGGGTTTCTGTTTCCATGTTTACCATTCAGCGGCAGGGTCAGTGCGCACTACTTCGCACATTTCGTCAAGCAGCGGCTTAAGATATTCTGAGTGGTAACCTCTTCTGCCACCTAAAGCTATTTTATCGTTGTTTGTAGCCGGTATTGTAAGATTAGCGGCTTGCAGTATGGGTGTGATTTTTGCCAGCCAGCGGTTTTGTAACTCTTCTTCACCGGCAAACGTGCCATCCTTAATCAGCTCGCTTTCCAGCTCGCTTTTTTCAAAAACACCCAGCGCCAAATGCCAGCAATTGTTTAGTGCATTTTGCAAGCGTGCGTGGGCCTCTTCGGAACCCGCTGCCAACTGCTTCACAAAAGTATCGGCATGCATTACGTGGTATTTTATTTCGCCCTTCACTTTTTTGGCTAATTGTGCTAATGGCTGAAAGCCTGATTCAGCAAGCATTTCATAACGAATAAGCTCGGCATGGTCGAACAGAAACTGGCGAATAATGCTGAAGTCGTATTCACCAATAGGATACTCTACAAAATGGCAGCACTTCATGTCCTTTTCCCCGCGCATAAAACCCAGTTTATCAGGGTCTGCTTCACCTAAAACCTCATTCAATATTTTGTATAAAGCCAGGGCATGGCCTATTTTATCCTGCGCCATAGATGAAAACGCCAGGTCTTCCTCAAGCATTGGGCCTATGCCGGTCCACTCGGAGTTGCGATGGCCGATAATTAAAGCATCGTCGGCCATTTTAAACAGCAGGTCTTTAGTTGCATTTATGTTCATGGCAATAAGATTAGTTGGTTGCTTTATTTTTTAATTGATATGCTTCAATACGGTCGCGCACTTTGTACGCTGCAGGGTCGCGGAAAACTTTTTCAGGCGTGGTTTCAAACATATCATCATCAGCAGGAGAGAAGGTGTAAACATCGCTGGTTTTAACTACCCAAAGATTGGCGGTTTTGCCACGGCGGCTGTATTGTTCCTTAGCAAAAACCAGCGCCAGTTCAGGCGAGGGCGCATGCACTATACCCACGTGTACAGCCTGTTTGCCGCGCTTGTCCTGGTGAAACACCTCATAGGTTACCAGGTGGCTGTTGGTTTGCACTTCTCCTTCTAATACTCTCTTCAGGTCTAACCTGTTTACTCTGGGGTCTAACGAGCTCATAACTTCAGTTTACGCTAATGGAACTTGATATTTTTCTTTCGGATTCATTAAGGCCTGGCGCACCCAACGGCCGGCTTCTTCAGCATAACGGCGCACGGCCAGCCTTTCTTTATTGCATGGGCCATCGCCATTAATTACACGCTTAAATTCTTCCCAATCCGGATCGCTGAATTCCCATATACCATCTGCATTTTTACGCAGGTTAGGGTCAGGGAAGGTAAGCCCCAACTCAAGAATTTTAGGAACGTATTGGTCTAAAAACTGGTTGCGCATGTCATCGTTCGAAGCCAGCTTTACCTTCCACTTCATCAGCTTTTCGCTGTGTTGCGATGCTTTATCAGGCGGGCCGAAAAAGTGTAACAGCGGGCGATACCAGCGGTTAATAGCATCCTGCAGAATGGCACGTTGCTTATCGGTGCCAGTAGCTAAATACACCACGTTATCGTGCCCCTGTTTCAGGTGGAAACTTTCCTCGTAGCAAATCCTTTCCAGCGCACGGCAATAAGGGCCGTAGCTGCCTTTGCTGTTTATTACCTGGTTAACAATGGCAGCGCCATCCACCAAAAAGCCTATAACAGCAATATCGGCCCAGGTTTTGGCCGGGTAGTTAAATATGTTGGAGTATTTGCTTTTGCCGTTCAGCAGGTCGTCAAGCATCTGCTCCCTTGTTTTACCAAGGGTTTCCGCTGCCGAGTATAACAATTGGCCGTGGCCAACCTCGTCCTGCACTTTGGCAATAAGCGCCAGTTTTCTTCTAAAGTTGGGGGCGCGGGTTATCCAGGTGCCTTCGGGCAGGGCGCCAACAATCTCGCTATGCGCATGTTGCTCAATCATGCGGATAAGCTGCTTGCGGTATTCCTGCGGCATCCAATCGCCGGGTTCAATTTTTTCACCGCGTGTTATGCGGTCTTCAAACTCAGCCAGCTTCTGCGGGTCTTCCACAGTGGCATTCATTCGCTTGGCTTCTTCTTCTGTTACAAAGGTGTTACCGTACATGGCTTATGCTTTTAATCCTTTTAATAAGAGGTTTGAGATTTCTTCGGCTATTTCTTCTTCGGTTAAACGTTCGGTGCTGTTGTACAAATCGTAAGTAGCGTTAAGGGCAGAAAATATGGTAAACACAGCCAGTTTGGCGTTTACCTTTTTAAAGTCGCCACGCTTAATGCCTTTTTCAATTACATCTCTAAAACGCATTTCGTATTCGTACCGCAGCTTTTTAAACTTAGCCAGGTGGGGCTCCTCTAAAAACACCCACTCATTAAAAAACACTTCAGAGGCATCAATGTTGTTTGCGATAACGCCAATATGGGCACGGATGGCAAGTTTCAGTTTTTTGCCGCCCTTTTCCTCCTCCATAACGGCAGCGTCAAAGGCTTTGAAAAACTGTTCAGCTATATCAAAACAAATTTCGCGTAGCAGGGCATCCTTACTCTTGTAATGGTTGTAAATGCTTGGCGCCTCAATACCTACCTCGCGGGCCAGCTCGCGCATGCCAATTGCAGCATATCCTCTTTCCTGAAAGAGTTTCTCGGCGGTTTGCCTTATGGTTTGTTTTGTGCTTAGTGTGGCGGTAGCCATATAAACTTACGTTTGTTAGCAAAGGTATTACTTACGCATCATACAAACAAGTGTTAGTTTACCTGATTTTCATCAATTAACTACAATTTACCCGCATCTGCGTCCTTTAAAAAGGAGATAAGGCCCGGGAAATAATGCTCCTGATCGTCCCAAAACGAAAAATGGCTGCCGTTGGGGCAATAGAGATAGCGCCCGTGCTTAACCAGCTTACTCATTTCCTCCATTTCCTTAGGGTTCATTTCATCGTATTCGCCCCCTATGGTCAGCACAGGAATTGTTATGTTTTTCAGGTCGTCCCAACGCGTCCAGCCCTTCATTTTGCCGGTAACCACCATTTCGCTGGCCCCCTGCATATAGCCGTACACATTCATGTTCAAGTGATTCATGCCTCTTTTAAGCGGGTCGGGCCACTCCGGCAGCCGGCAGATAAAGCGATTGTAGAACTCACGTTGTACGAGTACCATATAGCCCGGGTCCGAGGTATTGCCGCTTTTTTCAAAGCGGTCAATGGTATCATTCACTTCCGGGCTTAACTGTTTGCGCAAATCGGCAATGCGTTGTTCGTATTTTGGTATGCTGGCTACCATGTTGGAGATGACAATGCCTTTAAGGTGTTGTTGGTATTTCAGCGCATACTCAATGGCCAGCATGCCACCCCAGGAATGGCCCAGTATGTAGAAGCTATCCAGGCCTAATCCTTGTCTAACTTCTTCCACTTCTTCAATGCGCTGCGGTATTTGCCAAAGCAGGGTGTCGTTTGGCTGGTCGGAGTAAAAGGACCCTAACTGATCATATTCGTAAAACTGAATTCCTTCCTGTGGTAAAAAGCTTTCGAAACACTCAAAGTACTCATGCGTACAACCCGGCCCGCCGTGTAACAGCAGCACCTTAATTTTACCATTGCCGAAGCGCTTGGTCCATACTTTATACTTGCCATGAACGGTAATCATTTTTACACCACCGGTTTTTACACCTTCTTCCTGTAAATCGTAATAGGTGCTCCCGGTTTGCGGCTCAACAGCCCGGTTGCAACTGCTGATTATTAGCAGGACCCCGATGGCAATAAGTACATTTTTCATAGCTGTTATTTAAAAGGCAAAATACTAAAACCAAAGCAAAGGATAACCCCTTCTTCAATTTAATCAATTGATAATCAGTTTAATTAAAAATTGTTGTACACCAGCTATTTAGGGTAGCCGTTGCTATAGAAGAGGAGAAACAATTTAATGAACTGCTAAAAAAACTTGTATGAGAAAGTTATGGATTGCTCTTGGAATAGTAGGTGTGTTAACGCTTGCATCCTGTAAAAAGAATTGGACGTGCCAATGTACTGATAACAACAGTAACGACACTTATCACGACATCCCGAATTCAACTTTAAATGATGCCAATCAAACGTGTAACGCCTTTGAGTATAACATGAACGGCAACTACAACAACTGCTCTATCATTCAGTAGCGCAGTTATTGAATATGTACGGTCTTCAGCATTTTTTTGGTGAAGTCTACATATATATCCTGTTCGTCGGGATACACAAAAGTTCT
>CAZUHU010000085.1:10402-15132 GCA_964620645.1 uncultured Chitinophaga sp.
GCCTGCTTTTTATCCGCCGGCGATTTTTTTACGGTGCCCAGGTTTATTAAAATAGATTGCACCACCTTTTTGTCAGGTATGGGCATGGTCTCCGCCAAGGGCTCCTCATCCGTTTTCTGTAATTTGAAATCGGTAAAGGTCAACAGCCCTTTCGTTTTCCAAAGGGGGTTAACCACCATCCACATATTATCGCTTATCAGCTTATTAGCGTTAGTATCAGGGCCGGCGTCCGGTTGGGCTATCAGCGTTTCCGGTAATTCCTGCAATACTTCTTTGGCGGTTTTCTTTTCCTTTTTATCCTTTTCCTGCTGGGCGTACAACAAATGCGTTGTCATAAGCGTTAACAGAACCATAATAAATTGCTTCTTCATAATAGATGCTCCTTTTGGGTTGACACTATAACGGTAAAAATGAAAAATATTCGCAGATAAATGGAAGCTTGCACCTTTTCAAGCTGCAGTTCTAACCGACTCTTTTTTTCCACTTTTAAGAATATATTGCACTATCTAAACTTTAATGAACCCCATGAAACAATTTAAGATTCTCTGTCTTTTCTTACTCTCATCTGTTGCCTGTTTTAATGCATCGGCCAGTAAAGAAAACCTGGCCCAGGGCTGGGAGGCGTTTAACAAAAATAAACGCGACGACGCCATCAAACTATTTGAACAGGCTGCCAAAGATGCCGATACCAAAGCGGACGGCAACCTTGCCCTTTCGCTGGTTTACTGGAGCCTTGATAAAAACGATAAGGCGTTTAAATACTTTACTGAATTCTTTAATTCTTCCGATAATCCTTATCCATACGTTTATGCTTTATGGACTACCCCATCAGTATTTGATGGTTACGGCCGTAAGAACGAGGCCGAGCTTAAATTTTTAAATGCCCTGGCTGATGATAAAAAGGCCAACGGCACTATAAAGGCAATGGTTCATTCCATGTTGGGTAACCACTACGAATCCGTTGGCAATTTTAAAAAGGCGAAAGAGGAGTTTGAGGCAATAGGAACCTTAGATAACTGGGCTGTGCTGGGCACATTTGATAACACCTCGGGCAGTGGTTTTAATAAAGACTTCGGCGCCCTTGCAAATGCAGGCCCTGATGCAGTGTTTAAGAACAAAGTGAATGCAGATGTGAAGTGGACAACCCCACCCTATGCCCGTAATGACCACTGGTTTGATTTTGACAACTACTTTGTGATAGACTACTCCATAATGTATGCCCAAACCTTTTTGGAGAGCGATGTGGACCAGGAAGTGTTTATGCGTACCGGTAACTCAGGCTCCTTAAAAGTATGGGTAAATGATAAACTGGTTACCAATGTTTCAGAAGAGCGCAATTGCGATTTGGATATTTATGTAAACAACGTAAAGCTGAACAAAGGCTATAACCGTGTTTTAGTGCAAATAGGCGAAAGCGAAACTGACCGCGCCAACTTTATGATTCGTATTACGGATAAAGACGGCAACCCTATAAAGGGGTTGCGCAGCACCTCAGCCGTTCAAACATACAATAAGGCTACGGAGTATACGGTTACTTCCTATGCGCTTTTTGCTGAAGAGTTTTTTGAAAACAAGGCAAAGAACGAACCGGCCAGCCTGTTGAACCAATTGTTGCTGGCAGAAACTTACATGCGCAACGATAAGGTTTATGAAGCCCGCAAAGCATTAAAGAAAGCCGGTGAGTTGGCACCTGAAAGTTCTTTCCTTGGTGTAAGGATGATTGAAGCCTATGCCCGCGACAAAAACGTTACCGACCTTACCAAGCAGTACGAGAAAATTAAAAGTAACGACCCCGATTACATCTATGCGGTTAAAGGTTTAATGGATGAAGCGGATGAGAAGGAAGACTATGATGAGGAAGAAACCCTGCTTGAAAAATATAAGAAGCTGTATGGTGAGGACGAATACAGCGACCTGCGCACACTAGCCCTTTTAGCCAAAAGAAATAAATACGAGCAGGTAGTAAGTATGTCGCAGAGCCTGTATGAAAAGTACCCTGACAACTACGAGTTGATGGCGATTATGTACAGCATTGAGCGCAACACCAGCAAGAACCTCTCAAAAGCCAACCAGATACTGAAGAATTACTTTAAGGGCCATTACAGTGATAAAGTGCTTACCGCAATGGCCAGCAACTACTTTGATCTTGGCAATAAAGATGAAGGCTTAAAACTGTACTACCAGCGCGTGGATAATTACCCTTACGCTATTTCGTATTATACTGATTTAAGCGATTTGTTTTTTGGTGCGCAGGATTACAGCAGCGCCTTAACATGGGCCAATAAAGCGCTTGACCTTTCGCCTTATTTAGGCGGATCATGGAACCGCCTTGGTAAAATTTACCAGGCTATGAATAACGAAACGGAAGCAAAAGAAGCTTTCCGCAAGGCTATATATTATACACCTACCAACTACGAGGCCCGCAAGCAATTGCGCAAGCTGGAAGGCAAGAAGGACTTGTTCGAGAACTTTGACAAAACCGATGCTTACGATTTGTATAAGAAAGCCCCTAAAGCAGAGGACTATCCGGACGATAACAGCATTATACTATTGAACGAAACACAACGTGTTGTTTATCCTGAAGGAGCTACTGAAGAAAAGAGCGAAATAGTAGTTAAGGTATTTAACCAGGCCGGTATTGATACCTGGAAGGAGTACTACATTGGCTTTAACGGCTACCGCCAGCGATTGATTATTGACAAGGCGGAAGTGTTGAAGAAAGATGGCAACAAGGTGCAGGCTGAAAAGGATGATGCGGATATTGTGTTTACTAACCTTGAGGCCGGCGATGCCATCCACCTTTCGTACCGTATAGAGAACTATAACCGCGGCAAGCTGGCACAGCATTTTTGGGAGCAGTTTAACTTTAACTTCAGCTATCCTGTACTTATTAGCCGTTACAGCATTTTAATGCCTGCCACTAAGGAGTTTAAACACCAGGTTTTAAATGCAGATATAAAGGCAAAGACGACAGATGTAGAAGACATGAAGCTTTATGTGTGGGAGATGAAAGACCAGCCTGCCATTAAGCCTGAACCACAAATGCCGCCTTTAAGCGATATTGGCGCTGTGCTGGACATTAGCACACTGCCTGATTGGAAGTACGTTAGCAATTGGTACTCGGACCTTTCTTCAACCTTGGCCAAAACTGATTTTGTAATTAAAGAAACCGTTGCCGAGTTGTTTAAGGACAAGAAGGGGCTAACGGAATTACAGAAGGCAAAGATGATATACGAATACATTGAACAGAATGTATCCTACAGTAATGTGCCGTTTATGCACGGCCCTATCATTCCACAAAAAGCATCGCGCACGTTAACCACCAAGTTGGGTGATTGTAAAGATGTATCAACGCTGTTTGTTGCCATGTGTAAAGAAGCTGGACTTAAGGCCAACCTTATACTGGTAGATACCCGTAACAACGGCGATAAGCACCTTAACCTGCCAAGTATTGATTTTAACCACTGCATTGCGCAGTTGCAAACAGGTGGCAAGAATTACATTATTGAGTTAACCGACCAAAAGCTTTCGTTTGCTGCTTTACCTAAAGAAGACCTGAACACCAATGCCCTGTTTATACCACGCGAAGGAGATAGCGCTGCTACGCAGTTGATGAAATTGAACTCGCCAAGCAGAGTACGTAATTTGATTGTGCGCGAAACCGACCTTAAGTTTGAAAACAACGACATCATCTTTACCCGCAAAACTATTAAGACGGGTGTGCTGGCCTCGGGTGTGCGTAATGATTTTGCTGATGAAGGTAAAGACAAGCAGGAAAAGGAAATGACGCAGGCAGTTGCGGGAGACTTTACTAACCCGGCCAAGTTGTTGAACCTTAACTTTAAGGATTTGAAGACGCTGTCAGACAGCGTGGAATACAGCTACTCCTTCCAGGTTAAGAATGAGTTGAATGAAGTGATAGGCATTAAGATATTCCGTATTCCGTGGAGCGAGGGCGTGCGCACCTCCGATTTCCTTTCGCTGGAAACCCGTAAGTATCCGCTACTGATGTGGAGGATGCAAAGCGCGGAATCATTTAAGGAAACAATCAATATTGAATTACCTGCGGGCAAGGTATTGGCCGAGCAGCCTAAATCAGTAAATATCACCAGTGATTTTGCTGATTATACATTGACCTATAATACCAGTGTGGCAGGAAAGGTAAAGGCAACACGCGAGATCAAATTTAAGCGTGACATAGTAAACGCTGATGAATATCCGAAGTTCCGCGAGTTTTATAACCAGGTAGCTGCTGCCGATAGTAAGCAAATAGGATTTAAGTAAATGCAGCTTGACTGCTAAATAAAAGAGCCTCCTTAAACAAGGAGGCTCTTTTATTTAGCTAAGGTGGTGCTTGCGCATTTTGCGCTTTTCATCCCACTCGCGCATTTGCTGATAATCTAAATAGTACTGCACTTTTACGCTTATGGAATTGCTTTGCGGGGTATTAAAAGTGCGTTGTACATTTCGGTAGTAATTGTCGCCACTGTCCTGGTCGCCTTTGGCAATGCTCTGTTTCCAGGTTACTATCATGTTGCTACCCGGTGCAAACTGCCAGTTGTATACAAAGTCTATGTTCCAGGTATTGAAGTTTCTATCAGTGTTATAGGGGTAATTGATAAAATCCATATAACCGCCTGCATCCAGGGTAGCATGCTCAATATAAACGGCCTTACTCCAGTAATGCCTGGCACGCAGGGTCATATACATAAGCGGTGTAATGGTGTATT
>CAZUHU010000086.1:0-15064 GCA_964620645.1 uncultured Chitinophaga sp.
TTTCCGATAAAGCGGTTGTTCGATGGGAAGATGCTATTACCCCCGGGCAGCATCACTACGCGTTAACGGATAGTATTATTCACTGCTATAGTGTAGATGCCGGTATGGGCGTTTTTATAGACTCTATTGCAGCAAACGACTTTAATGCGTTAAGCAACGCCAACCCCAACGAGTTATGGGAAAAGGCATTTATGGGTGACTGGCAATGGGGGCGTATGTATAGTTTCAATAATCATAACCTTGCCTGCTTTACTACAGGGGCAGGTGATGGTTGTTATGGCACTTACATTGGTTTTGATGCTGAGGGTAAACCCTGCCGGCTGCTTACCGACTTTGGTTTACAGCGCTGGTAAAAAACAAAGCCCCCAAAAAGGAGGCCTTGTATGATCAAATCTTATTTGAATTATCTTCTTCTTAAGAACAGTGAGATGTAGTAAAGCAACATAGCCAGTGAGGATAGAGCGGCAACAACATAAGTCATAGCAGCCCACCATAAAGCATCTTTAGCCATCTCATGCTCCTGCGATGAAACCATGCCCGATTCATTTAACCAGGCCAACCCGCGGTTGCTGGCATCAAACTCCACCGGCAAAGTTATAAAGGAGAACAGTGTTGTTAAGGCAAACAAGCTAAGGCCTACCACCACAATTGCAATACCTACCACAGGGGCAAACATGGCCAGCACAATACCGCCCAACAGAATAAACTGCGTCCAACGCGAAGCAAAGCTTACCGTAGGTACCAATTTGCTGCGCAAACCTAACCAGGTGTACGCCTTGGCATGTTGCACAGCGTGGCCACATTCGTGCGCAGCAACGGCAGCGGCAGCAACGCTACGGCCGTTATATACTTCCGGCGAAAGGTTTACTGTTTTTTCGGTAGGGTTATAGTGGTCAGTTAACTGTCCTTCTACCGACATTACCTTTACATCATCAATGCCATTATCGCGCAGCATTTTCATCGCAATTTCTGCACCGCTTAGGTTACCGCGGAAAGTTACCTGAGAGTATTCGTTGAATTTGCTTTTCAGCCTCATACTCACTAACCAGCTGATAAGCATAAAGACACCAACAATTACATAAATTCCCATGATTGTGTTTTGTTTTTAGTTGTATAACATTAGCATCAAAAAGCGTGCAAAGTTGTTTACGCTATCTTTTTGTCAATGTTTAGGACGCAATGGCCTGCCATTTATTGTTTTATTAACAATAACCGCTTGGTTAAGCTATTGCCGTTCAGGTTAATATGCAGGTAATAGAAGCCACTTTGTTGGGCGCTCAAATCAACTGAAAAGTGGTTTGATAAGTCGCCGTAAGGTGCATTCATTACCACTCTGCCCAAAGCGTCAGTAATTTTTATTTCTGCGCCAAAAAGCGATAGCCCGGTTAAATACACATCAAACAAACCGCTTGAAGGATTCGGAATAACCGACAGCGCATCACCGTTTAAGGAAACAATACCACTGGGTGGTGTAACCGGCTCAACTGCGCAGCTACCGCCGATTTTTCCATGCACTTCCTCATAGTTTGAGTTTACAGCAGCTATTATCTCATCAATACAAATCATAGTATCAGTAAGTGTGCTATAGTAAACCCGCATGAAGTTGAGCGGAGCTGACTGTTTGAATAAAGCGTTCTCATCTGCCGAAATACCTACAATATGGCCATTGGCTGCGGAACGGATATCAGGCGCATAATTACCAAGCGCCAGGTTCTTAATTGAATCTACCACTACGCCATGTAGTTTAAACTCATAAGCCAGCAACAAACAGCTTGGGCTCAACACGCTTAAGTCAACATACTTGTTTTGCCAATCCACATTAGCAATGCTAAAGGTTACGCTATCGTTAGGGTTGTAGATATTAAACGGAAACTCGCAATGCTTATGGGTATTTTGGTAATTACCGCTATGGTGGTGCTGGCCCGCATTACTTAACAGGCAACCGTTTAAACGGGCAGCATCTGTTACGGTAATGGTGCTATCACCATTTAAGTCAATGCACGGTGCGTAGCTGATACTCTCATTTTTTAAGCCATTCAGGTATAAGTTAAAGTCTGTAGCGTTAGCCGCCTGGTCAATATCTAAATCGCCACGCACGCTGCTGCCGTTGCAAACGTTGTTGCAGTCTTTTTGCGCATTGCCTAAAGTATCGCCGGCACAGTCAACATAAATGGCGCAGGTTGGTAAAATTTCATACACCTTAAACCCGCCGTTATCGTAATACAAATGCATACATACCTGTGCCCAGTTATTGTCGTAAGTTTTTTCGTAGTGGCCAAGGCGGTCAGGAGATTTATCCCAGTTAACACGAACAACCAGGGTATAAATACCAGTATCAACATCTGTTACATCTATCCATTGGCAATCTAAACCTGCGCCGTAAATATCTCCACAGCCTGCTGTAATACCCATGTTACTGCAACCGAATTTTGCCATACCGCCACCACTACATTCTAAATCCAATACACAGAAGCCGTTTTTGTAACCGGCTTCCATTTGGTTCCAGTTTTGGTCAAACAATAAATACTCAGCATAACCAACATAATGCCAGTGGTTGTGGCAGGCATCGTAAACAAATTGGTTACCTACGGTATCCATAGGGCCTATATAATAATCTTCATTACCGATGTTGCGGATATGCGTACTGAAACGGATAATGCGGCGATTACCATAACCGGCCAAGCAACCCTCGCCTACGTAACAGTTTACTGAACCTGCATTTATATTGTCAACGTACATTGATGTTTCCAACTCATTTTGGTCAACCGCTAAATCCGGTGCAGGGCATAAAGGGCTTGGCGCATAAACGCAACTGCCATCGCTAATTGTAGCCAAAGGGTCATAATTGCAAGCCGTTGGATCCATACATCCTGCAATAGGCCCGTGAAATCTAATTTCCCAATTAATGGTATGGCCTACACACGCAGTTAGGTAGTCGCCAACACGTACGTAGTAAGTGCTGCCTGCCTGCAGAGCTGCTGTAATTTTTGATTGGAAGTTGCTACCGCAGCCATCATCATCGTAAAACGTAGTGCCTTGTACACCTTCGCCAATTACCAATCCACCGCAATGGTCATAAACATATAGTTTGGTATCGCAGGTATTGCCTAAACCGCATGTTTGTATGTCATATGTTCCTGATGAATCTGCCGTAAAAACGTACCAGGTTTCAGGTGCTGGTGCAGTCATGGTGTCTTTAACTGCTACCAATGGGTTGGTACAATCATAACCCGGAGGGCAGTTAAAAGTTATTGTTTCAAGGTTGGTGAACTGGCCGCCGGAAATAACTATTGCTCCGTCAAGGGTAACAGAATAAGAACCATTGCCGTAGGCACAACAAATACCATCGCCGGCCTGGTCAAAAATGGTGAACTTAACACACTGGCTGCTTCCTATACAAACCGTATCACTGTTTATTCCGCCGGAGTCTACCAACGCATTGGTTTGCGCATCACGTAGGGTCCATGTAGTTTCCAGGGGATAGTTATCAGGCACAATGGTGATTATAACCTGTTTCTGGCCACCTCCACAAGCTGCCTGAATAGACGAACTAAAGGCAACAAGGGCAAACAGTAAAAAGTAAAGTTTCTTCATACTTCCGGTTTAGTTCCTGAATGTAGAAATATTTCGGTTAGTAGGCAGTACCTTCCTTTGCGAGCTGCATAAATGCTTAAAAGCCAACGGCGCCCAAGGGCGCCGTTGCTTAGTGATTCCTTTAACTTACACCTTATAAAGTGCTTTTTGCAAGGCTTACAAGGCGAATAAATTCTGAACGATACCCCTGGGTATCGCTGCCCTTTGAATTACGCGCCCATTCCAGCACTTTATCAATAGAACTGGTTCCCTTAAATTTTGAGTCGCGTAAAATCATACCAAAAGAAATTACCGAAGCCGCAAAACGAAAGTCTTCCGAAGCGGAGGCAAAGGTTGTTGCCTGATCACTAACCGGCATTTCTATCAATTTGCTCTTATCTTCTTTCGGCTCTTTATAGCGCAGTTTTACCGTAAGCAAATCCGAGGATGAGGCAGCAGTAATCAGGCTTTGATATTTTAAAGCATCCACCTTAGGGCTGGTCATTGACTCATCTTTCTCATCCAAGGTGATTTCGTAGAAGGCCGTAACGTTAGTACCGGCACCAATTTCGCCGGCATCCTTGGTATCATCATTAAAGTCCTGGTCGGCCATCAAACGATTTTCGTAACCAAGCAAGCGGTAGCCTTTCACTTTTACCGGGTTAAACTCTACCTGGATCTTAACATCCTTAGCAATACACAACAGGGTAGCGCCCATTTGGCTCACCAGATTTTTGTTGGCTTCAAACAGGTTATCGATAAAGGCGTAGTTGCCGTTACCCTTATCTGCCAATTGCTCCATCTTGCTATCCTGGTAGTTACCCATACCAAAGCCAAGTACAGACAGAAATACTCCCTCTTTCCTCTTTTTTTCAATAAGGCGCACCAGGTCCCCATCGCTGGTAACTCTTACATTAAAATCGCCATCTGTACAAAGTATAACACGGTTGTTGCCATCGCTCATAAAATTTTCGCGCGCGGTTTTGTAAGCCAGTTCAATTCCTTCAGCACCGTTAGTGGAACCGCCGGCTTCCATATTCTCAATTGCCTGAAAGATCTTTTCCTTATTGGCGCATGAAGTAGAAGGCAAGGCCAGGCCGCTGGCTCCCGCATAGGTTACTATGGCCACGCGGTCGTCGGCCTTAAGTTGATTTACCAGCAAGCGGAGCGAGTTTTTAACCAATGGCAGTTTATCAGGCTCATCCATTGAACCGGATACATCAATCAGGAATACCAGGTTAGAAGAAGGCAGTGAAGAAGTTTCAATGCTTTTGCCATGTATACCGATGCGTAACAATTTATGGTTGGCATTCCACGGGCAGGCACTTAGTTCAGTATTAACTGAAAATGGCTGCCCCGCATTTGGTTCGGGATAATTATAGCTGAAATAGTTAACTAACTCCTCTAAACGTACAGCGTCTTTCGGAACACTTTGCCCGCCTTGCAATTTTTTGCGCATAATACCATACGATGCAACATCTACATCAATAGAAAAGGTGGAAAGCGGTTTTTCGATAGGCCTTAAAAACTCGTTCTCCTTAATGTAGTTATAGGCTTCGCGGTTAAATTCTTCTTTCTCTTCCTGTTTATCTAAGTAGTCAACCTTGTCCGCTTTCTTTTCTGCATCAGCCGGGGCCCATGCATAAGAAACACCGTTGGCATCCTGCACGGTTACAGTATAGGTTCCGGCAACAGGGGCCATATCATATTCCGCCTGGTCAGCATAACCCTGTTCCGTAACAGTACTTATATTCTGTAATTCGCCGGGAGGTGGTGGTGGGGCAATCTTGCTGTAAGTATTCGGCTCCTCTGCAACTTTCTCTTCTTTACTTTTCACCACACTGTGGTTTCCGGTATTTTTTTGGCTAAAGGGCCTTCCGTAATTGCAGGAGTTAAGACAAAGCAGTAGTGCAGTAGCAAGGCAAAGTCCGCCTGCCACAAGGGTGTGTGCAGCTTTCATAACATTAGGTTTGGTTAGGTAAAAACGGGTATGTAGTGCGTTTAAACAATAGATGCGGGCCCGTTAATTTTCCATAAAGCCCGCCGGCAGTTTATGCTATTGTGGTACGCTACTACATCATTTTCTATTTAAACTACATGCAATACAAGGCGGGTAAGCGTTATATAAGCATGACAGAAGTTTTACGCTTTAAAAGGTATTTGATATTACATCACTTAAAACCTGTTATATGCGTACCGCTTTTGTTATCACCCTCTTAGCGCTTTTTGCCGGTGCAAATGCTCAACGTAATAGCCTTAGCGATTCTGCCAAATCCTCCCCATCTTTTTCCAGAATGGAGTTTGGTATACACGCCGGGCCGGGCATAAGCACATTCTACAATCAACACCCTTTACAAAGCCCGCGCAATCCGCAAAAATCACCTTATGGTGGCGCCTTGGTTGGATTTTCTTACCAGTATCACTTTACACCTATTGTAGGTTTGCAAATGGAAGCCAACTGGGAACGTAAAGGCGATTTATGGTACGACGTAGCAAGCTGGAGCGAAACCGGCACTTTTACGCATAGTTACGCTTACGAAAACATTAACTACTTAACAGTACCGGTAACCCTTAAACTCAACTTCGGTAAAACCGTAAAATTCTTTACCAATACAGGTTTGTACGGCGGTGTATTGATTAATGCTTACCGGGTTAGCAGCGATAATACACGCGTGCCCGGTTCGGAATTAAGCGTAAGCCAGATGCGCACTGTAACTGATGTTAGCAGTGATTTAAGACAATTGGATGGTGGTGTGGTAATGGGCCTTGGTATTAGCTTTCCATTAGGACGTTTTGCAGCATTTACGTTTGAGGCCCGCGATAATCTTGGATTGGTCAATCTAAACCGCGGTACTGGTTTATACGGCAACAACTTTTACAACAATAATGCAAACTTCATTTTCGGATTGCATATGTTAATGGATAAGCCGGGTAAAAACGCTAACCTGCGTTACAAAAACCAATAAAGAAAAAGCACAGGGAATGTGCCTAAGCCTCTTCGGAGATATTTTTTCGGGGAGGTTTTTTCTTATCCGTCAATGCCTTCGTAAACGGGTTTCTCCGCTGTGGCGTAAACAAGGTTTTGTTCCTTGCTGTAATAGTTTTCCAACTCCTGCAGTACCTCAAAAATCTCGTCCTTATTATCAGTAGTTACCAGCTTATTGCGGAACACTTTTACATTAGGCAAACCGGCAAAGTATGGCGCATAGTGGCGGCGCATTTCCAATATGCCTAACTTCTCTCCTTTCCATTCCATACTGCGAATGAGGTGTGTTTTGCAGGCCTCTAAACGTTCCGCTAAAGTTGGCGGAGCCAGGTGCTCTCCCGTATTTACAAAATGCTTTACCTCGCGGAAAATAAAAGGATAGCCTATTGAAGCGCGGCCAATCATCACTCCATCGGCGCCGTATTTTTTAACCATGTCAACTGCCTTTTCTGGCGTGTTAACATCGCCGTTGCCAAACACCGGAATTTTTAAACGCGGATTTTCTTTCACTTTGGTTATCCATTCCCAGCGGGCGCTGCCGGTGTACATCTGGTGTTTAGTGCGGCAATGGATAGAAATTGCCTGTATCCCTACATCTTGTAAACGTTCAGCAACCTCCACAATCCGTATGGAGTTATCATCCCAACCCAAACGGGTTTTTACCGTTACCGGAAGTTTGGTGCCTTTTACAATGGCCGCGGTAAGCTTCACCATCTTATCTATATCGCGCAAAATGCCGGAACCTGCGTTGCGGCATACCACATTCTTTACAGGGCAGCCATAGTTAATATCCAGCAGTTCAGGTTTGGCGGCTTCCACAATTTCTGCACTGCGCACCATAGCCTCTTCTTCGCCACCAAAAATCTGAATGCCTACCGGCCTTTCATCCGGGTAAATGTCCAGCTTCTTTACACTCTTCTCCGCATCGCGTATAAGGCCGTCTGAACTGATAAATTCAGTGTACAGCATATCAGCGCCATGCTTTTTGCATAAATGCCTGAATGGCGGATCGCTTACATCCTCCATAGGTGCCAGCAATAGCGGCATGTCCGGTAATTCAATATGTCCGATTTTTACCACGGGGCCGCAAAAGTAACTAAAAACAGGCAAAAAGCCTTGGTACCATTAGGTTTGGCGGCATTCTACCTCTGTTCAATAAAGAAATTGTTCCTTAGTGTTAAACAATAGTTCAATGACACCCAACCTTGAAGCAGCCTTTCAACAAATTGAAGAAGACCGCAAGCAATTGTTTACGCTTCTAAAAAATTACAGTAACGAGGTTATACTTAAAAAACCGGCTGCTGATAAGTGGAGTGTTGCCGAAGTAATAGGCCATTTAATGGTAGCAGAGAACGCTTCTTTAAAATACCTGCAAAAGAAAACGCAGGATATGAGTAAAGAACCGAACGCAGGTTTTACAGGCTGGCGCAGGTTGGCATTTGTTAAGCTGGTATTTGTGCTGCCTATTAAATTTAAAGCGCCTGAGATTACCGCCCCTCCGAAAGAAACGAAGTCGTTAGAAGCGCTTGAACATGAATGGACGCAATTACGAAAGGATATCTACAACCTTATCAGCGCTTTGTCTGATACCGATGCTAAAAAATCTATTTGGAAACACACCCTTGCCGGCAAAATGAATATTTACCAGATGGTGGAGTTTTTCGGCTTTCACTTCAAAAGGCATTTAGGCCAAATTCAACGCACGCTTAAAGCAGTAGCCTGAAAAAATAATATCAGCAGGAACTTATTTGCCCGCTAAGGCGCATTCAATGCGCTCTTCTTCTAATATACACTCAGTCAATTCCGAGAGCAAGTCAATTAACTTCTCCATTTTCTCTTTACCAATCATTTTGGCATACTTCTCCTTCAATTCAATAGAGCAGCCCAAAAAGTAGGTCATAAAATCAACTCCTTCATTCGATACCGAAATCATTTTTGAGCGCGAATCTGATGGATGAGGCACCACATCAATAAAGCCCTTTTCTTCCAGCAGGTTTACCATTTTACTCATAGCCTGTTTGCTTACTCTTGCCCTTTGTGCAAGTTCATTGTTGCTAACCGGCTCAAGGCTTATAATACTTATAAGGCGCAAATGCTCAGGCCGTATATCATCCCAACCGTCCTGCTTCCATTTTTTTTGAGCCCATTCATTAAAATGCCTGTAGGCAATGTAAATAAGCCTGCCAAGCGCCCTTTTGCGGGCGGGCATGTACTGTTCCAGTTTAGCTTTTGCACGTTTATCCAGCATCACTTCAAATATGGTTTTTTGCCATTCAGGTTACAAATATAGCGTTTAAAATAAAAATAGTCAACCCTCTTGACTATTTAGTCAACTTGGTTTACTATTGCACCTCCAAACTCAGTGTTATGTCTAACGAAACCTCGAAAAAAAGCGTAAAAACCATTGTTATTCGGGTAATCCTCGGCCTTGTGCTAATTGTTGGCGGTTACTTCGGTGTAAAAAAGATTATTTATGAAATGCATCATGAAACAACTGATAACGCCCAAATTGAGGCCCGCCTGGTGCCAATACTTCCCCGGGTAGCAGGTTATATCAAAACCATTTATGTGCAGGATTACGCTGTTGTAAAAAAGGATAGCCTGTTAGCTGAAATAGATGACAGCGAATTACAACTTCAATTAGAAGAAATGGAAGCCGATCTTGCCCAGGCTGAAACAGATGTAGAAAATGCCCGCGCTTCTATTACCAACGCTAACGCAAGCGTAGCTTCAGTTTACGCTAATCTTGATGTGGTAGAAACCCGCCAGCTTAAAGCAAAAAACGATTTTGACCGCGATAAAAACTTATTAGCGGATAATGCTATTACGCAAAAGCAGTTTGATGATTCAAAATCTAATTTAGATATAAGCACTAAGCAGGTTGAAGTAACCCGTAATGATATTACAGTTGCCAAAACCAAATTGAATGTGCTACAGGCTCAACTTAAAAAAGCTGAAGCCCAAATTGAAGTTAAAAAAGCGCGCATCGAACAGCAGAAACTTAAACTAAGCTACTGCAAAATTTATGCTACCAGCGATGGCAAAATCGGGAAGCGCAATATTGATGCAGGCCAGTTTGTTCAGGCCGGCGCTCCTTTGTTTACGGTAGTAAATGACCAGGATTTTTGGATCGTGGCCAATTTTAAAGAAACCCAAATACAACACCTTAAGCCTAACCAGGAAGTTGAAGTAAAAATTGATGCGTACCCTGATATGAAGGTAAAAGGCAAAATAATATCGTTCAGTGATGCTACGGGCGCGCGTTTTTCGCTGCTGCCTCCTGATAATGCTACCGGCAACTTCGTTAAGGTTACCCAGCGCATACCAATTAAAATTCAGTTAGAGGATGAGGCGCAGCTTAAGGACAAGTTGCATGCAGGCATGAGCGTGGAGGTATCAGCCGCTTACTAAACAATTGCGCTAATCAAATAGCATGAAAAGCCTTGCCAAAATATTAATTGTGTTCACCTGCATATCAGCAGCCATTATGGAGCTGATAGATGCCAGCATAGTGAACGTGGCCCTTACCAACGTGGCCGGCAACCTTGGTGCAACCATTGAGGATGTAAGCTGGGTAATTACCGCTTATGCTATCGCCAACGTTATTATCATCCCCATGACGGGTTTTTTGGCCCAATACTTCGGGCGCAAAAATTACTACCTCTATTCTATCGTTATTTTTACTGTAGCGTCGTTATTATGCGGTAACTCCACCAGCCTGTGGGAGCTTGTCTTCTGGCGTTTTGTGCAGGGCATAGGTGGCGGAGCGTTGCTGTCAACATCTCAAAGTATTTTGTTCGATACCTTCCCTATAGAACAACGCGGCACGGCATCTGCTTTGTTCGGCATGGGCATAGTAATGGGCCCAACTTTAGGGCCAACGCTCGGCGGTTTAATTATTGACCATTATGCATGGCCTTTGATATTTAACATCAACCTGCCGTTCGGTATACTGGCCGGCACCTTAACTTATTTGTTCGTTGAAGACTCCAAGCATCACACCTTTAAACCAAGTATTGATTGGATGGGCATACTATTGCTTATGGCAAGTGTGGGCGCGCTGCAATATGTATTGGAGCGAGGCGAAGCCAACGACTGGTTTGCTGACGAAAGCATCCGCATTTTCGCAATTGTGGCCGTAGTATCTATCGTGGGCTTCATCATCTGGGAGCTGAATGAGGATGAACCGGTGGTAAACATCAGGCTCTTTGCCGATCCAAACCTTACCATCACTACGCTGCTCACGTTTGTTTCCGGCTTTGCACTGTTCACTTCCGTCTTTGTTTACCCGCTCTTATTACAACGCGTGTTAGGTTACACGCCAACTATGGTGGGCATGTCGTTAATGCCAAGTGCGTTGGCCTCTTTGGTAGTAATGCCCATTGTGGGTAGAAGGTTACAGGCCGGAGACTCTCCCAAAATCTTCATAACACTGGGCTTCATCATTGTTATGATTTATGGGTGGATGTTGTATAAACGGGCTGATATAAATGCCGGCATGGGCGATTTCTTTTTACCGCTTATGGTAAGAACGGTAGGTATTTCAATGATGGCTGTAACGCTTACCAACCAGGCGGTGGTAGGCCTTAAGCCGCGCGATATACCTCAGGGTGTAGCTTTAAATAATATGATGCGCCAGCTTGGCGGGGCCTTCGGTATTGCTATTATGAATACTTACATCGCACAGCGCTTTGCTATTCATCGCAACGACCTGCTGCCGAATTTTAGTACGGACAATATCAACTTTGTTGAACGCAACGCTGGCATGGTGCAAACGCTGGCATCTAAACTGCCCGTTGGCGCCGACGCTCAACAACAGGTTTACCAGTTAATGGATTTTAACCTGACCAAGCAGGCTTACCTGCTTACATACATGGATGCCTTTCTGCTTTCTACCATAGCAGTATTGGCTGTATTTCCCTTAATAGCTGCTTTACGCAACAATAAACTAACCAAGGAAGCACAACAGGCCGCCGCAGAAGCGGCCCATTAAAACAAAACTCAAAATGTATTTATATATGAGAGGTATTAAGAAAATAGTATTGCTAATCGGTGCATTGTATTTTACCGGTGTAGCATTTGCGCAAACACCCACCGCACCCGCGCAATTAACTGAACTTATCAATAAGGCTTTTGATAACTACCCAAAGCTTAAGGAAGGCGCCGAATACGTAAAGCTGGGCCAGGCAAAAACTGAGTTGGCTTATGGCGCTTACATGCCGGTTATTAGTGCTGATGCAAGCTACAGGTATAGCCAGCCTACACCCGAAATAACCATTCCAATACCGGGGTATGAGTCAAAAATTAAGTTTTTACCGGCTAACAACTACGACTTTGCTTTAAAGCTAACCCAACCCATTTATGATTTTGGCCGCACACAGGCAAACATTAATAAAACCAAAGTGGATGCCGCAGCCAATAAGGATAACCTCGAAAATTCAAAGAATGCATTGGCCTACCAGGTAGCGCAATTGTATTACGGCATAGTTTTTCTCAATAAAAGTATTGATGTTCAAAACGGTCAGTTGGATTTGTTAGGGGAGAATGAAAAGCTGATACAGAACAAGATTAAAAACGGCGATGGCCTGCAATTCGATTTACTTTCTACACAGGTAAAAAAGAACAGCGCACAAAACCGTTTGATTGATCTGCAATCGCAACTACAAAAACAATATAACCTGCTGAATATGCTTACCGGTAATACCGGCAGCGGATATATTACATCAACCGATGTTAATACAGCTATACTTAGCGCAGATGCCGTTAGCACTGATAACAACTACGATGTTAAACTGTTACAGGATAAACTAAGCAGCAATGCGTGGGATATTAAAATTGCCAAAAGAGGATGGCTGCCGGCTTTAATGCTTAACGCACAGGCAGGTTATAAAAACGGCTTTGTGCCCGATATTGAAAAACTGACCTTTAACTACGGCGTGGGCGTTGGGCTTAACGTTCCTATTTTTAGTTCTGCCCGCCCAAATTATCAAACAAAAATTGCCAAAATAAATATGCAGGCAAACACTTACGCCTTAGAGGCGCAAAAGCTAAGCCTTAACAAGGATATACAGCAATCAAAAGAGGACATTACTGCTAATCAGCAAAAGTTAAACAACTATAAATTGCAGTTGCAGCAGGCTGAAGAAGCACTAAAGCTGGCCAACAGCCGTTACAAAAGCGGTGTAATTACCAACCTGGAATTGCTTACCGCCCAAACTAATTTGCAGGATGCAAAATTAGGTGAGATCCAACTGCAGTATAACGTTCTACTGGCTGAATTGGAATTGAACAAGATAGGTGCCGTAAAATTTTGGTAGCAATCGTGGGTAGATTGTTAGTGTGTGGGCCCCTGCTTCGGCGGGGGCCTTATTTTTTAACCATTAAATACTCTACTTATTCAGTAGGGTTTGTAGATTAGCGGCTGAAAAGAAGGTTTTTATGGAAACGATTGGCATTATTGGCGGCGGCTTTAGCGGTTTATTATCGGCTATACATTTGACTGAGCAGGCGCAACAGCCTTTGCATATTTATATCATTAACAAGGGCAGCGATTTTCCCAAAGGTATAGCCTACAGCACAACTTCGCCCTGGCTTTTGTTGAATGTACGGGCAATGGGCATGTCTGCCTTTCCTGATGATTTAGGCCATTTTGTAAACTGGTTAAAACAACATTCGGCTTATAGCCATAAGGAAGAAGCAGAATTGAAAATGACCTTTGTGCCCCGTATGGTTTACGGAGAATACCTGGAAAGCATCTGGAACAATTTTCAGGAAAGGATTAAAAGCCAGGGGTTGCATAAGGTAAGCCTCATTACTGATAGAGTTATTGCAACGGACATAAATGAAGAGGGCGCTGCTCTGCAAACAACATCTAATGGAACCATAAGCGTAAACAAAGTAGTATTAGCAGTGGGCCATTTTGCCCCTTCGGCGCTTCCCTTTTCTGCCGAAGTGTTGGCAAGCCATCCTGCCTACTTTGGTAATCCATGGAGCCGTTGGGAGGAAAATTTTGAAGATAAAGGAGGCGACGCCTTTATATTAGGCAGTGGCCTTACGATGGTAGATACAGTGCTCTCACTGCTCAGCAATAATTTTAAGGGCAAAATTTATTTCAGCAGCAGGAACGGGTTCCTGCCTAAATCGCACGGCAATCACGTGCAAACCGACTTTTTTAAACCGGAAGATTTAACCTCATGGAGGCTTACGGACTTAGTAAAGTTGTACGAACATTGGGCAAACCGTTACAAAGATGAAGGCCGCCCGGCATTTTTAGCCGCCGATAAGTTCCGCCCGGTTACCCAACAGATTTGGAATACCTGGACCCCGGGAGAAAAGAAATTCTTCCTGGAACATTACAAGGCATTTTGGAATGTACGCAGGCACCGCATTGCAGAAGAAGTACATACTGTTATCAAAAAAGCAATGGACGAAGGAAAACTTGTTCTGGTAAAAGGCAAAGTTGATTCCGTAACTACCGATAGCAGTTTATTAACGGTACACGTTAATGACGAGAAGGAAAAGCAGACCTTTAGCAACATAGCCTATTTCTTTAACTGCACCGGACCACAGGAAACCTACCTGCACAGCACAGACCCGCTTATAAGAAGCTTAATTGATAGTGGGCAAGCGCAGGCCGATGATATAGATTGGGGATTGAAAGTGAATGATAAGTATGCCTGTATAAAGAGTAACGGCGAGGCTTCTGAATCTGTATTTGCTACAGGTTGCGTTATAAAAGGCACTTATTGGGAAACCTTCGCCGTGCCCGACCTTCGTAAACAAATTAAGGCACTTGCCACCAATATCTTACAGCAACTGCAGCCATCAGTGGTTTCTTAACTTATTACATACGCATTCCGCATTTCCGCCGTTTAGGTAATACACTAAATCCCATAAGTATGAAAGCGTATTCCACTTTAACAGAGGCCCTTGCGGATTTTAAAGCCCAGGGCTACACCCTCGACTTTAACCTTAAAGAAACCTGCCTGGAGTGTGCAACCTCCAAAAAACAACTATCGCCCTCAGATTTCGAAATTGTGAATGTGATCAGATTCGAAGGCATGACCGACCCCTCGGACCAGGCCATCCTATATGTTATTGAGGGAAATGACGGCACCAAAGGCACGCTGGTTAGCGCTTATGGCATGTATGCAGATTCCATATCAGCAGAGTTGGTTAAGAAACTCAACATTCAACATTAAGTTTTATGTTTGGTGCTTATGCAAGCACCTTTCAGGCAGTTACCGCTTTTTGCCCGTTTAGCTTTTATACCTGCATTCTATATCGTTAACCTTGGTGTATTCTATTACCTGGGCTCCTTTATTGCACACCAATTTTTAGGTGTAGAGGACCCTTCGAAATTAATGAGCGGCACCCTGGATAATGCTTCTGACGTTTACCCTTTTCTGTTTTTACAAGGCCTGTTTTCTTTAGGCGGATTTTTACTTAGTGCAATACTGTTTACCAAATTCGAAACCGGCACAATTGGGCGCAGCATGCATTTAA
>CAZUHU010000087.1:0-15012 GCA_964620645.1 uncultured Chitinophaga sp.
ATGCAGGTAGTCGGTTTTTAAGTTTTCTGCTGTACCTTCCTGCACTACCCCCTCAAGTATTTCGCGCAATTGCTTTAAAGTATGCTCGCTTAAAACTTTATCTTTTATAACTACGGTGCCTATGCTATCAACCGTTCTGTTATATTCTTTTATCTTTTCTACAATGTGTGGTTTAACCATTACGCCGTTATTGGCAATAGTGTTGTAGAAATTCAGAATATGCAGAGGGGTTAACTGCACTTCGTAACCGTGTGCTATATAAGCGCATGATACGCCGCTCCAGTCCTTAACAGGATGCAGTACCGGCTTGCCTGCACCGGGTATTTCAATATCAATTGGCTTGGTAAAACCAAAATTTTCCAGGTGGTTATAAAACTTTTCCTTGGCGCTGTTGTAGTTCTTATCAGCCAGGCTGGCCACTAAAACATTAGAGGAAACTTCAATACCTCTTTTTACAGTTAACTCCGGTGTTTCAGGCGCCTCATGGTCACGTATAGTTTTATTATACACCTTGTAAACACCATCGCCGCAAAAAACCTTGGTATCATTTGTTACCAGGCCATCTTCCATAAGGCAGGCAATAGTTGCGAGCTTAAAGGTGGAGCCGGGCTCAGTAGCCTCGCCTACAGCATAATTCATTATCTCGGCGTAAGCGCTATCCCTGGTTAAGCCCAGGTTAGCAATGGCTTTTATACGTCCGGTAGCTACTTCCATTAATACCACACTACCGTGCTCAGCCTGGTGGTGCTGCAAAGCGCGGTAAAGTGCATCTTCTGCAACGTCCTGCAGGTTGATATCAATTGTAGTGTAAATATCCTTTCCCGGCTGCGGCACAATTTGTTCGCGTGCATCAAGCGGAATAGAAACACCACCCGCAATTTTCTGCACTTTAACCAGCCCTTTTTCACCACGCAGTTGTTCGTCAAACTTACCCTCAAGGCCAACCTTTGTTCCGCTCTCGTTTATAAAACCAATAGTGCGTTGCGCCAGCAAGCCGAATGGCATCATGCGCTTATCATTCTGCACAGTAACCAAGCCGCTTTTATATTGTCCATCGCGGAACAGCGGCCACTTTTTCATTTCACTCAACTGTTCGTAGCTAATGTTACGCTTAAGCAGGTAGTAACGGTTTTTCTTTTTGCGTTCGCGCAACAACTCACTTTTATATTGTTGTTGCGTCTTTTCCGGAAACATACGCGCCAACAGCATTGACACCGAATCAACCTTAGATGTAAATAACTCACTATGATTGAACGTTGTTTTAAAATCAATGCGGATATCGAAGGTTGGTAAGGTGGTTGCCAGTAAGCTGCCATCGCTGCTGTAAATGTTACCACGGTCAGCAAGCACTTCTCTTTCTTCTATCGTTAAACTATCGCCTAACTCGCGGTAATAAGCGCCCTGACTGGTTTGTATATAGAAAGCCCTGCCCAGGATGGCTACTCCCAGTGCGAACACCAGCAGAAAACCAAGGTAAGCCCGTAAGAGGATTTCTTTCTTTTTGTTAGCCATAGTGGTTTGCCCTTACCGTAGGGGCAATACTTTATCCTGCCGGTTCCGGTGGCTATTCATCCGGGGCGTTTTTGGCGCCCTTCGCATTTTGCGTGGATGAACCGTTCCGTTATTCAGCATTTACTTAATCTTTTGTTTCAATCTTGTAAGGGGGAATTCTCAGTTCCTTTAACCCCTGTGCGTCCACAACTTTTGCAACTTCACTCTGTTTGCTTTTCTGCATCATTCCTGAGGCAGTAGTCATATATCTCCAGCGTAGTTGTTTTACTTCCTTTTCGGTGCGCGTTATACGGCGCGCATAATTTTCAGCCATGTGGTTATTGGCTATGTGCAGCACCGCCAAAAACACCAGGAACAATACAAAAGGCATATTGAACAGCAGGCGCTTCATGCCGCTTTCGCCGGCACTATCCAGCTTGCCCAGCAAACCACCTAAACCCTTACCCCGTTTTTTCGGAGCGGTTTCCGTAACTTCCTGTTCTATGTTCTCTTTGTTTGCCACTTTTATTATTCCCTATTCACTTTATTAAATTCTTATATTTTTTCTGCCACTCTCAATTTCGCGCTACGCGATCTTGAATTTTCTCTTTGCTCTTTCTCTCCGGCTTCTACCGGTTTTTTGTTTACCGCTTTTAAATCCAGTTTATAATTGCCGAAGAAGTCCTTTACCGGTTCATCACCGAAACTTCCATGCTTTATAAAGTTTTTCACCAGGCGGTCTTCCAGCGAGTGGAAGGTGATTATTGCCAGCCTTCCCTTTGGTTTCAGCACCTCAACACTTTGCATCAGCAGGTCCTTTATCGCTCCCAGTTCATCATTTACCTCAATGCGCAACGATTGAAAAACCTGCGAGAGGTATTTAATCTTCTCGCCCCTTGCTTCGTGCTCGGCTATACTCTTCAGCGCTTCAATGGTGTCAATCTTTCTGTTGCCCCTTGCGTTTACTATGGCCTGGGCAAGAGTTTTTGAATTTCTCACTTCTCCATACTCACTAAACAACTGCTGCAACTCTTCTGCGCTATAATTGTTCACCACATCGGCAGCCGTTTTCTCAGCCCGGCGGTCCATCCGCATATCCAGCGGCCCGTCAAAGCGGTAACTGAATCCCCGCTCGGCAGTGTCAAACTGAAAAGATGAAACACCAAGGTCTGCCAGTATACCGTCAACCGGTATTGCTTCATACAACCGCAAAAAGCGTTTCAGTTCTCTGAAATTTGCGGGTATCAGTTGAAAACGCTTATCGTCAATAGCGTTACGTTGTGCATCTTCATCCTGGTCAAAAGCAAACAGCTTTCCTTTTTTCCCCAACTGCGCCATTATAGCCCTGCTGTGTCCGCCGCCTCCAAAGGTGGCATCCACATATATTCCATCAGGCTTTATGGCCAGCGCTTCAATACTTTCATGTAAAAGAACGGGTGTGTGGTATCCACCACCTTCCTCCTGCGAGGACTTCTTATTTTCCTCCTTCTTCATTCAACGAATCCAAGTGAGCGGCAGCTTCTTCAGCCAGGCTCTGGATATTTGAAATATTTCCCTGCGTGTACTGTTCGTACTTGTTGGCATCCCACACCTGTATGCGGTCAAACTTGCCCTTCAGCACAATCTCTTTGCTATTGCCCAGGTATTTCATCAGGCTTTTGCCTACCAAAAAGCGGTCGGCACCGTCCATTTCAATTTCTGTTAAGCCAACTGTTATGGCATTAACAAACTGCTGGTGCTTCAGGCTAAACGGGTTCAGCCTGGCTAACAGGGCTTCCTGTTTTTCCCAGGTTTTCATGGGGTAAATAACCAGGCAGTCTTCAATGTCCTTCGCCAGCATAAAGCGGCTGCCATCCTCAGCGGGAAATTGCTTACGCAACGACGCAGGCATTTTAATACGCCCCTTGTCGTCCATTGTGCAATCAAATTGTCCGCGAAATGTCATCTGCTTTTATTGCGTTAACGGTTACAAATGTAAACCTCGAGCCCACTTTTAGCCACTAATTACCACTAAAATACACTTTTTATTTTTCAACAACCAAATAATCTGCTAAAATCCTTACTGGATAAGGGTTTTATAAGTGGGAGAAAGTGGTATTTTTTTGATTATTAACGACTGATGTGCATAAGGTATTGCGTTTTCCACCGCTTTTGCACAGCTCAGGAACAGTTTTAGGGCCTGCTGTGGATAGCAAAAGCCCAGTTGTGGGAGAAAATCCCGGGAAATTGGAAGGTATGGGAAGAAGTGGTAAAACCCTACCAGGAAACAGCCAGTCCCGCAGCAGTTACAGGATGCTTAAAACAGAAAACCTGCCGGGTTTGGAAGTCCGGCAGGCCTTAAGGGTGTAAAACAAAAAAGGGCGGATATCATCCTGCCCCTTTTTTGAAAAATAAGTTAGTGGTATTAGATCTTGGCGAAACGCTTGGTTACAACACCATCGTTTGTGCGGATGCTAACGAAGTAGTTGCCGCTTGCCAGTGTTTGAACGTTTATGCTAAGGTTGTTGTTACCGTCGTTTAATTGTGTGGCATTACCGTATACTTTGGCGCCATTTACATTGTAGATTTCAATTTTAGCGTCCTGGTTGCCGATAGAGCTCAACTGTATGTTAAGGTCGGTATTGGCAGGGTTAGGATACAGCGCTAATACGTTGGTATTCTCTGATACATCGTTAATACCGGTAGCTGCTTTTTGCAAGCCAGCAGGTTGGTTAATGCCTGCGTTAGCACCGCTGTAAAAGAAATCATCCATGGTCATTTTTGCATTGCAACCGTCGCCGCGAACATTGATGTAAAGGGCGTAGGTGCCTGCATGGCCGCTTATGTTAAGGTTGTAAACCAGTGTTGAAGTAGCCATTGGGTCAATTTCAACGCTATCTACTTGTATAACGTTAGCGCTTTGGTCAACCAGGTTAACCAAAAACCAACGGCGGCAACCTGTATTTAAAGGGCGGTGAATTTTGTAAGAAAACTGTAGAGCTTCAGAGTTGCTGAAGGTAAGAAACGGCGTAACTACACCTGTAAATTGATCGGGCTTATAGCTTGGCCCTGCACCCATACTCTGGGCACCTGCAATAGCTACAGTACCTTCGGGGTTTACATCAAAATCGGGGAATTGCCAGTTTTGTAGAATTAAATAGTCCTTCACAGTTCCGGCGTGGCCAGGAACAGGTTCGAAGTCCTCTGTTACCTGTGCAAAAGTGTTAGCAGTGGTGATAACCATCAGGGCTGCTATAATGAATTGTAATGTTTTTTTCATGACTCGGTCTTTTTGTTACTGTTCCTTTACGCAGTAACCACCGGCTTTGTTTCACTCCATTTCAGATTTCTTTCATTTTTCACAAATGGCCGGAAACCACAACAGCCCTGGCATTGAGGGCTTTTTCAGGATAATCAGGGAAATAAACAGGGGGCTTAAGCAGTTAAAACTTCCTTACCGTAAAGTAGAACGTAGTGCCTTTTCCGTCCTCACTTTCAAACCATATCTCGCCGTGGTAGTATTCCACAATCTTTTTGCATATGGCAAGGCCAATACCGGTGCCATCATACTCCTGCTCGTTATGCAGGCGGCGAAACATCTGGAAGATAGTGGTAGTGTATTCTTTCGAAATACCGATACCATTATCATGTATGGTAAAGGTGTAATAGTTTAAGGAGTTGGTCCAGTTGACGTCTATTTGCGGCTTATCGCTCTTGTTAAACTTCAGGCCGTTGCTTATCAGGTTCTGAAACACGTGATACATTAAGGAAGCATGCACATTACTAACCACGGGTAATTCGCGGTTAATATTTACACTACCGTTAATGGAACCAAGCTTATCGCGTAGCTCAAAGCGTATGGTGTTAATAATGTCGTTAACGTTAACCGGTACAGGCTTAGGCAGGTTTGTGCCTATACGGCAATAAGCCAGCACATCATCAATCAAACGCTCCAACCGTTTGGCGCCGGTATGGCTATAACCAACAAATTCGCGTGCCTCGGGGCTAAGTTCCTGGGTATACTTATTCACCAGCAAATTCATAAAGCTGCTGATGTTGCGCACCGGGGCTTTTAAGTCGTGTGATATAATGTAAGCAAACTGCTCAAGGTCGTTGTTGCTACGCTTTAGTTCTGCGGTTTGCAGCACCATTTGTGCATTACTGGCTTCCAGTTCCTGCTCCGTTTTTTTGTTGAGATTAACCAGTTGGAAAACTGCCGCAATAGCCATGGTAATCTGCATCATTATACCGGTTCGTTCCAATAATAACTGCTGAGGAACAGTAAGGTTATAGACTGTAAAAACCGGGCTAACAAAGTCAAAGGCATAAATAAGCACTATGGGTAACACAACGCCAAAAACAATCATGGCCATCTCCTTAAGGTCGTATATCAAAAACGGAATGATAACCGCCACCATAAAGAAAAACTCTGCCTGTGCCTGCGGCCCTATAAACAAAGCATTTAAAAACACCAGCGAGTTTACAAGTAGTATATAAGTAAACCGGCTTACGTTGGTTTTACCAAAGGCATTCATCACCAACACACCCACACAGGTTAAGCTAAGCGCCACCATGGTACCGAGCCAATACCAACTATCCCAAAAAATGCCAAAGCCTACATATATCAGTGAGCCTAAAAAGGTGAGTATGGTTACAAAGTTGCAGAGGCGGATATATTTTTGCTGGTTATGATGATCCACATGCTGCGTACCCAGGTTAAGCAAACCCAAATACACAGAAAGGACAGGGTTCATTTCGTTGTTACGAACCTTATCCTCAAATTCCTTTTCATCAGTTTTGATAGACAATTCACTTGAATTATCGTAAAATACAGCCATCCGTCCTATTTTGGCACGATATTGAAAATATATATTTTACAACAAAGGTCATGAAAAGTTACATAAACACACTCTTATTTTTTCTCATTGTATCCATTCTTTCTTCCTGTTCTTTCAGTAAAGGCTACCTTAAACGGGGCGATTATGACAACGCTGTTAACGCCGCTGCTTACAAGCTGCGCGGCAATAAGAACCGCCAAAAAGAGATACTGGTATTGGAGCAGGCTTTTAGCGCTGCAAACCAGCGCGACCTCGACCTTATTAACCAGTTGAAACGGGAGGGAAACCCGGCCAACTGGCAAACCATTTACAATTATTATGAAAACATCCGCTACCGCCAGGAGCTGGTAAAACCCTTGTTACCCCTGTTTATCAAAAAGGAGTTTCGCGAGGCAGATATTAAATTGGTAAATATTGATCAGGAATTAGCGGACGCTAAAAACAAAACCTCAGAGTTTTTATACAGCAGCGCAGCAAAACTGATGGAAAGCAAAACCAAGGTTAACTACCGCGAGGCTTACAACAAGTTGTATGATCTGAACTCAATTAGCGGCGAATACAAGGACAGCAAGCAACTGCTGAATGAATGTTTGGAAAAAGGCAGGGTATATGTGCAAATAGTAATGACTAACCAAGCGCATGTTATACTGCCTGAAGATTTTGAAAGGGAGCTAACCAAAATAAATACAGCCGACCTAAACAGCCAGTGGGTTCAGTTTATTTCCTCTTCAAACACCCCGGCTGATTTTCAGGTAAACGTAAAACTGAAGCAGGTGGATGTAACCCCTGAACGCATAAACGAAAGGGAGTACAAGGACAAGGCTACATTTCAAGACGGCTGGATTTACAGCTACGATAAAAAGGGAAATGTGCTGAAGGATAGCGCGGGCAACGATATTAAAGCCCCCAAGATGGTTACGGTTCACGCCACCGTGCGCGAAACCCAGCAACTTAAATCATGCCTGGTTGCCGGCGAATACGAATTCATTAATAACACCAGCGAGTCGCGCCTTAAAACGGTGCCCTTTGGCGAAACGGTAAATTTTGAAAACTACTTTGCCACTTTTAAAGGCGACCCACGTGCACTCAGCAAGGAAAGCAAATCGAGGACCGGTGGACGTTTTATACCCTTTCCGCCCGACCTACAGATGATAATGGATGCCAACAACCTGGTTAAACAGCGCATGACCTACAACATCAAGCAAAACAGCGGCATATTTTTACAGTAATCGAGCCCCGGTAACCGCAGTATGCCAAAGCCGGACAAGCCGATTGCGGCCTTGGAATCAGTTATTGACGATTGCTTCTCCCCTGCGGTTTACCCTCAATTTCAGGCACTTCAGCGGCATTTTTAACGTTTCAGGTGTTTGAATAAATATCTTTACTCCTGTTATTAAAATATTCACCTCAGCCCCTCGTCTTATACACTCATACTGACGAGCAAAATGGTTAACCTTGGTATTACAATGGCAGACGCCCAAAACGAGTCCCTGAGTCAAATAGTGCAAAAGGAGCGCAGGCGTTTGCTTGAATTTATCCGCAGGCGTGTTCCTACCCAGGAAGATGCCGAGGATGTATTACAGGATGTCTTCTATGAACTGGTGAATACTTACCGCCTCATGAAGCCCGTTGAACAGATCGCTTCATGGCTGTTTACGGTGGCGCGTAACAAAATCACCGACCGTTACCGGAAGAAGAAGCCTGATTCGCTGGAAGAGCACTTTAGCGTACGCGCCGGCGATGATGGTGACAGGCTGGATATATCTGACTTTCTTCCGTCCAACACCAATTCACCGGAAACTGAAATGATGCGCGAAGCCATCATGCAGGGATTGGTGCAGGCCCTGGAAGAGTTGCCGAAAGAACAACGGGAAGTTTACATTATGCACGAACTGGAGGATAAAAGCTTCCAGGAAATTAGTGAGCTCACCGGCGCTAATGTAAACACCTTGCTTTCGCGTAAAAGGTATGCCGTGCTGTATTTGCGGGAACGTTTGCAGAATTTGTATAACGATTTATTTAACACCTAAAACAGTCGCATGAAACCATCGTTCTGGATTTGGAAAGGCATTGCAGGTTTTCTGCTTTTTGCCCTGGGCATAGTGCTGTTTGGTTATGTAACCATGTATTTGTGGAATTGGATTATGCCTTACCTGTTTAAACTACCGGTGGTAGATTTCAGAATGGCCATTGGCATGGTTGTATTAAGCAAGATACTTTTAGGGGGTATACGTGTTAAAGCTGATGGGGCAGGCTGGGGGCAAAAACGCTACTGGCGCGCCAAATGGGAAAGCATGAGCCCTGAAGAACGCGATAAATTTAAACATGAATTTGCCGAGCGTTGTAAAAGCCGCTGGGGCCGCGTTGAAGTAAAAGTAGAACGCACAGAAAGCTAGATAAAAAGAGGACGGCACCACCGTCCTCTTTTTATTTTAAACGTGCTACCGGCCCCTGCTCCGCTTTAAACAGTATGCTTCTATTTTGCTAATTTGCCCCTTTCATGAAACGCTGCTTTCTTATCATTTTTATTCTGTTTACCTGCCTGGTGGTAAAAGCCCAGGATGGCCGCTTCGGTTTATACTTTGAGCAGAACGGCCAGCGATACGATGTAATAAAAAATGAAGTAACGCTTAAAGCCGCTCCGTTTGATCTGGTATTGGTGTTTCCTGAACCCATGGGCGTTTTAATAAATGCTTCGTTAGAGCCTTTTACCTATGGCCCCGTCACCAAAAAGAAAAGCAAGAAGAAAAAAGAAGAACTGATTGGCTTTGCCAACACAGGAATGGCTGAAGAGAACTTTAACCCCGGTAACGACATTATGATTACCGATAACGCCCCCTCCTATTGGTATTATGACAGCGCCACCGCCCACCGCTTTAACCAGGTAATACTTACTGATAGCGGTTATGTATGCAAACGCCATATAGAATCGCTGGCTTTTATAGGCGATAAAAAGAAGGAGAAAATTGAAGGGAATATGCCGGCGCTTTACCTGGTTCTAATAAGTACTACGTGGACCAAAGACATGCGCGAAATAGAGTTGATGCGCGCTGCCGTAAAAGTGAACTGGGTTCGCTAAACGGGTATTGTAAACTTCACACAACTGCCGCCATCCTTGCCATCTTCAATCCATATGCGGCCATGCAGATGTTCTACTATTTTCTTGCAAACGGTAAGCCCTATACCCGTACCGGAGTATTCATTACGGGAGTGCAGCCGCTGAAAAACCTCAAACACCTTTTCGCGGTACTTTTGCTTAATCCCAATGCCGTTGTCGCAAAAACTAAAGTAAAAATTGGTGTCGCTTTTCAGGCTGCTTATTTCAAGCACCGGCGCAGCACCGCTGTTATACTTAATAGCATTGCTTATCAGGTTTTCAAATAACTGCAGCATATGCGCCCTGTTGGCATTTACTTTTGGTAAAACACCACAGTTAATCTTCATCTGCTTCTTATCTATTTCCGGTTGCAAAAATTCAATTGTTTCCTGGTACACCTTATTAAGGTCAACCACCTCCTTCTTAACCTCCGGGTTGATATTCGAGAGGGCTAACAGGCTTTCAATAAGGTTATACATGCGTGTTGCACCTTCGCGGGCAAAGTACAGGTATTCCAACTCCTCCTTGCCCAACTTACCCGCAGCATGCTTTTCCAGCATCTGCATATACAAAGTAACCATGCGCAACGGCTCCTTTAAATCGTGCGAAGCAACATGGGCAAACTGCTTTAGCTCAAAGTTCGATATTTCCAGCTTGCGGGCATAGGCCTCAATTTCCTCGTTCTTCTTCTTTAAGGCCTCAGCTTCCTTCTTACGTTCTTCTAACTCAAAGGACATCCGCATGTCGGATACAGCAGATGTTTTATCAAACTGGTAGGTTTTCTCTTTCTCTTCCCTATACCTTTTGTAGTAATCCAAGGCCTGCTCATAATCCCCTTTCATTTCCAAAACATTGGCCCACTCCTCATAAAGGTTGGCCTTATTCATTCTGGATTGCGAGGCATTAGCAGCATCATCTATCTTCTTTAAATATTCAATTGCCTCATCATAACGCCCCTGTAAACGTAGGGCACATACCATATTAAAATAGCCGTTAATAACATAAAACGAACTACCTGATTTGGAGAGCAGCGCAATCCCCTCCTGAAGCATCTGCATACCCTCTTCAAAGTTCCGGTCAAGGTCGCAGGTTAAAAACCCCATATTAACAAGGCAGTTCCCCAATCCGCGGTTATCTCCTATTTCCTTAAATATGTGTTGTGCCTTCTGCTGGTAATCTATGGCAGCCCGGGTTCCCTTAATACCGGGGTAGTTATTAGCGTACGAAATATAGCAGCGTGCCACCCCCTGCTTATTACCAATATCCGAAAACAGTTTGTAAGCCTTATCTATATACTGCAGCCTTGATTCGTCCAGTTCAAAATCGCGGTAAAGCGTAACGATATTAAAATACAGGCCGGCTAAAATTGCCTTATCGCTATCTGCCAAATCAGCCTGCGCTTCCAAAATTCTCACACCTTCATCATAGGCCTGGCGGGCTTTACTTAACTCTCCCAAAAAATTAAAGTTAACGCCCATCATGCGCAGGGCATTAGCTTCCATGCTAAAGTTGCCTGTCTCGCGGGCAAGGTCAAGACAGTCAAAAGCATACCTGTTCGACTCCATGTAACGGCTTGTGATGTGGTTATCGTATACGCATTGCTGTAGCCGTATTTCGCACATCAGTGCCTTATCCTCATCGGCCTTTGCCTTGTCGTAATAGTTTTCAGCTACCAGCTTAAAGTCCTCACTACGCTCGGTAATAAGCCCTTTAAGTATGGCTACCCATTCCTGGCTGGTATGCTGTAATAAAAAACTATCGCCTTTCACAATTTCGCTTTAGTTAGTTTACTCTTAAACGCGCCAACAGTTACATATATTACAAACACACATAAAATTGGCTGGTTGTAAATTACAAAAAACCTGTCGCTAAGCACACCTACAGTGCACAATAACGCTTAAAGTCTTTATCATATGATAATGCATTAAACAATACCGGGCACAAATAAAAAAGCCCCCTGTGGTGCAGGGGGCCTCGCTATTTAAATCGTTGTATCTTATGCTTGTTCTTCAGTAGCAGTTTCAGCTACAGCAACGCTGCTGCCGTTTTTGCTATCCACTTTAATAGTAACGTGGTTACTGCGCTTGCGCAGGCGGTAAGCACGGCCTTGCGGAGCCGGTAAGAAACGCTTTAGCATGGTACCTGCATCAACAAAAATTTCTTTTACAATCAAATCATTGTCCTCAGGGCGCTGGCCGTTCTTCTGTTCCCAGTTGTTGATAGCGCTCTTCAGCAATTTCTCTAATTTATTTGACGCTTCCTGCTTGCTGTATTTCAGAATGGTTAAAGCCTCATATACCCCTTTACCGCGTACTAAATCGGCAACCAAACGCATTTTGCGGGTGCTGGTAGGGTTATTATTGAGTTTTGCAACTGCTTCCATTGTATTTCAGTTTTATCGTAATTCTTAATTCGGGTTATTATGCAATTTTCTTAGATGAGTGGCCTTTAAACTGGCGGGTTGGTGAAAACTCGCCCAAACGGTGGCCTACCATGTTCTCGGTAATATATACCGGGATAAACTTGTTGCCGTTGTGAACAGCAAAAGTATGGTTCACCATTTCAGGAACAATCATTGAAGCGCGGCTCCAGGTCTTAATTACACTCTTTTTGCCACCGGTGTTCATCTTGTTCACCTTCTTCATCAATTTGTATCCTACGTAAGGTCCTTTCTTAATTGAACGTGCCATCTTTTATTTTGATTTTTCTGTTCTCTAAACTAATTATTGATTATTCTGGTTAGCCTTAGCACCCTTACGACGCTGAATAATATACTGCGAAGTAGCTTTCTTAGGGTGACGTGTTTTAAGGCCTTTAGATTTGATACCCTTACGTGAACGTGGGTGACCACCTGATGAACGGCCCTCACCACCACCCATTGGGTGATCTACAGGGTTCATGGCTACGGCACGTGTACGAGGACGACGGCCTAACCAACGCTTACGGCCTGCTTTACCGTAGCTAATCAACGTATGATCAGGATTAGAAACAGTGCCTATTGTAGCATAGCAGGTTAAAAGAATACGGCGTATTTCGCCGGAAGGCATTTTTATAGCAGCGTATTTATCTTCTTTAGCCAAAAGCTGTGCAGAAGAACCTGCGCTTCTTACAATTTTACCACCACGGCCGGGATACAACTCCACGTTGTGGATGATAGAACCCAGAGGCATATCGCCTAATGGAAGTGCATTACCTACTTCAGGCGCTGCATTTTTGCCGGAAACGATTTCCTGGCCTACTTTAATACCGTGTGGGGCAAGTATATATCTCTTCTCACCATCCTTGTATTGGATAAGGGCGATGAAAGATGTACGGATTGGATCGTATTCTACTGATAGAACCTTACCGGTTACATCAAACTTATCTCTTTTGAAATCGATAATACGGTAGCGCTGTTTGTGGCCACCGCCGCGGTAACGCATTGTTAATTCACCTTTGCTGTTACGGCCGCCGCTTTGCTTGTATGGAGCTAACAGGCTCTTTTCCGGCTTGCTGGTTGTAATTTCGTCGAACGTGAGGAGTTCTGTAAACCTCAGGCTCGCCGTGGTTGGACGATACTTCTTAATTCCCATTTTATATTCCCTCTTTTTATTATCAGTGGTTGGTATCCACTATAGTTATTAAATATGTTTCCTGCCCTTGGGCCCTTTAGGGGTTAGGGTTATACGTTACCGTAGAAATCGATGGTTTCGCCTGATTTCAGGGTTACATATGCTTTCTTGAAAGATGGCTTCATACCGCTGGCTACGCCTTTCTTAGTATAACGCACTTTCTTTTTACCTACATTAACTGAGGTGTTTACGCCATCAACCTGAACGTTGTAGTAAGCTTCTACAGCTTTCTTTATTTCAAGTTTGTTAGCGTCTTTAGCTACACGGAAAGCGTAAGTGTTTTTCTTTTCGCTTTGCTTAGTGCTTTTTTCAGTAATTATCGGCTTTACCAATACTTTGTCTGCCATGGTATTTCCTCCCAGTCAAATTAGTTATTAGAAAAATTTTCTTCCAGGCTTTTTACAGCGCTTTCGCTTAACACAAGCTTTTTGCAGTTCATAATATCGAAGATATTTAACTGGCGGGCTTCGGTTAATTGAACATTAGGAAGGTTACGGGCAGCTAACAGCGTGTTCTGTTGTGCACCGCTTAATACAAATACGCTCTTGGTACCTTTAAGGTTAAGGGCGTTTAGTACGGCTGCAAAACCTTTAGTTTTAGGTTCGTTCAGGTTAAAGTCTTCAACTATAACCAGGTTACCGTCTTTTGCTTTATAAGTAAGGGCGCTTTTCTTGGCAACCTCTTTTACTTTTTTGTTGATCTTCAAATCGTAGCTGTGAGGCTTAGGACCGAAAACACGGGCACCACCACGCACCAGCGGGCTCTTCATATCACCACGGCGGGCACCACCGGTACCTTTCTGGCGGAAAGCCTTTTTGGTAGTACGGGCAATTTCCCATCTTTCCTTGCTCTTGTGAGTGCCCTGGCGTTGTGCAGCCAAATAAGCTTTCACAGTTAAATAAACTGCATGGTCATTAGGCTCAACACCAAAAATTGCATCATTCAGGTTGATTTCTCTTCCTGTTTCCTGGCCGTCCTTATTTAATACTTTAACCTTCATAAAATCTTTATTTTAGGGGTATATTACACACCCGCCCCAAAAAAGGGACTGCAAAAGTAGTTTTTTTACCCAGAGTTGCAAATGGAAAAAGAAAAAACTTGAATATCCCCTACCGCTTAGCCTTTTTAGCCTTTGGTTTAGAGATTCGGGCAGCAGAATTTAATCTAACAATTTTGTTCCAGTCAATAGAACCGTCTGATTTACAGAACATTTTACTAAACTCATCATTAAACTTGTTAATCATCCTTGCATGCGCACCCATAAACTCATCGTTTCTTTCGCGTGCTTTGTGGCCCAGTGGTTCGATTATCTTTACAAAAAGTTCGGGGTCACCGGAAATAAATTCCCAAAACTCTTGCCCACAGTATTTATAATAATCTCCCCTATCCGAGGTTGCACATCTTCCGTAGCAACAACCGTTAACAGCTACTACACTTAACTTTGATCCACTTGTGCGTAACGTAGTTTTCGCAGTTTTAAAGTCTGCGACCATTTTTTTTACTTGGCTACTATTACCCCAATTTGGACCTGATTTAATGGTCACTATGTACCTATTACCTTTATTATTAAATTCTAGATCAATCCCTGGAATACCAGATTTCAATCCCTTATAAACCTTCGAGTTAATATAAATCGCTAAACCCTCAAGCCAGTCACCAAAGATAGTTTCTTCTTGGCTTGATATATAAGCATCCGTAATACTTTTCACAATCTCGGAAACGGTCAAAACATATTTTGCCTTGAAAAGATAAGGATTCTTCTTTTCAATCACCTTATTCAACTTCATAGAACCCAATGCGTCGATTCTCTTTTGATGGAAATTACCTATGTTTTTTTCAACGTACCGCGTAACGTCGTTTAGTTTTAGCTTTGCCATATTTAGAATTAGGTTCTAATAAGATCATTTTAGTAGTCTGTAGCTGCTCGTTAATCATTTCGTAATATTCAGGCATTATATCTATTCCTATGCAATTACGTACCATACGATTAGCAACG
>CAZUHU010000088.1:0-14875 GCA_964620645.1 uncultured Chitinophaga sp.
TGATATGTGTACCATCCACCCATTGCCGTGCTTCATTGTCGTAGTAGAGGTACGCGCTTGAAGCTGCAGCCTTGTATTCTCCTTTTACTTCCGTTTTAAGGTCGAGTGCAATTTTGCGCTGTTCATTGCTGTTTAGGCCGTAAAAATACAGGCGGAGTTCATTGCCATCCGTTTCATAATAATCAAACACTTTCTTCTCCTGCAATTCTTTTAGTTGCCAGTTTTGCACGCTTAAGCCGGATGGAATATTGATTACTACCATTGGCGTAGGCACGTTGGTAGCTATTTTGTTTTTGATGCTGATATCCATACGAACGGTTTCGCCAAGCGTGGCTTCCGGTTTGTTTAGAGTGGTCTGCAGCTCCAGCTTGCAGGCGGGGTGGCTCTGTGGTAAATAGTTTTGCCAAGAGCAGCTAACATTAAATGAACCTGCATTAGTAGTTTGTGGAAAGGTTAGTTGAAGGTTATTGGCTCCGGCATTGAACATTTTTTCTATGCCCTCTACAACATTGGAGTAGTTTGGTTGTATATCCAATGAATCGAGGCTAACCGCGCTGCCGTTTATAGCAAGTGATGAGTGGCCGGGATTGAATACTTCCCCGTTCTTTTGATGGCTTTCGGTTAAGGCACGCAGCGCCAGTATTGTTGCCTGGGTGTTACCGAATCTGCCGCCGTAGGTGCGGCTGGCAAGCAGGTATCTTACTGCCAGGTTTATTTCGTTTGGATATTTCTCGTACTCATGCAATAAGGAAATGAGCACCAAGGCACTTGCCTCAACCTCAACGTTGCTACCGTACGAGCCTACTATGGTTCCTTCACTGCCGGCCCAACGGCCATCGGCGCTTTGCAACTTGCTAAGTGCAGCGTTAAGCTGCGCTGCTTCAGTTGCCATACCCAGGTTATGGCAAGTGTTAGCCAGCAGCGCCATTTGATAAGGGTCCTTACGCGAAACATCTTTTAATAAGGCGTTTACTACCTCTTTAATATCACTTACACCGGCCTCGCTCAAAGCCCAGCAGATATAGGCATTGGCAATTATTTGCCTTTTTGCTCCCGGGTAGTACGTATCTTTTGTGCCAAGGTTGAAACCCGTTCCGTTTTTCTGTGCCAGTAAAAATTGCCGGGTACGCTCTATTAACTCATCGCTTACTTTAGGATATACTTTTTTCATTTCGGTAAATTCCATAAGTCCGTAGGCCGTCATAGGTACGTTTGCGGGCGCATTACCGTAAAGGTCAAAACCACCGCCCGGTACTTCGTAATTACTAAGGGCGGTATATCCATCGCCAATACATTTAGTGGCCCATTCCTGCAATTTTGAATCGGCACTTTTCATTTGCTGCAGCATTTTTATAGCCAGTATATTCGGGTAGGTAGATGACGATACCTGCTCAAAACAACCGTGAGGTTCCTGTATTAACCCTTTCACTGCATCAACCAGCGAACTTGTTCCTGAAGGGTAAACAATGAACTGTGCTTTAAAAGTACTATCCAGCACATCGGGTAACGACATGCTGAGTTTTTGAGTGTATGCTGAACCGGATTGCATGGCATATTGTGTATATCCTGCTTTTTTCAACAGCACATCGCGCACCAAACGTGGATTGTATTTTTCAGTTTTCGCCTCGATGGTAAAAGTTGATTTACCATCGCCTTTGCCGGCTTTAATTTTGAGGGGAACCGTGATGATTCCATTGGCAGGTATCAATTTATCTTTAGGCAGTTCGCTAAGCGGCCACCAGCCGGCAGGTAAAGTGAAGGTGAGTTGCGCATTAACATCTGCGGTGGTGTTATTGCTTATAACCACTGGTATTTCCAGTATATCGCCGTTAACTGCCTCCTTAGGGAACTTAGCAGTAATAACCAGGGCCTGGCAGTTAGAAAAAGTTTTTTCGGCATGACCCACTAAGCCTTCATCGCTTATGCCTTCGGCCGTTATGCGAAAGTTTGAAATTTCATCGTTACTAATGAATTCAAAGTCAGCTTTACCAAAGTCATCCAAATGTACAGCGCCGCTCCAGAAAATGGTAGTGCGGTTATCAAAAGTGCTACCTTTTAAATCAGGCCCCTTGTGAATCAGTTTCGGAAACTCACGCGATGAAGAATACCTGGCCATTATACCTTCATTAAGCACAGATACCAGCACACCGGGATAAGTATAGTAGGTTATGGGCTGCATCTTTTTGGTTTCAATTTCAACCACCCCACCGGTTACATCGCCGTACCGTGCAGGTATGCCACCGGTATAAACTCTTATGCGTTCAATACTTTCAGTAGGTATGTTGGGTACGCCCATTACTTTAACGCCATCTATGTAATAGGCTGTAGCGTTATCGCGGCCTCCGCGGATATTTACTGATTCACCTTCGTCCTTTTGAAAAACCCCGCTTACTGTGCTGATAATATCAGTAACACTCCTGGTAGGCATGTTCGCTATTTGCTCGGTAGTAACGGCATTGGTTGAAGGGGCATAGCTATTAAACAAGGGCACTTTGTAACTAACGATGCGTACCTCATTTAATCCCACCGTATTGCTACCGGTTTCCTTCCCTAAACCATTTCCCCTGTTTATAGTGCCCTCTTTGGCTGTGGGTACATTGCTTTGCGCATCGTATGTTACACCCGGCACCCGGCTAATGGCATTTTCGGTGGCCATATTCCGGGCGCTGATCACTTCCATACTTACCGTTTCGTATTGAATTGCTTTTCTGTAGGAGGTGGCTACAACAACTTCGTTTAACTCAATGGCCATTTCATTTAAAAATATGGTGGCGCTTATGTCCCTTGTGGGTGTTACTTCTATTTCCAGTTCCTGGGATTCGTAACCGATATAAGTTATTCTAAAGTGGTGCTTGCCGGGGTTTAGTTTACTAATCTGAAAGTGCCCGTCAAAATCTGTAACGCCCCCAACCCCCGTAGCAGCACCGTTGTTTATTTCTACAATGTTACCGGCAAACACAGGTTCATTATTTTCATCAAGTATGGTTCCGGTAAAGTTACCGGTGCCGGCCTTGTAAATGATCTCTGCTTTTTTGGTAGGCTTGTGGTTTTCTCTATAGTTGCCGTAGCGCACGTCCACACCGTTGTCGTCACGGTAACCTCCCCCTCCGCCTCTGTTATAGCGGTAATCATTGCGGTTGCTGTAATACGTTCTTCCTGCTTCAAAGTCCAGTTTATGGCCGGTGCCATATTCGTTTACGTTGTAGTATAGCTCCTTATTGAATTTTTTAACCGCTAATACCTGTACCTGGCTAAGGTCCACACCAAATAATTCAAAGTGCCCGTTTTTATCGGTGCTGGTGCCAATGTCAGTCCCTAACACAGTTACGTTGGAATACCGGGCAGGTTTGCCGGTTTTGAAGTTGACTACTTCGCCGCCAATAAATTTGCGCTCCGCTTTATTAGCATATATGGTTGAGTCGTTGCTCAATACTTTGTTCCATACAAATCTCCTCCAGCCGCGAGTCATCATCAGCAAATCAAGCGCCGCATCGGCCTGTGGTTCTTTTTCATCAAAGTAAAAGTTTGGTTCCTCTACATTGCCTGTAATGTCAGCTTCAAGCAACAAGCGGGAAAGTATGGCACCGCTTTTATCATTGGCAAGCGTTAAAACTTTTTCATCAACTACTGCTATACAAACATCACCACTTACTATTTTATTGTTTTCGTCGCGGGCCTTAACGGTCATTTTTACTTTTTCGTGCGGCTGGTATTTTTCCTTACTTGTTGTTATCTGCAAACGCAGTTGTTTGTTCTTGTTTACAAATACAAGCCGTTCAGCCAGTGGTTTACTTTCTCTGTCAAATACTGTTATTTGAGCAACGCCTGTTGGTAATGCTTTAAGCGGAATACTGACACTATTGGCGCTTATTCCATCTAAATTCTGATAGTCGTATATCCTGCCACGCATTTGGGTAATAACAATTACCGGTCGGGCATCAGTGCTCAATACTTTAACGGTAAGGTTTTCTTTATCAGCCTGGCTAACCGCTAAGGCTACCCCTGTGTTTTTTGTTTCAGGCAATGGAAATTTTCTATCGCCATAGGTATTTAACTGTGCATAGTAGGTACGGCCGCTTTGCGGTGTTAGCTGAAAACTACCCATGCCGTGGTGCAGGCATTGTATAATAGCAACAGGCTGTTTCAAATCATTGTATACAGCTCCTTCCACATTGGCAGGCTTACCAAAATCGTCAACCGCGCTGAATGCCACCCTGCTGTTCAGGCCGGCTACCAGGTCTCCGCCTTCAGGGTAAAATTCTATTTGCACTGTTTTTAAGTTGACAGGCACCGAGCGTGAAACAGATTCTGTATTGTTGTTATACGTTAACCGAACATTCAGCAGCAAGTCTGCCGTTTGCAAATCTGCGGGTATAGCGTAGCTTACAGTTGCGCTACCTGCTACATCGGTTTTATCCTTGCCTTCAAAGGTTTTGCTGCCTTGGGCTAATACTTCATAGGTGAACTCATGATCAGTGAGCGGCCGGCCGTTAGGCGTTTTAATTTCCAGTTTGGCGGTGGCGGTTTGGCCGGGGGCGTACCCCTTCTCTTTAAAATCCAGTTTCATCAGCAGGTTGGCTAAAACAGATTTTTGCAGTGTAATCTCCTTTTCGAACAGTTTAATGGTGGAGTCGTTAAGGCTGTACATGGTATAGGCGCGGAACTTGTAAATGCCTCCGGCCATTTCGTTGGTAAACGTAAAATCGCCATTGGCAATGCCCGCGCTTACAATGTATTTCATATGGCGCTCCACGGCCCCTTTGGGGTTAATTACCTCCACATGTAAAATGTCACTTACACTATCTGCTGTAAGGTCCTGTGCGTGGCGCACAAAGCCCGCGAACCAAACCGTTTCGCCGGGTTCGTAAAGGGTTTTATCAAACTGCAGGTAAACCCGTTCCTCCGGGTGCTGTTGATTCCAGCTATCAAACTTGTCCGCAATGGGTAGTTTAAGGTTGTCCTGTTCCATTAAAACTGCAGCGCTAAGGCTAAACAGGCCGAGAAGGAACAGAGGCAGGGTTTTTAGCGTAAGGAGGGCGTTCTTCATACGTTCCGGGTTTGTTAAACCGAAGTTGTATAAATCCTTTAGCGAAATCTTCACAGAAATGTCATTTTACCTATGGTGTTGATAATTAAGGCTTATCTCCACAGTTGATTGATGGGGCCTTGCCCTGGTTTTTAAACAGCCCCTTAACGGGCTATATTTGCGGTACTTGCAATTTAAAGTAGGCTTATGGCACAAAATACAGGGATGGTATCGGAGAATAGGAAGATGACCTTTGAGGAATTTAAGGCCGAGGTGTTGAACGATTATAGAATTGCCTGTATTTCGCGCGAAACCAGCCTTTTAGGTCGTAAGGAAGTGCTTACCGGCAAGGCCAAATTCGGCATTTTTGGAGATGGCAAAGAGGTTGCTCAAATAGCCTTAGCTAAGTCTTTTGAGCCAGGTGATTGGCGCAGCGGCTATTACCGCGACCAAACCTGGATGATGGCCCTGAACGAACTAACGGTGGAGCAATTTTTCGCCCAGCTGTATGCCAATACCGATCAGGAACAGGAGCCAATGAGCGGCGGCCGCCAGATGAATGGCCACTATGCCACCCGCCTGCAGGATAAGAACGGTAACTGGCTGGACCAGGCCAACCGTAATAACTCTTCTGCCGATGCTTCGCCTACGGCCTCGCAAATGCCGCGCTCTCTTGGTTTGGCCTTAGCCTCCAAACTTTACCGCGAGAATAAGGAGTTGGAGGACTTCACTATTTTTTCGAACAATGGCCGCGAGGTGTCGTTTGTTTCAATAGGCGATGCCAGTACCAGCGAAGGATTGTTTTGGGAAACGCTTAATGCTGCAGGTGTTTTGCGCGTGCCGCTTGCCATTTCTATTTGGGATGATGGTTACGGTATTTCGGTTCCGCAAAAGTACCAAACTACTAAGGAGAATTTATCGGAGCTATTGAAAGGATTTCAGGCAGATGCCAAAGGCCGTGGCCTGGATATATACACTTGTGAAGGATGGAATTACCCCAAACTGGTTGAAACCTATAAACGCGGCATTGAAAAGATGCGCAAAACGCACGTGCCTGCTGTGTTTCATATTACCGAGGTAACCCAGCCACAAGGCCACTCTACTTCAGGTTCGCACGAGCGCTATAAATCTGCCGAGCGCATGCAATGGGAAAAGGATTTCGATTGCCTGAAAAAAATGAAGGAGTGGATTATTGAAAGCAGCTTTGCTACCGAAGAAGAATGTAACCAGATACAGGAGGAAGCGCGCAAGTTTGTGTTAGGAAGTAAATCAGTAGCATGGAAAAAATTCAGCACCCCTATAAAGGAGGAGATAAGGGAAGTAATGGAGTTGCTGGAAAATGTGAAGAACGACGTTGGCGGCCATGAGGCAGTAGATGCCGCAATCGGCAACCTGCAAAATGCTATTGACCCTGTGCGCCGCGATATTTTAAAGGCAGGCAAAAAGGTGTTGTATGCTTTGCGCGGCGAAACAACACCTGCCCTCGAAAACCTGCGCCAATGGCTTAAGGACTACAAGGAGAAATACCAGGATGTTTACAGTAGCCACCTGCACAGCGAAACAGATAAGAATGCCTTGAATGTTCCCGTAGTGCCGGCTGAGTATTCGGATGAAAGCAAAGTGCTGAATGGCTTTGAAGTATTGAATGTTTTCTTCGATAAAATTTTTAAGAAGTACCCTAACGTAGTGGCCTTTGGTGAGGATGTGGGCAAGATAGGAGATGTGAACCAGGGCTTTAGCGGCATACAGGATAAATACGGCGAGGTGCGCATTTTTGACACCGGAATACGTGAAGCTACTATTATAGGGCAGGGTATTGGTTTAGCCATGCGCGGTATACGCCCCATTGCTGAAATACAGTACCTGGATTACCTGTTGTATGGCCTGCAACCCTTGTCAGATGACTTAGCATCCTTGCAGTATAGAACAAGAGGCATTCAAAAATCGCCATTGATCGTGCGCACGCGCGGCCACCGTTTAGAAGGCATATGGCACACGGGTTCGCCAATGGGCATGATAATAAACAGCCTGCGCGGTATACACGTTTGCGTGCCGAGGAACATGACACAGGCTGCAGGCATGTATAATACGCTGCTGCAAAGTGATGAGCCTGCCTTGGTAATTGAATGTTTGAACGGGTACCGTTTAAAAGAGAAGTTGCCTGATAACATTGATGAGTTTACCGTTGCGTTGGGCGTGCCTGAAGTATTGCAGGAAGGCGATGATGTAACGCTGGTTACTTATGGTAGTTGCATACGCATTGCCGAAGAGGCAATAAGTATGTTACAGGAAGTGGGCATTTCGGTAGAGTTAATTGATGTGCAAACGCTTTTGCCTTTTGATATAAACGGCAGCATTATTGAATCGGTTAAAAAAACCAACCGCCTTGTGTTTTTAGATGAAGATGTGCCGGGCGGAGCATCAGCTTTTATGTTCCAGCAGGTATTTGAAAAGCAGGGCGCTTTCCGTTGGATGGATAGTGAGCCTAAAACTATAACAGCAAAAGCACACCGCGCTGCTTATGGTAGCGATGGCGACTACTTCAGCAAACCAAGTGCAGAAGATGTGTTCGAGGCTATCTACGCAATGATGAACGAGGCAGACCCGGGAAGTTTTCCTGAGTTGTAATCAACTCTTTTTAAAATACGGCAGCTTCTTGCCAATCATAACAAGCAGACTGTTTACCAAACGTTCTGGCTTGGAGAACAAATCACCTTCAAGTGTATTGGCGAAGTACCAAACCTGTTCGCCGGTTTTACGGTCGAGTATAGAAAGTGTAACATCAATTTGCTCGTTAGCCGGCGCACCACCTACAAACATGTTCATGGCTACGGTGCCGCCTTTGCTCATATATTTATCTACGTCCACATAACCACGTATTACCGCATCAACCCCAAGCAAGGCGCAGATGTCGGAATAGTTCATGTTCATTAAACTATCGTAGTTATAACCAACGCTGTCTAAAATATGGTTGGTGGCTTCGGGTGTTTGCACGTTAATATCAATATCCTTTTTCTCGCGCAGTTTAATAAAGTAATCGTAGGCGTTTTTCTGGCACTGCCGGCTGTATTCTTTAGTGTCAATCCGCTCCTTTTCTTTTTTGCCAACGTTTTTGCCTATGGCCAGTTGGTCGTAATTAGTGCCGAAGGGTATAATGGCAATTACCTGGTGAGCGGCACAGATCTCTTTGATCTTTGGATTAGCATCTTTAGAAGCGCCCCAGTTACCAAACTGTGCAAAGGCGGTAGAGCAAAGCATTAATACAAAAATGAAGACTGCTGTTTTTTTCATGTTTCTCTATTGTAAAAACAAAAATATATCGATTCACAATAAGGAGATGCGTTTTAGTAAGAATTGAACAAAATTGGGATGAAGAAAAACCGGTCCACCGTTGTTAACAGTGAACCGGCAGTAACAGTTTTAATTTTCTTTTTTGCCTGCAGCGGGAGCTTCGGCAGCGGCCTCTTCAATATTGCCTTTAATGGTAAGCACCACATTGTTGTTAGATGCGTTAGACATAACGGTTACTGTTTTGGTAAATGCGCCAACGCGTAGCGAATCGTAATGAACTTCAACAAAAGATTTGGCGCCGGGCAGTATAGCTTCAACAGGGCAGTGAGGGCTTGTACAACCGCAGCTTTGCTGGCAACGAGAAATGATGAGTGGCGATTTACCTGTGTTTTGAAACTCGAAACGGCAGGTGGTGTGGCCACCTTTTTTTAATGTGCCGAAGTCGTGCTCGGTTTTGGTAAAGGTAAGCACCGGGGCATTGGCATCGGCCTGTGCGTGCAGATTGGCCATAGCAAATAAGCAAAACAAAAGGGTAAGCAGGTTTTTCATTGTGATATGATTTTGGATTAAATAATATCACGAAGCTACCTGCCCTTAATGTTAAGGGCCTTCAACAAACTTTAAAAATGTTCTTATTTAAGCAAATGAATGTTAAGGGCGCCTCAAGGCTATTGAGCGTCCTTCTCCCATTTAACGGAGTCTTCCACATAAATGGAAACAAGATTGCCGCGGCGGTCATAGCTTACAATGCGCTCCTTATCGTTATACTGTGGCGCATGTATGTTTTGAAAGTTTTTGATTCTGCCATTGTCGAAATATTCACGGCGCTCCAGCAGGTATCCTTTATCATCATACAGCTTTTCAATTTTTACTTTATCGTAACCGTAAAACGATTGCCACAGGCCAATGTCCCAGCCATTTTTGTAGTTGCCTTTCATTTGCACACCACCTGATGCGAAATAGAAGGTCCAGGTGCTATCGGCTAACCCGTCTTTCAAAAAGCCCTCCATGGCTATTTTGTTATCCTTATTGTAGCTGGCAATAGCGCCGGTGTACGGTTCACCTTTAAACTTGTAAGTAGCCACTTCAAACTTTTGCACGGATGCACTATCGGTACGCAGCATGGGTGAAAACTTCACCTCCCCGGTTGAAGATTCCAGAAAAGTTACAAGCAGGCGGCCCTTATCGTCGAATTTTTTTTCGCAGGAGGAGAGAAGAACTACCGCTATTAAGCAAAGCGCTGCAATGTTTCGCATACCAAAATTTTGTGGAAAATAGGAGAGAATGCGTCATTCACAAAACTGCTTGTATGAAAAAGTTCATTTTATATGTATTGCTAAGTGTTAGCTTGTTTAGTTGTAACAGTGCAGCTACCGGCGGCGCAGAAAATACTGTTGTTACCGAAGAAAGCGGCGAACAGAAAGCCGCTGTGATTGATGAAAGCCGCACTGAGTTGGCAGGCCTTAAAGATAAGATGCCGGCATCGGACAGAATGGATGAATCCATAATGCCAGCACCCGCACCTAACCGGGTGGAAAAGATTGCCACTAAAATTATTAAAACGGCTAACCTGCAATTCCAGGTTAAGGACGTTGATAAAAGCCACGAGCAGATTAGTGAATTGGTAAAAAAGTACGGGGCTTACTTTGCCAGCGATAACAAAACGATGAGTTCGTACCAGATTGATGACAACCTGGTGATTAGGGTTACACCCGAAAATTTCGATGCGCTTATTGCTGAGTTGATGAAGGAGTCGATTTACACCAACAGCAAAAGCATAACTGCCGAGGATGTTACTTCGCAGTTTGTAGATATGCAGGCCCGCCTTAAAACAAAGAAGGAAGTGGAACAGCGTTATCTTGCACTATTGAAAGAAGCCCATAAGGTTTCGGACATACTTGAGGTAGAACAACAACTTGGCCAGATACGCGAAGAGATAGAAGCTATGGAGGGCCAACTTAAACTATTGACCGACCAGGTGAACTATTCTACCATTAGTCTCAACATTTACCAGAAACTGGATTACACCCCTGAGCCTGAAAACGGATTTTTTAGTGAGGTGAAGGAAGCATTTATCCGCGGATGGAGAGGAATAGGTGAGTTTTTGGTAGGCCTTGTTAGGGTATGGCCGTTGCTGATAGTTATCTGCATCGCAGTCGTATTGGTGATACGCCGTATAAGAGTAAGAAGAAAGCAGGCCTAGGCCTGCCGGCGTTTAAACTCGCTTACTACTATGCCCGTTGCTACCGCAGCATTCAGCGATTCTGCCTTGCCAAAGGCCGGGATGGTGATGCGGTTTTTAATCAGCGCCTCAACCTCTTTGCTAATGCCGTTAGCCTCATTGCCGATAACAATCATGGCTGAGGAAGGCAAAGTGGTTTGGTAGATGTTTTCGCCGGACATAAAAGTGCCGTAAGTGGTTAAGTGGTTGTTTTGAGCAACTAATTCAGGCAGGTTGGTATACGTGCAGCGCAAACGGAATAAGGAGCCCTTGGCTGCAGCCACTACCTTAGGATTATAAACATCTACCGAGGTGTCGGAAAGGAAAACCTCCTTTATGCCAAACCAATCAGCAATACGGATGATGGAGCCGCAATTGCCGGGGTCGTTAAGGTTATCTAAAAGCAGGTACAGACCCTCCTCTAATTTTGAAGGTGCGGGCGCCTGTGCCGGTATGTTGGCAACGGCTAAAACTTTATCGGGTGTTTGTTGCGTGGAAATTTTTTCCAACTCTGTTTCACTTACCTCAATTACCTCGGTATTGGCTGGCCGCGGGGTGTAACCCTTGATGCAATAAACGGTGTCGGTTTTTATATCCGAATTCAATAACTCCTGCACAAGTTTGTCTCCCTCAACCACAAATTTGCCATACATTTGGCGAAATTTCTTCTGATGCAGGGAACGCACATAGCTTATTTGGCTCTTCGAAAGCATTTCGGCTTTTTATTTGCTATAAATATGTGGTAAAAAATCTGATTTGATGCAGCGTACCGCTTACTCAGCCTTTATATACCTTACTGTTTTGGGCCTGCTGCTTTTTTCTCTGGACTCCTGCAAGGTGGCGAAGAACCTACCTTCCGATCAGAAATTGCTGGTTAAAAATAAGATTGTTATAAAGTCGAAGTTGCCCTTAAACGAACGTGATAAGATTAAGGCAGACCTTGGCAATGTAGCTGTGCAAAAGCCTAACCGTCGTTTTTTAGGTTTCCTGCCTTTCAGAATGTGGTTTTACTACTCGGCCGCAAAAGGGAAAAAGATTACCAAGTTTAAACAGTGGATAATGGACAAGGTAGGGGAGAAGCCTGTGGTTATTGATTCGTCCTCTACTGAACGCTCGAAAGTTTTAATGGAGAACTACCTGTTTAACTATGGATATTTTTATGCAGACGTTACGGATAGTACCATTGTTAAGAACAAAAAGGCAGTTACTACCTATACAATTACCCCGGGGCCTTTATGGCATTTGGGTAAAATTACCTTCCCGCAGGGCAATACTTCGGCTGATTCGCTTATAAGGCAGAGCAATAAAAATACCTTACTTAAAACAGGCGACCGCGTGGATATGGCGATGCTGAGAAGTGAACGTGTGCGTATTGAAGATACCCTGCGCAATAACGGCTATTACTTTTTTAACCGTGAGTATATAACCTACGAGTTGGACACCAGTGGCGGTAAGCAAACCATGAACGCTAAAATGGTATTGAACCAGCCCAGCGATAGCGTGCAACACATGCCCTACCGCATAGGCAATATTTATGTTATTGAAGACTATATCTCTGAAACCCTTGGCGATACCCTGCACCGTGATACTGTATTAAAGGGCGACTACTATTTTATTTATGACAAAAAGATAGTAAGGGAAAAAGTGCTGATGGAGGGCCTGTATTTTACTTACGATAAGCTATATACCAAAGATGCGGAGTTAAAGACATTGAACCGTTTAACGCAGTTCGGTAATTTTAAATACATAAGTATCGATTTTGACAAAGCACGCAATAATCCCGGCTACCTTGATGGAACAATACGCCTTTCGCCTGCCAAGCGACAAGGCTTTACGGGTACCGGAGAAGTGAATGTTACCAATGAGGGTTTATTTGGTATGGCCGCCTCCTTAAACTACAAAAACAAAAACCTTTCAAAACGGGCCGATCAGTTACTGATAGATGCATCAGCAGGTTTGCAGTTAAAGTTCAGTAAAAAAGAAAACGTTAAGATTATTACTACCAATGCCACCTTTGGTATTACTTATTTCCTGAACCGTTTTGTGCCATTTAAACCAAGGTTTTTCCGAAACATTACCAGCCCCAAAACCAAGATTGGCGCTACTTACGGTTTTGAAAACCGTTACGATTTCGATACATCAGGCAACGTTGTTTTTTTATATCAACTGCACAACTTTAACCTTACCTTTGGTTACGATTGGGGAAGTAATGCCCGTTTCAGGCATTTGTTTAATCCGCTGGCTATTACCTTTTACCTGTTGCCAAAGCGTGGTGATGAATTTAACAGGCGATTGGACTCCATACCAATTCTTAAAAGTAGCTTTGAGGAGCAGATCATAATAGGGCCTAACTACACATTGATATATAGCAACCAGCGCACCGATAAGGACAGGGCTTACATGAACTTCCGCACCAATGTGGAGGTGGCAGGTAACGTGCCCTACTTAATAGCAAAGGCATCTAACGCAGGCAGCGAGAATGACTCCATTTACTATTTGTTTAAGCGGCCGTTTTCGCAGTACTTCCGTATTGAGGCTGACTGGCGCAATTATTTTAGGATAAGGAACCATGCTACTTTTGCCATACGTACCTTTGCCGGTATAGGCGTGCCTTATGGCAACAGCTATGCAATGCCGTTTATAAAACAGTTTTTTGTTGGGGGGCCAAACAGCTTACGTGGATTTTTGATACGTGAGGTAGGCCCGGGTGGATATGTTGATACCACTGTTTACGACCCTGAAAGGGGAGAGCGCAATAACGTGGGTTTCTTTAACCAAACCGGCGATATAAAGCTGGAGTTAAATGCGGAGTTCCGTTTTGATATTTATAAGTGGTTGAAGGGGGCGGTGTTTATGGATGCAGGTAATGTTTGGACGCTGAGAAAAGATACGCGCGCGCTGGGTAGCTTTGACATTAATCGATTTTGGAAGGAATTTGCTGTAGATGCCGGTTTGGGCCTGCGCTTAGACTTTAACTTCTTTGTTATCCGCTTTGATTATGGTTTCCCGCTACGCGACCCGCGTAAAGTGGATGGCGACCGCTGGCAGTTTGAAAATGCCCAGTTCCGTAAAGGGCAGTTTCAATTGGGGGTAGGGTATCCTTTCTAAGTTTTAAGTTATAGGTTATAAGGGTTAGGCTCAGAAATGCCCTGATCTCGCCTGTTATTTAACCGCAGGTTGGCTGCTAACTACCTTTACCTTTTTAGCATTGGCAATAGCTTTCTCTTTTACGGCATTTACATTAGCGCCTAAATCATCGTAAGCCAGAGTTACAGCCATGCGGCGGTAAGGGCGTGTAGTAGGTTTGCCAAAAATCCGGATATCAGTTTTGCTTTCTTTAATCGCTTCTTCCACACCTTCAAATTGCGGATTAACTCCTTCGGCCGAAGCCAGCACAACCGCGCTGGCGCCTACCTTAAGCAACTCAATTTCAGGAATGGGCAGGCCAAGTACAGCACGGGCGTGTAATTCAAACTCGCTTAAGTTTTGTGTGCCGGCCAAAGTTACCATGCCTGTATCATGCGGGCGGGGAGATAACTCGCTAAAGTATACGCCATCATCTGCCAGAAAGAACTCTACGCCCCATATGCCTGCGCCGGTTAGGGCGCGGGTTACCTTTTCAGCAATATCCTGGGCTTCTTTAAGGTGCGCATCACTTATGGCGCAGGGCTGCCAGCTTTCCTGGTAATCGCCCCTTTCCTGGCGGTGGCCGATAGGTGGGCAAAAAAGCGTCGGACCGTTTTTCTGTGTTACCGTAAGCAGGGTTATTTCGGTATGAAAGGTGACAAAGGCTTCTACAATCACTTCGGCAATGTCTCCGCGCTTACCGGCCTGCGAGTAGTTCCATGCCTTTTCAATATCGCCTTCGTTTTTAATGGTGCTCTGCCCCTTACCGGACGAACTCATTAAAGGTTTTACAACACAAGGTATGCCCACTTCTTTTACTGCTGTTTGAAGTTCGGCTAAGGTGGTGGCGTATCGATAGTTAGCTGTTTTAAGCCCCAGTTCTTTAGCTGCCAAATCGCGGATAGCTTTACGGTTCATGGTAAAATTAGCAGCGCGGGCAGAGGGCACTACCTGTACTCCTTGTTTTTCGTAGTCGTAAAAGCGCTCAGTGCGTATGGCTTCAATCTCAGGTACTATAATATCGGGCTGGTGCTTAGCCACGATGGCATCAAGGGCAGTTCCATCCAGCATGTTAATCACCTCTCTTTCGTCGGCCACCTGTTGCGCCGGTGCGTCATTATACGAATCTACGGCAATCACATACTGGCCTAATCGTTTTGCTGCAATCACAAATTCTTTACCCAGTTCTCCGCTGCCCAGCAGCATGATTT
>CAZUHU010000089.1:0-14801 GCA_964620645.1 uncultured Chitinophaga sp.
TGGAACCAAACCGGTAGTGTGATTCGTATTACCATAGGCGCCCCCCAGGTAAATCCTCCGCAAATCATTACCGATGACACGGTGTATTGCAATCTCGGCTTTGTTAACTTATCGGTAGTTCCGTTCCTGCATCCGCCAAGTGATTATGAATGGGCATGTAATGGATTGAACAACGGCAACCCATTTGTATGGCCTTATAACCCCTTGATAGTTGACTTTACCAACGCGCCTTTGAACGATTACATTTTTTATGTGCGCGAGATAAACTTTGGTTGTTATGGCCCATACTCCTCATCAAAAGGTATAACCATAATAGGTGAACCGGATGTAACTATAAGTGGCCCTCAACAAGTGTGCCTTGGCGATACCGTAACCTACAACGTAGGTTACCTTAAAAAAACCTATTACAACTGGGACGCCCCTTCAGGCGTAAAAATTCTGGAAGAAGGTAACAGCCAAACCACCGTGATTTTTGACACGCTTGGTACATTTACGCTTTCTAACTTCTCATTAAACGCCTGCGGCAGCGATAGCGATTTTTACAGCGTTAAAGTGGTAACCCTTTACTCAGCCGATGCCGGGCCTGACCAAAGTATTTGCGAAGGTAAAAACGTTGACCTTAGCGTGCAGAGCACGCCGGTAGACAAACTGTTTGTTACCAGCGATACCGCTACCAGCGGCAAGCAGGGCGCCATGTTTAATATTATAGCCCACTATGATGTTAAAATAGATTCCATAGCCGCTAAGTTCTTATCTACTCAACCTGTTATTGCGGAAATTTACAGCAAGCAGGGCAGCTATCGCACCTTTGAGCAGGATCAATTATCGTGGAACCAGGTGGGCGCGTACTTTAACTTTCCACCTAACCCGGTAGGGCAAATGACGGTTATCCCGGTTGAAATCAACACACCAATTGCTGCGAACGATACCGTTGCGTTTTATGTAACTACGGCCAACACAGCGCCCGTTATTAATATGGCCAGCGGCCCCGGTGTAGGTGTGCAGCAAGGCGTAGTGTATAAAACCGATGGAGTTATTGACTTTGTACAGGGCACCTCTAATGCTTATCCATTTGGCACCTTTACAGGGCCAAGGGTGCTTAACTGCAAAATCTACTATTCAACCAAAGCAGGCTTACACTACGTTTGGAACACCGGCGATACCACTACAACTATACAGGTTAGCCCGCAGCAAACAACCCTTTACTCCGTTATAGTATATGATACCAGCGGCTGCAAAAACCGCGACAGCGTTTTGGTAAAAGTAAACACCACTCCAACAGTAAACGCGGGACCTGACACACTTATTTGCGACGGCGAAAACTACCAGATGCAGGCTACCTCATCTATACAAACCGTAGTTTGGAATCCGGCTACAGGGCTTAGCAATGCGGGCATATTGAACCCTGTGTTTAATAACAGCGAGAGTATAGAATACATATTGGTAGCCATTGATACCACCGGTTGTGGAAGCAGTGATACCGTTAAAATTGATGTACATAACTGCAACGCGTACATTGAAGTGCCGCAGGCCTTTACACCAAATGGCGATGGAGTTAACGATTTCTTTACCCTGTTTGGCAACAACATTGCTGACTACGAAATACGCATCTACAGCCGTTGGGGAGAATTGGTTTATACTTCAACTGACGTGGGCGCACTTAACGACCTTGGAAAAGGTTGGGATGGCACCTACAAAGGTAAGGAGCAAAATCTGGGCACCTACGTTTATTACCTGGCTGCAAAGGATACTTACGGCAAGAGCTACGAGAAAAAGGGAAATCTCACCTTAATACGTTAATATTAGTCTTCTAAACCCTGAGTGATGAAGATAAAGTGGATGGCCGCTCTATTGCTGGCAGCTGTTGCATTTACGGCAACTGCACAAAACGACAGCACCATTTTTAATGTTGTAAAAAAGGTAGAAACGAGCGATTATGTGCTAAGCATACCGGAGCGCTGGGTTAAAACATCAACTATTGAATCAACCGGTGCCGAACGCAGATTTGAGTTTACGGATGTGGGCCTGCCACACTTAATAAACAGTAATCCTTTAACGGCCAACTTCTCCATCCGTAAGTTTGAGTGCGATACTATTTCTACCGCCATTGATTTTATTTTAAACGAGTATATAAGCCTGCCCGACCGTATAACCGCTGCCGGTTACAATTACATAACCGATACCTTGCAAATTGCCAGTGGCGAGCAGGCTACTATGATTTCTACGCACTACTATCGCCGCAGTAAAGTGTTTAACTATACCCGTTTTGATTTGTTGGCCTATTCGCGTAAACGCAAGGCTGCCTATATGCTTACTGCCGTTTACCAGTATAAGGATCCTACCTATGCCAGCGAAACTGATTTAAAAATGAAGGCTTATATGCTTCGCATTTTTAAAACGCTTTTGTTACGGTAATTACCATCTAACATGCATAAGCACTGCAAAGTGGTCCGATAAATCGCAGTGATTTTTGCCCCAGCAGGCTTCATAACGACGCACTTCGCGCCTTACATTTATATTGCTGCAACTGTTATTACGGCATAAAATAAAATCTACCACCCGCCTGTGCGTGGCGCTGTAAAGATACATATCGCTTAACATATGGTCGCTGGTGTATTGCAGGTCTGTACAAAAAGGACCATCCTCCGCACCAAAACAATGCATCATGGTATCGTAAATAGCCGTATTCTTCCGAGTATTAAAATCTCCACAATAAAACTGTGGTATGCTATCCTTACGATAGGTGCGCATCAGGCCCTCAATTTCGTTATACTGCCCCTGTTTTAATTCCATAGAGCCGCCCGCTTCCATATGAGTGCCCATTACCTGGAATGGCTTTCCCATCCAACTTGCCTGCACCAGCATAGCCCCCTTACGTGCAAAGCAATCTTCCTTTTCGCAATCATGAAAATCCACTTCGCCTAATAGCTGTAAGGGTAGTTTGCTGAACATCATTACGCCGCTGCTTAACTTAAAACTGGGCAACTTGCCGTTTGCAGGCCCTGCCACGTAAGGATAAGCGGTAGCAAGACCTTTTCTGATAATTTTCATGGCTTTGCGGTCGAACGCTTCCTGGAAAACGATTACCTGGGCGCTATCAGCTGCAATTACCTCCGGTATAAGTTTTGCGCGTTGCAAAGGTTTATGGTGCAGGTGCGCCAAAATACGGGGCAACATTTTGATGTTGTATGAAAGTATACGCAACTCCTGCGCAGTGGTATCATTTGCAGATGGCGAGGCCAGCGCCCATAAGGCAAAAAACATTAACACAAACGTTACAAGCAAATTTCTCATTACCCTTTAGGCTTTCGGTTCTACTTTTAATAAATTTGGAATACTATGAAACACATCCGCACTACCCTGCTGCTGCTTAGTTTTTCTATTTACTGCTTTGCACAAAACGGCATGCATGTAAAGAAGCCCAATTTAACTTCCTTCGGCAAAACGGAAAAGCACACTTCCGTTACTTTAGATAAATTATCAACGGCAAAAGCCAAACAACACCCCGAGTACGGACTGTTACCCTTTAATGCCCAGTGTAAAAACTGTGTGGAGTTGATTGATGAGCGCACTATTGATTCAAGGAGATTTATTGACCCCGACAATGCAGGCCACACTTACTCGCAAAAAAGCCTGCTGCCTTTGCACTACCAAAAGTTTGAAGGGGATATCTGGCGCACACTCGACCCAAGGCTGCAGCCATCTGCCACACCGGGCCTTTATACAGCTTTGAACCAGCCCGCCCCCACTACCTACAACAGCAATACACACGAGTGCAGTATTGAGGTAACTGGTTTTCAGTTTGCCTTTAACCGCAACCTGAAGCTGTTTTATTTTAAAGAGAACGAAGCTTATACCAAAACCGAGAATGCCAGTTACAGTAAGATAACCGTTGGCGAAGAGGGCGTAAAAACCATTGGTATTTGGGAGGGTATAGACATGGAGCAACTATACAGTGCCGGTGAGGTTAAAACCAATTTTATCATCAATAAACCTTTGCAGCTACCCATAACAGAGGGTTGGCTAGTGATTGAGGATAACTTTAGCCTGCCTGCAGGTTACACTTTTGAGGAAGCACCCAATGGTGAACACACTATTGACGGATATTACAAAGGCAACTATCTGTTAAAGGACAACAAGGGCGAAACGCTTTTTACCTACGAAAAGCCAAGCTATGTGGATGCACGTGCCTGGGGCCAGATTGGCTGTTACCAGTTACTGCAAAGCGGTAACCAATACACCCTGCGTATGTTGGTGCCTGTTAACTGGCTAACCAACCCCGCCAACGTTTACCCGCTAATTATTGACCCCATAGTAACCGGGCGAACTAAATTGGGAGATTTCAGGCTAGCGGTTGGCGGCATAACCGCAAACTTTGGCTTTACCACTAAACCCATGAGCTGCGATTACCATATGAATGTTATTTTCCCGGGGCAAAGCACCTTAACCAATGCTTATGTAGACCTTGAATACCAGTTAACTTATGACAACCAGTGCGGCGTTCCGCCTCTACCGGCACCCTTTTGCACATTCAGCCAGGTAAGTATGGAGGTAGTTAATGACACTTGCGGAACCACTACAGGGCTGTTAAGCTGCAACCCGGCCACGCCACCCTTTACAGGTACCTGCACTACGGACAGCAACCTTGTGCCGGGCGCAAACTCCATTCTTATCAATAATTTTGTACCGAATTTTATGAGCTGCTATGCTTTTCAATGCCCGGACTATAACATACCGTTTACGTTAAACAACCGCGATTCCATTTGCGGCGACGCTTGCGGCTACCTTTGCGCCCGGGGAAACATATGGCAAATGACCATTGAGGCAACTAAAGATATAGATAGTTGCTACTTAACGCCGGATACACTTAGCCAACTACCGGGTAGTACTGTTACCCTTACCGCACATAATAGTGCCGGTCCTCCTGTTTCATATATATGGCACAGCCCCTGGGGTACCGATACGACCTCATCACCCACTTTCTCCTTCCAGCTACAGTCAGATGTAAATGTTTACTGTGAGTTACTGTCCTATTGCGGCAATGCGCTTTATACCGGTTGTACCACCAATGCAAGTTATGTAGATGCCATTGGTGTGGATGGTATTGAGACACCCGGCAACGGCATTAACAGCATGGAGATAAAGCCCAACCCCAACCAAGGCGAGTTTGCTATAAGCTTTAATGCTTACCGTTCAGGGGCATGCCAACTAATCATTTATAATGCTGAGGGGCAAGTGGTTTATAAAGAGGCCCTTAGCGTTAAGCAAGGCGCTAACCAGCAGTTTATCCGCCTTCCGCAGGTACCCAAGGGCTTGTATATAGCCGAGCTAAAGGGTGCAATGGAGGTAAAAAAGACTTTTTCCCTGAAGAAAAAGTTCAGCGTGCAATAATTTACAGCCAAAAGCCCACAGGTCAACCCTTTCTTGCCCTAAATCGTCTTTAGTTTATATTTACGGCTATATGAAAAAGGCTATAATCCTGCTTTCTGCTTTGTCGGTTGCCGTAATGGCATTTGCGCAGGAAATGCGTGTTAAGAAACACAACCTTACATACTTTGTTAAGGATAAGAAATTCGTTCCTGAAGTTTTAAAGAAAGAGTCTTCTGCTAATGCACAACAGCATCCTGAATTTGGCACCTTACCATTTAATGCCAGTTGCGATGATTGCGTTGAACTGATTGATAAAAGAACCCAGAGCTCGCGTACTTTTTTAAACGCTAAACAACCGAACCATTCTTATACGCAAACTTCTTACCTGCCCCTGCATTATCAAAAGTTTGAGGGCGATATATGGCACACTATTGACCCACGCTTACAGGCCGACCCCGGCCACCCTAATGTTTACGTAGCCGAAAATCAGCCTGCCCCAACCAAATACGATTTTAATACCCACACCAGCAGCATTAAGGTTTTTGATACGGAGTTTAAGTTCAATCAAAACCTTTCGATGTATTACTACGAGGAGAACGCCTACAGCAAAACCGAGAACGCCCATTATGGCACCGTAACAGTGGGTAGTGAAGGGGTAAGCGCCAAGGATATATGGCCCGGTATGGACATGGAGCAGATTTTTTCAGCCGGAGAGATAAAAACCAATTTTGTTATAAGCGCTCCACTACAAATACCTGTTAGCGACAATGGCTGGATGGTAATACAGGATAAGTTTAGCATACCCGCCGGCTTTACTTTTGAAGAAGCACCGGATGGCGAACACTTGCCGGATGGAAAGTACCGCGGTAACTATCTGCTGAAGGATGATAAGGGCGAAGTATTATTTACCTATGAGAAACCATCCTATGTTGATGCGCTGGCCTACGGTGTTTTAGGCAGCTACCAATTGCTTAAAAACGGCAACGATTATACGCTTCGCATGTTTATACCTGTTAACTGGTTAACGCGCTCAGCCAATGTGTTTCCCATAGTTATTGACCCCATAGTAACCGGCAGAACAAAACTTGGAGATTTTCGCTTAACCGTTGGCGGTTTATCAGCAAATATGGGCTTTACCACCAAACCATTGAGTTGCGATTACCATATGATAGTTCAATTTCCCGGGGCAAACGCATTAAAGAAAGCATGGGTGGATGTGGAATATCAGTTAACCTACGACAACCAATGTGGCACACCGCCCCTCCCTGCGCTCTTCTGCACCTTTAGTCAGGTTACCATGGAGATAGTGAACGATACCTGCGGTACTACTACAGGTTTGCTGGCCTGCAACCCGGCCCAACCACCTTATACAGGAACATGTACCACCGATAGTAACTTAGTGCCCGGTGCAAACGCTATTCTTATCAATAACTTTGTGCCCAATTATCTCTCCTGTTACGCGCCCCAATGCGCTACCTGGCACATCCCCTTCACACTTAAAAACAGAGATTCCATTTGCGGCGATGTATGCGGCTATTTATGCGCCAGAGGAAATATGTGGCAAATGACCATTGAAGCCTGTACAGTAGAAGGTAACATTACGCAGGATAAAACGGTAGTATGCCCCGGAGACCCAATCACCTTTACCGCCCATCCTGATTGTGGCGTACCGCCTTATCATTATGTATGGCTGTCGCAGGGTGGTAACCAGATAGATACCATTTATGGTACACCTAATTTTGTAATTAGCCCTCAGGTAGATGGGGATGTAACCTGTGTGATTGTGGACACCTGTGGTGTGGAAGCTTTCACAAACCTTCTGTCGTATACAATACAACCCGCCCCGCCGGCTGATGCAGGCCCTGATGCCCGATTATGCGAAGGGGGCCAGGTGTTTTTGGGGGGAAACCCTACAAGCACCGGGGGAGTTAATACCATATGGAGCGGCGAAACACCGGCACAAACAGCCTGGCTAAGTAGCACTACCGACCCTAACCCCGTAGCTAACATACCCGCGGGAACCATTGATACTTTTTATTATGTAGTAACCTGTTCGTCGCCGGGCTTTAGCTGTTCCCGCTCTGATACAATGCGGGTTTACTCGCAGGCAAACCCCGTAGCTGTAATTGACTCAACCGGCCCAATGGCTATTTGCGAAAACCAGCTTACCGGCGCAACGGTTATCGGTAATTTTGCCAACTACCAATGGAATACCGGCGCGGCAACACAAAGCATAACGATTAGCCAGGCCGGCCAGTACTTTGCCGTAGTAACTGATGCGCAGGGCTGTAAGGATACATCCAACACTTTAACGGTAGTTTCTATAGCGCCCCCAAGCGTAACCGTGCACCCCGATACCCTGATTATGTTTGGCGACAGCGTTACATTGTATACTGATCTTAACCTAAGCTCGGTTTCGATTGATTCATTTATGTGGTATCCGTTGGTAAATATTTCGTGCACTAACTGTCCTAACCCAGTTGTATCGCCGGTTAATGACCAATACTACGGCATAAGCGTTTACGCCAACGGTTGCAGCAATACCGACTCGGCATTGATACGCGTAATACTGCCTAATAACTTTTATATACCAAACGTATTTACACCAAACGGCGACGGGAATAATGATATTTTCTACATACTTTCTCAAAGCGGTGTAAGGGTTCTCTCCTTCCAGGTATTTGACCGTATAGGCGAAAAAGTGCACGACGGCACCTACCCCTGGGACGGCAACTATAAAGGTAAGCCTGCCACACCCGGTGTTTATGTTTATGTGTGCAAACTGGGCCTTTTCGGAGACGATAGGGCCGTTTTCAGAAAAGGAAGCGTAACTCTCATACGATGATATTTTTAATGTCATGTTTATGTTCTGACAGAAAAAATATATTTGCCTTATTACAATTTAACCGAACCCCATATGCCTTCTAACAGACCCATTTCCGCAATTATGGCTACCAACCCGGTAGTAGCTAATCCGTTCCACAATTTTTCGCAGGTGTTGCGCTTGTTTACCGAGTTTCCTATTCACCACCTGCCTATTGTTGACGGTAACAACAAACTGATCGGTATCATCAGTTCCAACGATTTGCCAAAAGTTTTTCTGCAGCTCTGCAAAAAGAGCCCTGCCATAAGCATGGACCTTGATGTTATAGATAAGGAAATCAACCTATCTGATATAATGACACCCAACCCAATCACAGTATCTTCTTCAGATACCATTTCTTCAGCCGCCAAAATTTTTGCCGGTAAAAAATTTCTGGCAATGCCGGTAGTAGATAATGGCATACTGGTAGGTATTGTTTCTATGAAAGACATTATTGCTAACCTGGTAGATTAATACCATTTAACCCTAAATAAAAAAGCCCCTGAGTAATCGGGGGCTTTTTGTTTATAAGGTATAACAGCTATGAGAATTGCTTGCCTTCTGCTGCCATTTTTTCGAGCATTTCAGGCACTGCAAAGCGTTCGCCGTATTTGGCGTGCAGTTCCTTAGCACGTGCTATAAATGCGCTAAGGCCATAGTCATTTATAAACTGCAGGGTTCCACCCTTAAAAGGTGCAAAACCCCAACCAAAAATAGAACCGATGTTGGCATCGGGCACATTGCGCACTACATTCTCCTGGTAGCAACGCACCGTTTCAATAACCTGTATAAATAGCAGGCGGTCTATCATATCGCGGGCTTCAGCAGAATCGCCCATAATTACATTGTGCTTGGGCGCACCGGGCTTAGGAGGAAAAGTTTGTTCAAGACCCGGCCACAGAAATTTCTTTCCGTCCTTAGGGTATTCGTAAAACCCTGCACCTGCTGCTTTACCGGCGCGCTTTGCGGCTAACATTGTTTCAGCAACATTGTAAGCGCTGTGGGCTGGGGCTTCTTTACCTTCTGCTTTTAAGTCTTCAATGGTTTGTTTACGGATATGCGCTAAAAGTGAAAGTGATACTTCGTCAGTAAGCGCCAGAGGGCCTACCGGCATCCCGGCTTTTAAACCGGCCATTTCAATGGCGCGGGCGTTGTAGCCTTCGCCTAAAAGGGCCATACCTTCCAATACATAAGTAGCAAACACGCGCGAGGTATAGAAGCCGCGTGAGTCGTTAACCACGATAGGGGTTTTCTTAATAGCTTTTACAAAGTCGAAAGCGCGGGCCAGTGTTTCATCACTGGTTTCCTTACCAACTATTATTTCCACCAAAGGCATTTTATCAGCCGGTGAAAAGAAGTGTAGGCCAATAAAGTTTTTCGGGCGCATTGATTTTTCCGCAAGTCCCGTTATTGGTAGGGTGGATGTATTTGAAGCGAAGATGGCTGTATCAGCAATGCGCTCTTCCGCCTCTTTAGTTACAATGGCTTTTATCTTGCGGTCCTCAGTAACGGCTTCAATAATCAGGTCGCAGCCTTTTAAATCATCGGCTGCCACAGTAGCTTTAATACGGTTAAGCACTTCATCAGCTTTTTCCTGCGTCATCTTTCCTTTGCTAACTCTTTTCTTCAACAGGTTTTCGGAGTAGGCTTTACCCTTTGCTACTGCTTCTTCCGACACATCTTTCAGCACACACTCCATACCACTTATAGCGCAGCAGTAAGCAATGGCAGCGCCCATCATACCTGCGCCCAATACGCCAACCTTCTTAAACTCTCCTTTAACATCCAACTTAGGGCGACTGTTACCGGAATTAATAGCGTTTAACTGTTTCCAAAAGGCGGTAATCATGTTCTTGGCCACCTTGCCGCTGGCTAACTGAGCAAAGTAGCGGCTCTCAATACGCGTAGCAGTATCGAAATCAACCATTGCGCCCTCAACGGCTGTGCTTAACACGGCCATAGGTGCAGGATAGTTATTATACGTTTTTTTGGCAATGAAGGACGGTGCAATAGGCAACACGCTGGCCACTTTAGGAGTAAGCGGTGTTCCACCGGGCATTTTATAATCACGGCTGTCCCATGGTTGCGCTGCGGTTTTATTTGCTGCTATCCAGGCTTTCGCTTTGGTTATTAAATCATCTTTGTCAGTGGCCAATTCGTGTACCAGGCCATCCGCCAAGGCCTGAGCCGGCGTCACTTTCTTGCTCTCATTAATGTACTGCAAGGCAGGCTGTAAGCCCAGCAGACGCACCATACGGGTTACACCGCCACCACCGGGCATAAGGCCAAGGGTAACTTCCGGCAAGCCCAGTTGAATTTTAGGATTATCCAACACAATGCGGCGATGACACGCCAGCGTTAACTCAAAACCTCCACCCAGGGCAGTGCCGCTAATAGCGGCCACTACAGGTTTGCCCTGCGTTTCAAGGTAGCGGAAACCTTCCTTAAGCTGCTGCGCACGCTGAAAAAAAGCTTCGGCCGCTGTTTCCTGAAACATTTCATCCACATCGGCACCGGCCATAAACGTTTCCTTAGCGGAAGTGATAATGATGCCGGTAATAGAATCTTTTTCTGTTTTAAGTTGCTCTAAAACTTCGCGAAACCTTGCGCCAAAGGCCAGGTTAATAATATTGGCCGAGCGCGTTGGGTTATCCAAAGTAAGGGTAACAATGCCTGCTGTATCTTTATTGTAATTGATCATATCTGCTGCTTTAAACTCTTTCTATAATTGTTGCTACTCCCATTCCACCGCCAACGCACAGGGTTATAAGTCCGGTGCTTTTATTGGTTCTTTCTAATTCATCTAATACCGTTCCTAATAAAATAGAGCCGGTAGCGCCCAGCGGGTGACCCATAGCAATGGCACCGCCATTCACGTTTAGCACATCATCGGTAATATCCATTTCGCGCTGGAACTTTAATACCGCAGAAGCGAAGGCCTCATTCATTTCCCACAGGTCAATGTCTTTCGTGCTCATACCCGCAATCTTTAGCGCCTTTTTTGCGCTAAGCGCAGGGCCTGTAAGCATAATAGTAGGCTCCGCCGAAGTAACCGCCGCTGATACAATGCGGGCACGCGGCTTTAAGCCCATCTTCTCCCCTATTTCTTTAGCGCCGACAAGGGTAAGCGCAGCGCCATCCACTATGCCTGAGGAATTACCCGGGGTATGCACGTGGTTTATTTTTTCAACGGTCATGTACTTAAGCATGGCTACATTATCAAAGCCAAGTTCGCCCGGCATTGCAAAAGATGGCTGCAGATTGCTCATGGCTTCCATTGAGGCATCTTCGCGGATAGTTTCATCGTGGTCCAGAATCAAAATCTCATTTTGATCAGTAACCGGTATAACACTGTTTTTAAAGTAGCCCGCTTTGCGTGCAGCAGCAGCCCGCTTGTGCGAACGCAATGCATATTGGTCCACCGTTTCGCGGCTAAAGCCTTCTACCGTGGCAATTAAATCTGCCGAAATACCCTGCGGAATAAACCCTAAAGCGCTGTTTACAGCAGGATCTAAATACCAGGCGCCGCCGTCGCTACCCATTGGGTTGCGGCTCATGCTTTCAATGCCACCTGCTACTACCAATTCTTCCCAACCGCTGCGTATTTTCATCGCAGCAAGGTTAACAGCTTCAAGGCCAGAAGAACAGAAACGGTTTATCTGCATACCGCCCGGTACCATATCCCAGCCGGCATACATAGGGGCAAATTTTGCAATGTCTCCTCCTTGCTCGCCAATAGGTGTTACACAGCCCAATACAACATCATCTACTTTTGATGTATCAAACCGGCCATTGCGCTTATGCAGCGCCTTAAATAAAGTAGCCAACAAGTCTATTGGTTTTACTTCGTAAAACGAACCTGTTTTTTTGCCCCGTGCACGCGGTGTGCGCACGGAGTCGTATATATATGCCTCTCTCATCTCTATATTGATTTATTTTTCTCTTATTTCTTTACTCCCTTCAACACCATATCCGAAAAAATGGCGGCTACTTCCTCTACTGAATAGCCTTCGTTAATGCGGTACCAACGGTAGGTAGAATTCAGCATTCCCAGTACTCCTTTCACAATTATTTTATAGTCAACATCGCTTCTGAAATCGCCACTCTTAACACCTTCGGCAAAAAGCTGCTGCCAGCCCTTTTCGTACTTTTTAATAAGCCCGAAGAAATCCTTTTTTGAAGTTTTGTTTATCAACTCAGGGTTCTCGGAAATAAATACACCAAAGGCGTCAATGTTTTCATGAAACAGCCGCAGGTGGCTTTCCATACATAAGCGTACCTTATCGGCAGGTTTGTGTTCGGTATTACGAATATTGTCTGACAACTCCACGCTCTTCTCCACTATATCCTCTACCAGGCCCCGAAGCAGGTCTTCTTTAGTGCTTATATAGTAATACAATGAGCCTTTTTGCATCTCCAGCGCATCGGCAATATCCTGGATGCGCGTGCCGTGGTAGCCCTTTAAACGGAATACCCGGGCAGCAGCCTTCAAAATTTCAGCTTTCTTTATTTGGTGCTTCATTAGCGTGTATACACAAACTTAGAAGGATAGGCGATAAATTCAAACAAGCGTTCGAATTTTCATTTCAACTGCCGCTTTGCCATTTTAGGGTCAAATACACCGCTAACATAAAGGCACCCTTTGTGGTACAGGGCTGTAGAACCTCCGCTTAACTGTTTGCCATCATCGTAATACACCACTTCCTTTTCTTTTGACGATGGATTTATGCGATACACCGTGGTTGGAGAATGCTTTTCAGCATTTTTAAAGTGTTTTATAAAAGCCAAAAACCGAAGATGGCAGGCCACCAAAAGGTCATTGCCATAAAAGCGGATATTGTCCGGCCCATGCACTTTCGCTATTTCTTCTTTGTTCAGCATTTTACCATCCTTAAAATCAAACTGCCAAACTTTGTTTTGCCGTGTACTGGCTAAATATACCTTGCCTCCTTTATTGGTTATGCCGTTAGTATAGCAGTATCCCTCTGAAGCTACCGAACAACGGTTGCCATCCCAGTAAACTATCTGCGCCTTTTTAATTATGAACAATACATGCCAGAAATTGCCGGGCTTCTTTGCATCATTAGAAACCAGCATAGTGCCATCAGTAAAACCTGTAACGGCATTAGGCGACACAATAAGAGGATCTACAATTTTCTGAAGAAAGTAAAGTGTATCCTTAACTACCAGGTAGCGCAAAATGGAATTTTCCTTTTGCTCGTGATAATGGTTTACTACTAACAGTATCAGCGAATCTTTTACCTGCACAAGGTCAATACCATGAGGGTTAAAATGAACGGTTGAAGGTTCTACCCGGTGCAGTATTTTACGTTCTCCGTTTTGCGGGTTGTAGCTGTTTATTTCACCGTAGTCAGCCTCACCTTTTCTGCGCGAATTGCACGAAATAAGCAAGCGCGGTTCCTTCCAGCTAATTTCATCCACCACCATATCTTCGGGGCCGGGACCTACGGTTATAATCTCATCAGTAGCCTGTTTATCTATAGGCAGTTTTACACAGGCATTTAAAGCCAGCAGCAGCACCATGCAGGGGAATAAGTATTTCATACCACGAGCATAACTAAAAGTTTTCACTTCGCACGGCGGAATGTCGAAAACTGCCCCTGCGGCGGTACGTATTCTTTGCTTTATTTGAACGGTCTGAAAACGTCATTCAATTTCCCCGCATACCTCAAAGGCTTTAAATACCCGGAAACGGGATCTAAAACCAAATTAGATTATGTGAACATAGCCGGCCAAAAGGTTGCCCGCTTTACCAATGAATACTGGACGGCCAAACAACGCAAGGCTAACGCCCTGCACGAAATTTCGTACCGCGCCTGCTTTAAGCCACAACTTCCCCGCTTTTTTATTGAGAGCCTGACCAAACCCGGCGATGTAGTATTCGACCCCTTTAATGGCCGGGGCACCACTATTGTTGAGGCAGCCCTGTTAGGCAGAAAGGTGGTTGCCAATGACATAAATCCTTTAAGCATTATGCTTTCAAGGCCGCGGCTAAACGTACCTTCAATAGCCGATATAGAAAAGCGCCTGAAGAAAATTCCTTTTAAAAAAGGGGCAAAAGCAGAAATTGACCTCAGCATGTTTTACCATGCCGATACCGAAGCCGAACTGGTTTCGTTAAGAAATTACCTGCTGCAAAAGAAAAGGCCGGATGCTATAGATGAATGGATAAGGATGGTAGCCACTAACCGACTGACGGGCCACTCCAAAAACTTTTTTTCCGGTTATACCATGCCCCCAAACCAGGCTATAACTGCCGAAAAGCAAAAAGAGATTAACCGTAAACGGAAGCTAAAGCCGCCCTACAAAAATGTTGCAGCCATCATTGTAAAAAAGAGTAAAGACCTGCTGAAGCATGTTAGCGCTGAAGAAACTGCGCGTTTAAAATCTGCTGCAGAAAGCTCACTTTTTTTAAACACTGAAGCTCATAAGGTAAAAGCTATAAAGGATAACTCTGTGCAGCTAACGGTAACATCGCCCCCCTTTTTAAACGTAGTGCAATATGCCCGCGATAACTGGCTACGCTGCTGGTTTAACGGCATCGACG
>CAZUHU010000090.1:0-14789 GCA_964620645.1 uncultured Chitinophaga sp.
GAGGTCATGCGGTGGATGAGATCTTCCAACTCAGCAGTATCATGCACATAAACCATAATTCTTCCTTCAAACACCCCATCTGCGCTATCAAATGAGATTGACCGCATATTCAGGTTCATTTGGCCTGTAATAATGTTGGTTATCTTGTTTACAAGGCCTACGTCATCTAAGCCCGTAAGTTTAATACCGGTAAGGAAAGCAATTTCATGTTGCTTGGTCCAGCGGGTTTTAATAATGCGGTAAGCATATTTACTCATTAACTGCACTGCATTGGGGCAATTGGTGCGGTGTATCTTAATGCCATCGTTAATAGTAAGGAAGCCGAATACATCATCTCCCGGAATTGGGTTGCAGCAAGGTGCGAACTTGTAGTCAATTTTATCGGCACTCTCCCCCATAATAAGCAACTCGGCATTCTTCTGCAGCGTTTGCTTAACTATTTCATCTATGTTATCGCCGGCGCCAAGTTTCTGAGCGTTGGCCACCTTCGGTAGTTTGATCTTTCCTACAATTACTTCAAACTTCTCAAGTTCATTAACGTCAAACTTTTTAATGGCAACACTGTAATAAAGGTCCGTTGGAGATATCATTTTGAAATGGTTCATAAGCAAAAGCAGGTTGGCTTCGCTTATATCCATTTTCAATTGCTTCATTTTCTTCTCCAGCATCTCGCGGCCGTCATTAGCTGTCTTCTTTTTCTCTTCCTTAAGTGTTTGCTTAATTACAGAGCGGGCTTTGGCCGTAACTACATAGCTCAACCAATCCTCATTAGGTACTTGTTTATTGCTGGTAAGTATCTGTATCTGGTCGCCATTCTTAAGCACATGGCTCAGCGGCACCAACTTGTTGTTTACCTTGGCGCCAATGCACTTTTTCCCAATGTCGCTGTGTATTTCAAAAGCGAAGTCAAGGGCTGTACCTCCTTTGCGCAGGCGCTTTAAATCTCCTTTAGGGGTAAATACAAAAATCTCATCGCTGAAGAGTTCATACTTAAACTCGTTAACTACATCCAGGGCTGTGGCATCACTGCTTAATACGCCTCGTATTTTGTGCAGCCATTCATCCAGCACATTATCAGCACTGCCTTCTTTATACTTCCAGTGGGCGGCAAAACCTTTCTCGGCAATTTCGTGCATACGCTCAGTGCGTATCTGTATTTCCACCCACTTACCCATGCTACTCATCACGGTAGTATGCAGGGCCTCGTAGCCGTTGGCTTTGGGGTTACTTAACCAGTCGCGCAAACGGTCGGGGTTTGGATGATAGATATCGGTAATGGCAGAATACACGCCCCAGCAATCGCTCTTCTCCTTGTCAGGGTCTGATTTAAGGATGATGCGAATAGCAAACAGGTCGTAAATTTCCTCAAACGGCACTCCCTTATTCTTGATTTTGTTGAATATGGAGTAGATGGATTTGGGCCTGCCGTAAATGTCAAAGTTGAAACCGCGCTTTTCTAACTCTTCTTTAAGTGGCTTAATAAAATCATGAATGAACTTTGTTCGCTCGCGCTTCGTTTCATTCAGCTTGCGTGCTATCTCCTTGTAGGTATCCGGTTCAGTGAACTTTAGGGAAAGGTCCTCCATCTCCGTTTTCATGGCATACAAACCCATACGGTGCGCCAAAGGAGCGTAGAGATACATGGTTTCGCTGGCTATCTTCAGTTGCTTTTCGCGCTTAAGGCTATCCAGCGTTCGCATGTTGTGCAGGCGGTCAGCCAGCTTAATCAATATTACCCTTATGTCATCATTAAGGGTAAGCAACAGTTTGCGGAAATTCTCAGCCTGTAAAGAAGAGTTTAAATCGAAGATGCCCGATATTTTGGTAAGGCCATCAACAATGCGGGCTACTTCTTTATTAAACTGGCGCTCTATTTCTTCCAGCGTTACTTCGGTATCTTCCACTACATCGTGCAACAGTGCACAAACAACCGAAGTGGCATCAAGGCCCATTTCATCACTAACAATACGGGCTACGGCAATAGGGTGTAAAATGTAGGGTTCGCCTGATTTACGGCGCATGTCTTTATGCGCTTCCATGGAAAGCTCAAAGGCCTCCCTTATCATCTTTTTTTCTACAGGGGTAACGTTCTTTCTCAACGAGCGCAGCAATGCCCTGTATTCTTTCAGGATCATCTTTTTCTCTGCTTCTAAATCTATCGTCTTTTCTACTACCGGCTGCATATCTCTTCTTGAATATAACGTAAAACCGTCAGGTTTCAAAACCATTGCCTGCGGCTTTAACGAAAGTAAACGCCTTATTGTGACGGAACTACCGTGTTTTCAACGGCTTAGTTGTCAGTTGTCTTACCGGTAAAAGTTATCGCCGGTCGGAGTGAAGAGGAGCAAGATACTTTTTACAGTAACGGTTTAATGCCCAAATAGGAAATACATTGCGGTAAGAGGTATAACTTATACCGCAACTGTGGTTAAACACACCGCTAATATTTTCCTGCGGAAAATCACCGGTTACTTCCTGCCTGCTCATTAAAAATTCTATGGCTTTGTTTATAACCTTTCTGTTTGGATAATCGGCCGCTATTAAGCTCAGTAGGGCCCAGGCGGTGTTTACCACCTGCGATTTTTCAGAAGCGATATATTGCTTTTTCAAACAGCTATCAAACTTTTCACCCCAGCCACCATCAGGGTTTTGCCTGCTTACCAAAAAATCACAGGCTTTATGCAGGGCTGCTTTAATGCGTGGACTGTCCTCCATGGGTAAGTAATGCGTAAGCGCTTCAACAGCGAACCATGTACCATAGGTAAAGCAAACTGCCCACGAGCCATACCATCCGCCATTTTCATGTTGCTGGCTTAGTATAAACTCTATTCCGCGTTCAATGCTTAAGTCTATGTCCTTTTTGCGGTAAGCAGGATTGTGCTCCGTAAACTTGATAAGAGCCTGCAAAGCAGCTGATGAACACTCTGTATAAGAGTGTTCAATCATAATGTTACCGAATATCTCTGAGGGATTTAATTTCTCCAGCCATTCCGGGCCGCGAATCAACTCGTAGCTGGCCCAGCCGCCATCATCATTTTGAAAGGATAGAAGGAGATCTGCAGTAACTTCTAAGCCGGGTTGCTGATTCTCGTTAGCACCGGCAAGGCCAAGTTCTTGAGCAAGCAAGGTGCATTTTAATCCTTCGGCAGTGCAATCTGTTATCGGCCAGCCATGGTCAACTGTTGAAAAGGGCCATCCTCCGTATGAATCATGACGATAATACTTCTTATGTGCACGAACTTCCTCCGTTACTCTGCTTACCTTAATAAAGTTGTAGGCCTTATTTACTACTTCCGCAAAGGGTTCATGAAATCCACCTTCTGCAATAGCCTGCATAGCAAAGGCGGTATCCCATAACTGCGAGCCGTTGTAGCCATTCATTTTCATGCCATCTTCGGCCACCCACAAATAATCAAACCAGCACTCCCCATGCTTTTTAAACTGCGCTGAATCCTTACCGTAGGCATGCCAAACCGCTAAGGAGTTTATAACCTGGTTTACCGGGCCAATGTTAATGTAATTGGTATGTTCGTCTTCTGCATTTATATAATCAAGACAAAATGAAATGGCCTTTTTACGCAAGGCTTTTAAATGCAATTTTTCAAAGCTATTGCTAAAAGCATTCAGTACTTTAAGCAACGGTTTCTGCGGCCAGTATAAATCAGGTGCAGCGCACTGGTTGCGTGCCTTATCCCAATCCACCTTGTTGTAAGCAACAGTATAAAGTTCTTCACGCAGTTCCTTTACTAATGGCCTTATAGCACCTGTTACCTTTTGCCCGTAGCAGTAAGCCATTGGCAGATAAACCATGCGGGCATGGCACCAATAGCGAGAGGGATGAAATGGCAGCCATTCCGGCAGCAGCCACATTTCAGGAAACAGGGAATTGCATCCCCGCCACTCATAGGCCCCTAAAACACTCAAATAAAATTTGCCCCAACTCGGCACACTTGTTGCGCCGCCGTTTGCATGAATCCAATTGCGGGCTTTTGTTATTTCAGGTGCTGATGAAGGCGTACCCAAAATGCGGAGCGATACATAATGCAACACAGCGCCAAACATGGTTGATGGGCTCTCCAGGTGTAATCCCCAGCCGCCGTCGGTATTTTGGTGATTAAGGAAATAGCGCTTTAAAAGGGACTGGTGAGGCGCGGGCAGAGGAGTTTCCGTAACATATGAGGTGATGACGAGGCCCGGCGCTAAAAAGTGCGGACCGCCATAGTCCGCAGGCCAGTGCCCGCTTTCGGCTTGTAGTTCTTTGTAAAAATCAATAGCCTTAAAAGCCGCGCTTTCTATCCGGTTTTCAAAGCCGGAAGGCGAGTGCTTAAAAGCCTCGGTCTTGCTTGTTCGGTAGGGTAGGTCGGCACTGTTAGGATTTTGTGACTTATCGAAGGCAAAGTCAGTTTCAAATGATTTAATAATTACTTCTAAATCATCGCCTTGCGCATCAAAATGCCAGGTTTGCCTCCCTTTATTATCCGTTTGTAATTGCCAGTATTTCCAACTGTGTTTATCGCTCACAGTTGCTAAAGTAGAGCATTTTGCGAAAAATTCGCAGCTTACTTCTTGGCAAATGTGCGTAAGTCGCTCATTATCTGGTTGGCGATGTTATCTGCCGTAGTTTCTGAATTGCTTTCTGCATAAATACGGATGATAGGCTCGGTATTACTGCGGCGCAGGTGTACCCAATCCTTGTCAAACTCAATTTTTACACCGTCAATCGTGTTTATAGGATATTTCTGGTACTTCTTTTCCAACTCCTCAAAAATCTGGTCAATATTTACTGAAAGGTCAAGGTCCACCTTCTTTTTGGCAATATGGTAACTAGGATAACCGGCACGTAGAAGCGAGGCCGTTTTGCCGCTCTTTACCAGGTGGGTTAAAAACAGTGCTATACCGGCCAGCGCATCGCGGCCATAATGCAATTCAGGATAAATTATTCCTCCGTTGCCCTCACCGCCGATAACTGCCTTTACCTCTTTCATTTTCTCCACTACATTTACCTCTCCCACGGCACTTGCAAAATATTCCTGCCCGCGCTTTTCGGTTACATCGCGCAAAGCACGTGTGCTGGATAAGTTAGATACCGTATTGCCTTTCTTCTTGCTTAAAATATAATCAGCAACAGCAACCAGGGTATACTCTTCACCAAACATACTGCCATCCTCACTAACAAGCGCCAGGCGGTCCACATCAGGATCAACAGCAATACCTAAATCGGCATTCTGTTTTTTAACGGTAATGGAAAGTTCATTCAGGTTTTCGGGCAGTGGCTCGGGGTTATGAGGAAACAAGCCTGTCGGCTCTGTGTAAAGTTCTATTACCGTTTCTACGCCAAGCGCTTTAAGCAATTTAGGCACGGCAATACCGCCGCTGCTGTTAACACAGTCTATAACCACTTTCAACTTACGCGCTGCAATAGCAGAAGCATCAACAAGTTTCAGTTTAAGTATCTTCTCAATGTGCTTATCAATATAGCTATCATCCTTGGTGTAAGTGCCTAACGAGTTTACATCTTCAAACTCAATCGTTTTATCTTCAGCAATCTTCAGCACCTCTTCGCCGGCCTTTGCCGAAATAAATTCGCCGTGACTGTTTAACAGTTTCAGCGCGTTCCATTGCTTAGGGTTATGCGATGCCGTAATGATAATACCGCCGCCTGCTTTTTCTTCATGCACGGCAATTTCAACCGTTGGTGTGGTTGAAAGGCCAAGGTCAACAACATCAATACCAATAGATAGGAGTGAGCCTACAACAATATTGTTTACCATTTCTCCGCTAACGCGGGCATCTCTGCCAATTACTATTTTGCGATTGCCTTCCTGCTCCTTTATCCAGGTGCCGAAAGCCAAAGTAAACTTCATGATATCTGTCGGGGTCAGATTTGCTCCTGGAAAACCACCAATGGTGCCGCGAATACCCGATATAGATTTGATTAATGACAAGGTGTAAATTTTTTGGGAGGACAAAGCTAAAATTTTCACTCTTTTGCGAAAGCGCTTTTGCTGAAACTTACGCACATTATGGCTGAAAAAAAATGGTTTGAAGAGTGGTTTAACTCGCCTTATTACCATTTGTTGTATGCACACCGCAGTGAGCATGAAGCAGAAAGTTTCATTGGGAAAATTTCTGCTCATCTTAAGATTGCCAAAGGTGCAAAAGTATTAGATGTGGCCTGTGGCAAAGGCAGGCACGCTAAAACCCTGCACAAGTTGGGCTTTGATGTAACAGGTATCGATTTATCGCCAAATAGTATTAGCGAAGCGCGCCAATGCGCGCCGGCTGATCTGCACTTTGATGTTTGGGATATGCGTAAAGTTTACAAGGCCTCAGCATTTGATTACGTGTTCAATATCTTTAGCAGCTTCGGCTACTTCGAAAATGATGAGGAAGATCTGGAAGCCGTAAAAGCTTTTGCAGGTAACCTTAAACCCAATGGCACTCTTGTTTTTGACTATGTAAACACCGAGTGGCTGGTTAAAAACATAAAGAGCAGGGAGATAATACCGCGTGGGGACATCCACTTTCAAATACAAAAGCGAATTGAGAACGGCTTTATCAAAAAGAAAATTGAATTTTTAGCAGAGGGCGAAAATTACAGTTTTGAAGAACAACTGAAACTACTAAACCTTGCCCGCTTTGAACAAATGTTTACCATAGCCGGTTTAAAAATTGAAGAAAAGTTCGGCGATTATGATTTAAACCCTTTTGTTGCTGCACAATCTCAACGCCTTATTTTAATAGCCCGTAAACAATAGTGCTGGAGCAATTACGCCATATTGATTATATGCTGTTCCATTTCATTAATACTGAAATGGCAAATGCTGTGTTGGATTTTTTGTGCCCTATACTGCGCAACAAACTTACCTGGATACCGCTTTACATTTTGTTCGTTGTGTTGTTATATCCAAAATACGGCTCAAAAATTATTTACCTCGGTATTGGTGCTGCTGTTGTTATTCTGCTATCCGATCAAATTTCAAGTTCACTTATAAAGCCTTATGTGCACCGCTTAAGGCCCTGCAACAATCCTGCTATTGAGGCGCGCTTATTGCTGGATGCCTGCGGTGGCGGTTACAGTTTTGTATCCTCTCACGCAGCCAATCATTTTGGCCTTGCAGTGTTTCTTGTTTTCTTTTTTGAACGTAAAAAACTAGCTGCCCCTTTATTGTTATTGTGGGCTTTTATAGTTGCCTTCTCTCAAGTTTATGTCGGCGTGCATTTTCCTGCTGACGTAATTACCGGTGCGCTACTGGGCAGCATAATTGGTTGTGCAGTTGCAATGCCTCTTGCAAAGTTTGTCAATCGTACATAAAAAACCCACACAGAATCTGACGTTAAGTTGCTTCTTAAGTCAGGATTTGGGCTTAGCAACATCGCTGTAATCCGCGGTTAACCTGTTTTGTGGACGAGGATCCCGATTGCTCGGGACTTGCGGCCCGCCATTGACGTTACAATTTAGGCCCGGTTCTATATTAATATCCAACTAACGCATCTGTCTGTGTGGGCGTATTTTAAAGAGTGTATTCACACTCCTGAAATCAAAGAACTACGTGCAAGATAAGAGATGGTTTTGAAATACGGAAGTGTTTTCGGTCAGCTATCCGGCATTTTATTTTTGTTAACAGCCCGGTTATTTTACCCAGTCGGCAATAAAGATGTTCGTATCGCGAGTGCCGCCGTTATTACGGTTGCTGCACCACGCCAGTTTTTTACCATCCGGGGAAAACATAGCAAAGGAGTCGAACACCTTATCATAGGTTATCTGTTCCAGGCCGGTTCCATCGGTATTAATCATATAAAGATTAAACGGAATGGATTTTGTTTTATGATTGGAACTGAAAATTATTTTTTTGCCGTCGGGTGAGAAGAAGGGCGCCCAGTTAGCCCCGCCAAGGTCTGTAAGTTTGCGCCGGTTACTGCCATCAGCATTAGCTATGTACAGTTCCATTTTGTTTGGTGATACCAGGTGCTTCTTCAGTAACTCCTTGTAATCCACTTTCTCCGAATCACTTTCGAACTTAGTGCTGCGCCACACAATCTGTTTGCCATCCGGTGAAAAGAAGGCACCGCCATCGTAACCCAATTCATTCGTTATCTGTTTTACATTGCTGCCATCAATATTCATGGTATATAACTCTATATCCCCACTGCGGTCGCTGGTAAATACTATTTTATCGCCTTTAGGCGATACAGTTGCTTCAGCATCGTAATAGTTGTTGTCCGTTAACTGCTTAACTATATTGCCATTAAGGTCTGAAACAAACAATTCAAATTCCGGGTAAAGGGGCCACAGGTATTTACCTTTAATATGTGGCGGCTCAGCAGGACAGGTGTCAATTTTAACGTGAGTGCTGGCGTAGATCACAAGCGAATCGCCCGGTAGAAAATACGAACAGGTAGTTCTTCCTTTTCCGCTGCTTACCGGGGTAGGCATCAGTATAGTATCCTGGTAACCGCGCCACAAGGGGTAATAATAAATACGGTCGCAGTTAATATCCTTCTTTTTGTTAGTGTATTGATATATAAGGCCGGTGCCCTTAAAATTCCAATAGGCTTCGGCATTATCACCACCAAAAGTTAGCTGGTGCACATTCTTCAGGTGTTTCTCCAAAGGATGATGGATAGCAGAAGAATCCTGTGCGAAAAGGCCGGCAGCTACAAACAGCAAGCAAACCAAAGGGAGGGTATATTTCATATTGCGCGCGAAGAAAGTAAAGGTAGGGCGCAGTACGTCATCGTAATGTCATTTTTATTTTAAGATTACTAAGCGAGTGCCTGCTCCAGGTCCTGTAGAATGTCTTCAACATCCTCTAAACCAATTGAAACACGGATAAGGCCATCTGTTATGCCGTATTCCTCACGTTGCTTCTTTGGCACAAATGAGTGGCTCATGCTGGCCGGGTGCTGAATCAGCGTATCAATAGTGCCTAAGGAAGCGGTAAGTTTGCAGAACTTTATCTTCTTCATCAGTCTTTCGCCTGCTTTGTAGCCCCCTTTTAACTCAAATGACAGCACACCTCCGTAGTCCTTCATCTGTTTCCTGGCAAGTGTGTGGTCGGCATGCTCTTTTAGCCCAAGGTAATTAACGAAAGCTACTGCCCTATGCTTTTGAAGGTACCGGGCTATTTGCATGGCGTTTTCGCAGTGCTTGTCTATACGTATGCTAAGCGTTTTCATACCTACGTTAAGCAACCAGGCATCAAAAGGGCTGCAGATGCTGCCATTAATTTTGCGCACTTTCCAAACTTCACCTTCCATAAATTTCACATCGCGGCCTACTAAAAAGCCGCTTAGGGCGGTGCCGTGGCCGTTCAGGTATTTGGTAGCTGAATGAACTATAAAATCTACCCCAAACTTAAATGGCTGCTGAAGGTAAGGCGAGGCAAACGTATTATCTACCGCCAATTGAGCGCCGTGCTTATGCGCCAGCTTAGCCAGCAGTTTTAAATCGTAACAGTTTAATGTTGGGTTGGAAGGTGTCTCTGCATAAAGCAGTTTTACATTCTTTTTGTTCTTCAATACTTTTTCCAGTGCAGTGGTGTTGCCAAAGTCGGCATAAATAACTTCCACCTTAAACAAATCGGCATAGTGGTTAAAGTAATCTACTGCAGTACCGTAAATATTGCCTTGCGCCAAAAGTGCATCGCCGGGCTTTAACACACTTTGAAAAAGCGCCGATATTGCTGCCATGCCTGAAGAAAAAACCAGGGCTTTAGCTTTAACATCCAGGCCAAGAGTTTCCAGCTTCACCAATTTGCTTTCAACCAATTCTGCATTGGGGTGGCTCCAACGGGCATAAATGTATGCCTGCTCTTCGCCCCTGAAAACCTGCTGCGCTTTTTCGGCAGACTCATAAATGTAGGTAGAGGAGGTGTAGATAGGAGCGGAATGAGGACTAACCTTTATTGTGTTATCAAAGTTATCCTGGGCAGTAATGGAGGCAAATCCTTTATTGTTTTTCTTCGTTTTCATCTATAGTACCGAAATAATTTTGAAAATTAGTGCCTTTAAAACTTACAGTTAATGGCATACGATATTAAAAAGCACCTGCAATATAATGCGTGGGCAAGCAATAAAATAGTTGAAGCCCTTTTAACCCTTGAAGAAAGCTTATGGGATAAGGAAGTTGTAAGCAGTTTCCCTTCGGTTCGCAAAACGGTTTTCCATATCTGGGATGCTGAACAAATTTGGTTGAAACGCCTGCAAGGCGAAAGCCCATCGACATGGCCAAGTAAAAGTTTTACAGGCAGTACAGCAGATATAGTTAAAGCCTTTATAGAGAATACCAATGCCCTTACCGCCTTTGTTGAACAACAGGACTCTTCATTTTGGGATAGAACCTTTACCTATAAAAACATGAAAGGAGTTGAATTTTCAAGCAAGGCCGATGAAATACTTTACCACCTGGTAAACCATGCTTCATTCCACCGGGGCCAATTGGTAACCATGCTGCGCCAGTTAGGGGTTACGCAGTTTCAGCCACAGGATTTGATTGCTTACGTAAGGCAGCTATAAAGCTAAAAGCCCTGCACAGGAATCTGTAGCAGGGCTTTCTCTATTGTTAGTCTGTCAGTATTAGTTCCAGTCTATTTCTTCATCATCGCTGATGGAAGAAGCAGATGTAGTGGTTGCGTCATTGGTAGAAACTTCTGCAGAAGATGCTACGGGTTGCTCATCTGCCGTGGTTTCAGCGGCTACATTGTTATTCGTTTTTGCCGGGCGCTCTGATTCGTAATCGTAATCAGGCATTAACTCGGTTTTGATGTACTCCACCGATTCGTTTAAGGCTTCCAGAAATTTCTTGAAGTCCTCCTTATACAAAAAAATCTTGTGGCTATCGTAGCCATCGCCTTCAAACTTCTTCTTGCTCTCGGTAATAGTTAAAAAGAAATCTCCCTGCTTGGTGCTGCGCACATCAAAGAAATAAGTTCTTCTTTTACCTGCTCTTAGTTTCTTGCTAAAGAAGCCGCTGTACTTCCCGCCATTATTATTCTCCACAGTTTGCTGGTTTTGTTTTACTTAATTCTTAAAGGTATAAGTCCTAATTTACACCTCTAATGTAATAATTATAATTAACAATAATTATACCCCTAGTTGTTAACCGGCTCTTTCTGCTCACTCAACTGTTTTTCATATATATCCTTATACAATCCGTTTTGTCGCAATAACTCTTCGTGCGTGCCTTGCTCCGCTATTTTTCCATCGTCAAGCACTAAAATATTATCAAAGTGAATAAGGGAGAAGATACGATGGGTGATGATAATGGCCGTTTTACCGGACAATACCTTGTCCAGGTTTTGCTGTATTTCCTTTTCTGTAGCTGTATCTACGGCGCTTAGGCAGTCGTCAAGAATTAGCAGGTTAGGCTGCTTAATTAACGCCCGGGCAATGCTTATACGTTGTTTTTGACCACCGCTAAGGGTTACGCCCCGCTCGCCTACTACCGTGTCAAAACCCTCCGGAAAGCTCTCAATCTCCTTGCCTATGGAGGCATAATGCGCATAGCGCTTAGCCACTTCGAGATCGGTTTTGGGCAGGCCAAAGCCAATATTCTCGGTTATAGTTTCAGAGAACAGGAATATATCCTGTGGCACAAAACCCACCTGCCTGCGCAACGAACCTAACTTGAGTTGGCGTACATCGGTACCGTCAATCAAAATCTGTCCATCGGTAACATCATACATGCGCATTAACAAATCGGCAATGGTTGACTTGCCTGCTCCTGTGCGGCCTATTATAGCAATGCGTTCACCGGGTTTAACATGGAAAGACACATCGCGCAGCGCCTTAATGCCGGTATCGGGGTAAGTAAAGTTTACTTGATAAAATACCACATCGCCTTGAAGTTCTTTTTCTTCGCCTTTATCATCCTTAATAACGGGTTGGTATTTCAAAAACTCGTTAATCCGTTTTTGCGAAGCGGCTGCACGCTGGATAAGGGAGGCAGTCCAACCTAAAGAACTTACCGGCCACATCAACATATTTACGTAACCCAAAAACGCGGTTAAGGTGCCGGGCTCAATTTGTTTGTTGCCTACATGTATACCCCCTACAAATACTACGGTAACTATACTTACGCCAATAAGCAACGACATGATAGGAAAGTAAATAGCATCAAGCTTAGCCATTTGCAGCTGCTTCATTTTATACTGCTCGCTCTCATCATCAAAATGCCTGAACATTTCCTTTTCGCGTGTGTAAGCCTGCACAACCCTAATTCCGGAATAGGTTTCCTGTGCATCGGTTGTAAGGTCCGATAGCTTGGATTGAATGACAGTACTTGTCTTCTCAATTTTTTCATTCAAATAGTAAATAAGAAAGGAGAGGAGAGGCAATGGAATAAGCACATAAAGGGTAAGGGTTTTATCCTTACTAAGCATGGTAGTGGTAACAAACAGAATGGTGAACAACAGGTTTACGGCATACATAAGTGCCGGGCCCACATACATACGCACACGGCTAACATCTTCAGTAATGCGGTTCATTAAATCGCCGGTGTTGTTACGGCGGTAAAAGGCAAGATCCAACTCCTGGTAATGGTTGTAAATCTCGTTCTTCATGTCGTACTCAATCAATCGGGATACGACAATTATCATTTGGCGCATTAAAAAGGTAAAGCCACCCGCCAGCAAAGCCACCGCCAGGTATTTAAGAAACAGCCACATTACCTGCATACCAATACCATCGCGCACTTTTTCAGCAAGTTCATGCTTGTTATCTACATCCTTTAAGGTATTGGCAATAAGGTCCACAGCCTGCCCGGTAATAAGCGGGGTCATTACGTTTAAGGCATTGGCGCATATAACAAACACTATACCTGCCAGCAGGCGCCACTTGTATTTAGCGAAATATTTATTTAGGTAAGCAAGCTCCTTCACAACAAAACAATGAGTCCTTTAGATGTTGCAACAAACATAGAGGGATTTAGGCAGAAAAAATAACTAAAGCCTAACAGGCTGTGTAAAGGCTGGTTTTAAGTGCTATGGTTATTGACCGCTACATTTTAAAATCATGCCCCCTGCGGTGCCGGGACGGGAGTGGAGCACCCTGCTGTAAACGGGCTTTTTGCCCTTAAGGTCTTTTTTGTCGTTTAATTCACCTTCGTAAACATCAATACGTAAAGTGTTTAAACCAACTTTACCGGTGTTCCAGGCCTTGGCTACCAGGTAGTTTTCGGCGCCTACACCAAGGTGAATTACCTTGCGGATAGCGCCGTTATTCAGTAGTTTAATTACCTCATGGTCTACCAAAATTTGCCCATTGTAAATTATGGAGACAATATCGTTGTCCTCTTCTCCATCATCATACATTACAACAGTAAGGGCGCAGTTGCCTACGGCAATATTGTGTTCATATTTAATGCTATCGCCCCCCAGGGCATTTTTTTGAGGTAATAGTACGGGGGCTTCCTCCTGTATATCAGGCGATTCTTCAGACTTAACCGTTACCTTAAAGGCACAGGTTTCCATATTGCCGGTAGCATCCTTAGCTTTAAATGCATAATTGTGCACTCCCAAGGGCAAAAAGCAACCGCTTTTAGAACCCTGCACCTGTATAAAGCTATCAACGCGATCGTTATCCGTTACAACAGGTTGGTCGTAAAAAAATTGAACGCCACGGCGCCCATTGCTCAGCATAACAACACTATCTGCCGGGCATTTAATTTTAGGCGGATCCATATCTAACACCTTTACCTTAAAGCTGCACTCTTTACTTGCTCCGGTAATATCGCTGGCAACAAAGGTGCAGGTAGTAATACCATAGGGAAACAACTCGCCGCTATGCATACCTGCAGTTTGCAACAGTTTTAACTCCTGACCGCCGCTATACTGCGGGGCAGTATATTTAACTATTGCGCCTTGTCTACCCTTATCATTGGCTTTTTCTATATCGCCGGGGCAGGTAAGGTTTATGGGCTTGGGCACCCCCGCCACATCTGTTTTGATAACAGTAACGTTAAAGGTGGAGTAACTTTTATTTCCGCCGGCATCCGTTGCGGAATACTTAACCTGCGTTATACCTGCGGGGAATTTTGACCCGCTAGCATACCCGCCTTCTAACCTTACGCTTAAATCTTCTCCTGCATCAGTGGCCCTGGGCATTTCATAGGCCACAACAGCGTTCTTCTCTCCGGGCTCGGCATTTACTTTTATGTCAGCCAGTTTGCTGATTAACGGTGGCACAGTATCTTTTACAACTATAGTAAAGGCACAACTCAGGTTTGTGCCATCAGGTCCGGTAACTTCATAAACCACCTCGCTATTACCTACCGGAAACAATGAACCGCTTGGCATACCGCGCACCCGGCTCATTGATAATTTGTCCTTTTTAAGTGTTATATAAGGTTCTTCGTAAAACACCTTTACATTGTTGTTTTCAGGAGATGCATATGCCGTTACGGTGTTTACACAATGTAATTGCGGAGTCAAATCTTCAATAACAGTAACGTTAAAGCGGCAAACCGATTTATTTCCGGCCTCATCTACAGCCCGGTATTCCACTTTAGTTGTTCCTAAAGGAAATGAACTGCCGCTTTCTGGCCCATCCATGCGCTCCACCTTAGCAGTACTGCAATTATCAACTGCAGTTACTTCAAGATACTCCACATCTGCATTGGTTTGACCTGTAGGGGCCTTAACCATTATATCTGCCGGGCAGCGAAAGGCAGGCGGCTCGGTATCCTTTACGCGCACCGTAAAACTTCCATCAATTGTTTTACCGCTTGTTGAAGCGGCCTGGTAGCTTACAAGGGTATTCCCTAAATTAAAAGTGCTACCGCTTGCCGG
>CAZUHU010000091.1:0-4971 GCA_964620645.1 uncultured Chitinophaga sp.
ATTGCCAAGGGTCAAATTGTGCGCGAGATTGATGCGCTGGGCGGCTATTCGGGTATTGTAAGCGATAAAAGCATGGTGCAGTTCCGCATGCTTAACCGAAGCAAGGGACCGGCCATGTGGAGTCCCCGCACCCAAAACGACCGTATGCTTTTTGCCGCCGAATGGCGCAAAATGCTCGAGAATACACCAAATGTGGACTTTTGGCAGGAGATGGTAGGCGGTTTGGTGGTTAAAGACGGCCGTGTAAAGGGTGTTGTAACCAGCATGGGCATCGAAATACCGGCCAAGGCGGTGGTGCTTACCAACGGTACCTTCCTGAACGGCCTAATACACATAGGGGAGAAGCATTTCGGTGGCGGAAGGGCTGGAGAAAAAGCTGCGCATGGCATAACCGAGCAGCTTATAGGCTTAGGCTTTGAAGCAGGCAGAATGAAGACCGGAACGCCCCCTCGTATTGACGGCCGTAGTCTGGATTACACCAAAATGGAGCGCCAGGAAGGGGATGAACAGGTTGGTGGTTTTAGCTTTAAACCCAGTTTACATCCCTTTACCCAGGGAGACAAGAAGCAACTATGCTGCTGGATTACCTATACCAGCCAAAAGGTACATGATATACTACGCACCGGCTTTGATAAAAGCCCCATGTTTAGCGGTAGAATAAAAGGCCTTGGGCCACGTTATTGTCCCTCGGTGGAAGATAAAATAGACCGTTTTTCGGATAAGGACAGGCACCAATTGTTTGTTGAGCCCGAGGGTTGGGACACAGTAGAGATATACGTAAACGGCTTTTCTACCAGCTTGCCCGAGGATGTGCAATACAAGGCGCTTAAGGAAGTAGTGGGCTTCGAAAACATGAAGATGTTTAGGCCCGGCTACGCCATAGAATACGACTATTTCCCCCCTACGCAGCTAAACCACACCCTGGAAACCAAACTGGTAAAGAATCTGTTCTTTGCCGGCCAAATAAACGGCACTACAGGCTATGAAGAAGCCGCTTGCCAGGGTTTAATGGCCGGTATAAATGCCCACAAAGCAGGTAAGGAGGAAGAACCGGTTATTCTTTCGCGTTCGGATGCCTATATAGGCGTGCTTATTGACGACCTGATAACCAAAGGCACGGAAGAGCCCTATAGGATGTTTACCAGCAGGGCTGAATACCGCATTCTGCTACGGCAGGATAATGCTGATTTAAGGCTTACAGAGCTGGGATATAAGCTCGGTTTAGCAGGAGAGGACAGATACCAGCGAATGCTGGATAAAAAGACTGCTATTAAGGCCATAAGGGAGTTTTTTACCACCTATAGTGCCGACCCTGCTGAGCTAAACGCACCACTGGAGGGTGCAGGAACCGCTGGCCTAAGCCAAAAAACAAAGTTGGACAGGATAATTACCCGCCCGCAGGTAGATGTTGCCCTGTTAAGAAGCAGCCTGAAGGAGGTTGATTCCTATATGAGCAGGTTTGAACCCGAGTTTATTGAGAGCGCGGAGATAGAAATGAAATACGAGAGCTATATTGGTAAAGAAGTAGAGCTGGTACAGAAGATGAACCGGCTGGAGGATATAAAACTGAGCGCAGAATTTGATTACCATCAGCTAAAATCGCTCTCCATGGAGGCGAGAATGAAGCTATCTAAGATAAAACCTACTTCCCTGGGCCAGGCAAGCAGAATCAGCGGGGTTTCCCCGGCTGATGTCTCTGTGCTTTTGGTTCATATGGGCAGATAAACCCCTTGGCATTGTTACTAAGCAATTGGCAAAAGAAGCTTATACCATCACTAAAGTTGGCCGCTATCGTATTGGTAGCACTACTGCAATACCGGTGCGCTACTGAAAGTGCGCCTACAGGTGGTAAAGAAGATGTTGATCCGCCAAAAATTAAGGCAATTACTCCGGCAGATCAGAGCATACATTTCAACGCCAGGCAGGTTGAGGTTAATTTTGATGAGTACATACAGAACACAGGCTTCCCTCATGTGCTCATCTCTCCGGATTTAAACCCTAAACCGGTTTATCAGGTGCATGGCAAAAAGCTAATCATCAAGTTTAAGTCAGAATTACAACCCAACACTACTTATACCCTCAACTTTGGCGATGATATTAAGGACGTAAATCAGGGTAACGTGCTCCCTAATTTCAGCTACGTATTCTCTACCGGCGATTACATCGACTCTCAAAAAGTAAGTGGTAAAATATTTATAGCAAAAGACGACGCACCGGCCGAAGACTACCTTGTATTACTATATCCCGAAGATTCAGCATCCGCATTTACAAGAAGCCGGCCGGCATACTTTGCAAAAACAAAAAAGGATGGATCCTTTGAATTGAAAAATATTAAAGCTGCGCGGTACAATGCCTACGCATTAAAGGACCAGAACTTTAATTACTATTACGATATGGGCGGAGAGAATATCGGATTTCTGGATTCCCTTCTTGATTTAACAGATACGCTTCCTAAACAAATTGACTTCCGCACTTTCAATGAAGGCGGTAAACGTAAACTGAAACTTCAAAATGTTAAAAACCCGGAAGCGGGCAAGCTGGTAGTTGCGTACTCCGGCCCCTTTGAAAACCTGAAAATGGATTCAAAGCTGTTTGAAAACGGGTATTTTGCTTGGTTTTATGACACGAAAGACACTGCAATAATTTGGTATTCAAATAATTACATCAAAAAAGACACCATTTACATGGTGGCAAATGACACGCTGCAAGATACCGTGAGAATGGAATTGAAATTTATTAACCCTGACACGATAGCCGTAAATCCGAAGTATTCATTGAAAATTGAAAATCAGTCCGTTATAAGCAAAACTGACAGCAGTATTAAAACAAATTTCAATATACAAGAGCTTTATGGCTTGCTCAAAATCTCGTTTACAAGGCCAATACTCGAAATAAATAAATCTAAACGCCTTCAAATTACGGCCGATTCAACCCGCAAAACCACTTTTGCTGATTTTGACCTAGATGAAAAGACCCACCAGCGCATAAAGTTCAATTTTGATCGGGCCGAGAAAACTGACTACACCGTACTGATACCGGATTCCACCTTCAAAGATGTTTTTGGTTTGTGGAACAAGCCACTGACCTGGAAATTCAAAACCAACGAAAAGAGCAACTATGGAAACATCCACCTAAACATTAAATCAGAACACCCCACCACCAATTACATAATAAATTTAATTAATTCGAATGGTGAAATCGTGCGCACTTACTTCTTTACCGGCAGCGAACAACGCATCGACATTCCCACTATGCTCTCGGGCAATTACAAAATCAGCGTAACGGAAGACTTAAACCACAACGGCCTTTGGGATACCGGTAATTTGCTCAAAAGGCGCCAGCCTGAACGTGTAATCAACTTCAAGGACAACTACAGCCTCAAGGGCGGATGGGACCTTGAAATAGAGGTTAAATTATAATTACAGTTATCCTCTTTAGCTGTCGCACTAAAATCCCGCTCATCGCAGTATCTTCGCGCCTCTTATGGGTTTACACAAGGATATTAAATTTCAGGTTGACCATATGAACGTAAAGCAGGAAACTGCTGTGCTAATTGCGGTAGTGGGTAAGGAACAAAGCGATGAGCAAACCAACGAATACCTGGATGAGCTGGAGTTTCTGGCTACCACAGCGGGTATTGTTACTTCCAAACGCTTTACGCAACGCTTACCGCACCCCGACCATAAAAGCTACGTTGGCAAAGGCAAACTGCACGAGATAAAAACATACTGCGAAGAGAAGGGTATTGACCTTGTTTTGATAGACGATGAAATATCGCCCTCGCAACAGCGGAACATTGAAAAAGAGTTGCAGAAAAAAGTGCTGGACCGCAGTATGCTTATACTGGATATTTTTGCGCAACGGGCAAGAACGGTGCAAGCGCGCACGCAAGTAGAACTTGCCCAACTGCAATACATGCTACCGCGCTTAAAAGGTATGTGGACACACCTTGAACGCCAGCGCGGCGGCACAGGTACCCGCGGTGGAGCAGGGGAGAAGGAGATTGAAACTGACCGCCGGATGGCAGAAAAGAAAATCTCTGTACTTAAAGAAAAGCTGAAGGAAATAGACAAGCAAAACATGGTGCGCCGCAAACACCGCGGAGAGATGATACAGGTGGCCCTGGTAGGTTACACCAACGTGGGCAAAAGCACCTTGATGAATTTGCTGGCTAAGGAGAACGTGTTTGCCGAGAACAAACTTTTTGCAACACTGGATACCACCGTCCGCAAGGTTACCTTCAACGCTATTCCGTTTCTATTAAGCGATACCGTAGGTTTTATACGCAAGCTACCGCACCACTTAATAGAAAGCTTCAAATCCACCCTGGACGAAGCCGTTGAGGCAGATATATTATTACATGTGGTAGATATATCGCACCCTGCGTTTGAAGACCAAATGAAGGTAGTAAATGAAATACTGGCGCAATTAAAATGTGCTGATAAACCAACTATTGTTGTCTTCAACAAAATGGATTTATACGAACAAAAACAGTTCGATGAATTTCTACCGCAAGAGGTTAAGTATGGTTTGTTGAAAGAGCTGCAGGATAGCTGGATGGCGCGCACACACGATAACTGCATTTTTATTTCAGCAGCACATAACCGCAACACGGCTGAACTTCGTAACCTCCTATTCGGTAAGGTTAAAAAGTTATACCTAGATCGCTATCCCTATAAGGCAGGTTACTGGCACGATTACAATGATCTACCAACAGAAGAATAGATTTTCTTAGTGAGTTTTCAGCGGTAAATCCAGAATCTCGTAAACAGATTTGCGGATATTACGACTCATAGCATCCATAGGTAAATCGTTTTCATCCTTGCCAAAAGGCTCTTCGATTTCTTCAGCTATAAGCTCAAGGCTGGTTAGCACGTAAAATATAAAAGCTACCACCGGCACGCAGTAATACCCTAATGAAAAAACCATGGTAAGCGGAAGTGTCATCACGTAGAAGAAGATGAACTTCTT
>CAZUHU010000091.1:5071-14750 GCA_964620645.1 uncultured Chitinophaga sp.
ACTTTCAACGCCAAATTGCGGCTGTTATTCATAAGGGCGCCCCACAGTTTCCGACCCTCCCACCAACGCTCATAAGCGCTATTGGTTCTGAATACCAATAACATGGAAATCACAAAGGAGAGCATACTATGCATCTGCGATAAATTCTTTAACCGGCTATCGCCATCCATCTTTAAAAAGCCGGTTTCCACCCAACAAATTGCAGCAGAGTAAACACTTATAGCCACAATCATAGGCAAAAGCTCCCTGAAAGTATCCGACTTATGAAAACGAAAGATAAAGGTGAACCAGTCCTTCGGGTTATAGCTTATCATAGCAGTATTTGACGCTAATTAAATATTTTTCAGACTGCTGTTTCCCCCTCAATAGAGAAATTGTTGGTTTTTAGTCAAAAGTACGCTATATTCGCATCGCATTCATGATTGGTAGAGGGGACGAGAGTCCCCTCTCTCTTTTTACACGTATGAACTTTGACATTGTAAAATCGAAAATTGAAGAGTGGGTAACACCACTTATGGAAGAAAAAAATTTCTTCCTGGTTGATGTGCGTTCTTCATTCGGAAGAAAGATCGAAGTATACATTGACAGCGATGAAGGAGTGCATATTGATGACTGCGCAATGGTATCACGCTTTATTGAGAAACACCTTGATGGCAGCGGCATTGTGCCCGACAATTATATTCTTGAAGTTTCATCACCGGGCATGAGCAATCCGCTGAAGGTGCCACGCCAATACAAAAAAAGAATCGGCAGATTGCTGGAAGTGGTTAAAACCACCGGCGACAAAATAGAGGCCGAGTTGGTAGCAGCCGATGACAACCAGATTGTACTGCGCGAAGTGGTGCACGAAGTGAAAAAGAAGAAGAAAACCGGTATGGAGGAAAAGAAGGAACCGCCAAAAGAGTGGACCATCCCCTACACCGATATTAAAAAGGCCCTATTGGTATTTAACTTCTAAATCAGATTTCAGAATAAAAAACATACATCTTCAAAAACGTAAATTTTAAACTATGAACAGCTTAGAACTTATCGACTCCTTTAGCGAGTTCAAGCAAATGAAGAACATCGACCGGCCAACCATGATGAAAGTGTTGGAAGATGTTTTCAGAACCCTGTTGCGCAAAAAATACGGCGATACCGACAACTTCGATATCGTTGTAAATACCGATAAAGGTGACCTTGAGATATGGCATAAACGGGAGATAGTAGAAGATGGTGCAGTAGAAAACCCTGTAACCCAAATCTCTATTTCTGAAGCCCGCAACATATCTGATGACTTTGAAGTAGGTGAAGAAACCTATGAGCAAATTCAATTGGAAAGCTTTGACCGCCGCGCAATTTTAGCAGCGCGTCAAACCCTGGCTTCGCGCGTAGGTGATTTGGAGAAAGATGAGGTTTACAAAAAATACAAGGACCGCGTTGGTGAAATAGTTTCTGCTGAAGTTTACCAGGTATGGAAAAAAGAAATTCTGTTACTGGATGAGGAAGGCAACGAATTGTTGCTGCCAAAATCGGAGCAGATAAAAACAGACTTCTTTAAGAAAGGTGAAGCCGTAAGAGCGGTTATCAGAAAAGTTGAGATAAAGAACGGTACGCCATACATCATCCTGTCAAGAACAGATAACGCCTTTTTGGCTAAGTTGATGGAGGCCGAAGTGCCTGAAATTTTTGATGGCCTTATCGTAATCAAGAACATCGTTCGCGAACCGGGAGAAAAGGCGAAAGTGGTTGTAGAAAGTTATGACGACCGCATTGACCCAGTTGGAGCATGCGTAGGCGTTAAAGGCTCGCGTATCCACGGTATTGTTCGCGAATTGAAAAACGAGAATATCGACATCATCAACCATACCAACAACCTTTCGCTGATGGTTCAGCGTGCACTTGCTCCTGCCAAAATCAACTCCATTGATATTAACCAGGAGAAAAAGCGCATATCGGTTTACCTTGATCCGGACCAGGTGTCATTGGCCATTGGTAAGCGCGGTGTAAATATTAAGCTTGCCAGCCGCCTGGTTAACTTCGAAATTGATGTTTACGGTGAAACAGGAGAGGAAGGTAACGACGAGGAATACGATATCGACATCGATGAGTTTTCAGATGAAATTGAAGGCTGGATGATTGATGAGTTGAAGAAGATTGGTTGCGATACTGCGAAAAGCGTCTTGTCATTAAGTGACGAGGAACTGGTTCGCCGTACCGATTTGGAAGAAGAAAGCATAAAAGACATTCGCAAAATTCTGGAAGCAGAATTTGAGAATGAAGGCTAATGTTTAGCAGAATACCGTTAAGCATGAAACCGACAAAATATACAATTAGGGATTAGCGCTGCGCGATTGTGCGCAGCATAATCGCAGGTTGAACTAGTAACTAATATTAATACCCTTAAATGGCAGAAGTAAAAGCATTACGATTAGCAAAAGCCGCATCCACCTACAACGTTTCTACGGACCACATCCTGGAAGTGTTGAAGAAGGCAAAGTTTACCGTGGAGAGCAATCCTAACTTTAAGCTCACCCCGGAAATGATTGCCGTACTTGACAAGGAGTTTGGTGCGGATAAAGCTATTAAGCAGCAGGCAGACAATACCAAGATGGTTGAGAAAGCCAAAAAGGAAACTGTTGAGATGGTAGAAGATACCATAGCTGCGCCGAAGAAAAAAGAAGAAGAGGAGAAAGAGATCCTCATCAAAAAGAACATTGCTACCAAGGAAGAAAAGCCCGTAGCTGAGGAGGAGATTATTGCTGCGGACAAGGTTACACTTGATGGACCCAAGGTATTGGGCAAAGTTGAACTGGATAAGCCAAAGAAAACTACCCCTAAGAAGGAACAAGAGGAGGTGCCTGTAGTTAAGGAGGAACCTAAGCCTGAAGTGGTAGTGCCTGTTGTAGAAGAAGTGGCCCCACCTAAGAAACAGGAGCCAGAGCCGGTAGTTGACCAAAAAATTGAAACCAAGTACCAAAAGCTGGAAGGCCCTAAAGTGCTGGGTAAAATTGAAATTAAGCAGGACCTGCCGAAGAAGAAGGATGAATCTAAGGACGACCCTAACGGCGAAAAGAAAAAGCGCGAGCGTAAGCTGATAAAGAAAAAGCCGGGTGGCGCTGCGCCAATAGAGCAGGACACCTATTACCACAAAAAGGTAGAGAATTTCCAGCGCAAACGCGATATAAAGAAAACGGTAACCGATCAACCTGCAGAGATTTCTGAAAAGGAAATCGAAGAAAAGATCAGGGCTACCATGGCCAAAATACAGGCCCAGACCGCTAAGAGCGACCGTTCGAAATTACGCCGCGAAAAACGCGATGCCATACAGGAAAAGATGGCTGCGGAACAGGAGAAGAAAGACGGCGCTAAGCTGAAGGTTACTGAGTTTATGACCGTAAGCGAATTGGCCAGCCTTATGAACCTGCCGCCTGTTCAGGTTATTCAAACCTGTATGCAGTTGGGCGTAATGGTTTCCATCAACCAACGCCTGGATGCGGAAATTATAGAACTGGTTTCAGGCGAACACGGTTTTGAGGTGGAGTTCCAGAGCGCTGAAGAAACAACGGCATTCCAGGAGGACGCACCGGATAAGCCCGAAGAATTAAAAGCACGTGCACCTATTGTAACCATAATGGGTCACGTTGACCACGGTAAAACCTCATTACTTGATTACATCCGCAAAACAAACGTTGTAGCCAAGGAAGCCGGCGGTATTACCCAGCACATTGGCGCATACCAGGTGCACACAGCAAGCGGCCGTGATATTACTTTCCTTGATACACCGGGCCACGAAGCCTTTACGGCCATGCGCGCACGCGGTGCCAAAGTAACGGACGTTGCAGTTATTGTAATTGCTGCTGACGATGCAGTGATGCCGCAAACCAAAGAAGCAATTAACCACGCTCAAAGCGCCGGCGTTCCAATGATATTCGCCTTCAACAAAATTGATAAGGACGGTGCTAATGCCGATAAAATCCGCGAGCAACTTTCGCAAATGAATGTGCTTGTTGAAGAATGGGGTGGCAAACACCAAACGCAGGAAATCTCCGCTAAGAAAGGGCTTAACATTGATGCCTTGCTCGACAAAATTTTGATTGAAGCAGATCTGTTAGAACTAAAAGCAAACCCTACCAAACTCGCGATAGGTTCCGTTATTGAAGCTGCCCTTGACAAAGGACGCGGCTATACAGCAACTGTGCTTGTGCAAGCAGGTACACTGCATAAAGGAGACCTTATTGTGTGCGGACCTTACTACGGCCGTGTAAAAGCGATGTATGACTATAAAGGCGAACGTGTAGATACAGCAGGACCTTCGGCACCGGTGCAGATATTAGGATTGAATGGTGCGCCACAAGCGGGTGAAAAGTTTAAGGTGTTCGATAACGAACAGGACGCTAAAGAACTGGCTACTAAACGTGCTCAGTTGGAACGCGAAACAGGCATACGCACTAAGAAACACATTACGCTTGATGAAATTGGCCGTCGTTTGGCATTAGGCAACTTCAAAGAGCTTAACCTTATTATTAAGGGTGACGTGGACGGTTCAGTAGAAGCGTTAGCAGATTCACTGCTGAAACTTTCTACCAATGAAATTGCTGTTAAGGTGGTTCACAAAGGTGTAGGTCAAATTTCCGAATCCGATGTTAACCTGGCTGTTGCAACTGATGCCATCATCATAGGCTTTAACGTTCGTCCATCGCAAAACGCAAGAAAGATTGCCGATGGAGAGAATATAGAAATCAAGCTATACTCTATCATTTACAAGGCTATCGAAGATGTGAAGAGCGCTATGGAAGGCTTAATGGAGCCTACTATCGAAGAGAAAATCATCGGTAACCTTGATGTGCGCGAAGCCTTTAACATTACCAAGGTGGGCACCATTGCCGGTTGCTTTGTTCGCGAAGGCAGAATTATGCGTAGCAGCAAAGTGCGCGTTATCCGCGATGGCATTGTAATTCACAACGGCGTGCTCTCTTCACTTAAGCGCTTTAAGGATGATGTGAAGGAAGTAGTAAGCGGTATGGATTGCGGTGTTCAAATCAAAGACTTCCAGGACATTAAAGGAGGAGACACCATTGAGGTGTTTGAAGAAACCGAAGTACAACGTAAGCTGTAATCAACACTTACTTAAGAATAGAACCCCGCCCGTAAAGCGGGGTTTTTTATTCTATACCATCAAGGCTATTCTTACAGAAACAAATATCTACATTTACAAAGATGGATTTCCCGAATGACAAAACAGTAGAATTGGTAGGCATTGTGCTTGCAGCCTCCTTCGTCGTTTGCATCTTTATTGAGTTTCTCATATCTCGTTTGAGAGGGAATAATTACGTATCACCACACTCGCTAATCACCAACCTGATAACCGCCTCCTTGCAGCAGATCACTGATATCATAAACAAGGGACTGTTTCTTACAGCCTTTATTTATGTGCAAACGCATTTCTCTATCCAGCAGCTTTTTGGCCTAACACTTATTAATAACAACACAGGCGCCCTTGCAACAATCATTAATTATATACTGGTAATCGTTCTGGCCGATTTTTGTCAGTATTGGCTGCATCGTCTTTCACACGAGGTAAACATTATGTGGGCGGGCCACATTACCCACCATAGTAACGAGGAATACAACCTAAGTGTGGCTGTTAGACAAAACGCACTGGAAGGCATTTACACCTGGGTTTTTTTTATGCCCCTGGCATTTGTAGGTGTGCCGTGGCAATTGTTTGTGTTAGCTTACTCCATTAGCTTATTATGGCAATTCCTGGTTCATACACGTTACATTGGCAAACTTGGTCTTTTAGAGCGTTTCATGGCCACTCCCTCTCATCATCGCGTACACCACGGGCGCAATCCGCAATACATCGATAAAAACTACGGTGCCTTTCTCATTATTTGGGATAAGCTCTTCGGCACATTTGCGCCCGAAATTGAAGAAGTAGATTACGGCATTACGAGGCCTATCTCTACAAACAACCCTTTATGGACAAACATTCACCATCACGTTTCCATTTTTAAAAGTGCATTGCGCGCACCAACATTTGTCGCTAAACTAAAAGTGCTTTTCGCCAAACCTGCATTTGCCGCATCCTATGACGCCGACCACGTCAACGTTAACACCATAACCAAACAAGCCGGTAAAACATTCTACGTTGCCATCAACTTTATCCTCACCATTCTGGCGGGGTTATGGCTGCTGAATCAATCGGCCTCCGCCAATAATTACCCGGGCTATGCCTTGCTATCAGCAACTTTACTTTTATGCCTTTCCATATATGTTGGGCTGTTGGAAGAACAAAAATGGGCAGATTATCTGGAGATAGGCCGGCTTACCCTGCTAGCAGCAGTAGGGCTTTCGTTGATAATAAAAAGCACGTATTACTTGTGGGGCACTGCCATTGTAACGGTAGCAATAACTCTTCTGCTTAGTACATGGCTACTAGCCAGAAACTATAAGCAACAAACAATCACCTCCTGATTAGCTGGCGATACAGCCTCATCATCTTCTCTGCACAAAGCTTACCACTCATTGCCTTGGCCCGCGTGTGCCCTTGCGCTATCATATCCCTTTTGAGGCTTGCATCCGTCAATACCCTACGCATTAACTGGTGCAGATCTTCCTTATCCGAGGCCTTAAAATACCGGGCAGCAGTACCGCCGGCCTCCTTATGGCTTGCTATATCTGAAGCCAACACCGGCACATTGCTGCAAAGGCCTTCTAAAACGGGCATCCCAAATCCCTCCCATAAGGAAGCGTTAACACACAAAGAAGATTGCTGGTACACAGCCGGCAGATCTACCGTGCTTACTGCATCAATTATTTTAACCCTGTTGCGCAAACCGAGTCGTTCTATTGCTTCTTCTATGTTTCGTCTTTCAGTGCCGCTGTTTCCAACCATCACCAGGTCCTCCTCCACCTGCGCAGCAAGAGCCGCAAAGGCCTCTAGAATTACCTTCTGGTTTTTTCTCGGAAAAAACGAACCCACTGTAAGTATATACTTCTGCGGCAAGTTGTATTTTTTAGCTACGACTGATTTTTGCTCTTTCGTTGCCTCCTGATAAAAGAGTTCATCCACCGCAGGATGAATTACCTCAATCTTCTTTTCCGGCACGCTATAAAACTCCATTAAATCATGCTTCGTTTCATGGCTCACTGCCACTATTTTATCCGCATGTTTGGCAGCATACTTAGTCTTTAGAGTATAAATGCTTCGGTCTAAAAAAGGATATTGTTTGCTATGCTTCAGAAAAATTAAGTCGTGTATAGTAACAACAGAAGCCGCACCACTCTTATTAATTCCGTAAGGCAACTCATTGCTCAGTCCGTGAAATAAATCCACTCTATCCTTCAATATCTCAGTAGCCAACCCGAAGGTGCGCCATATTGAACCGCGGTTAAAACGGGATGTTCTATCGGGTAAATGCAATGAAAGTCTATCATCCAACAGCTCGGAGTATTCAGCCTTAACGATTGGGGTATAAAGCAGGTACTCTTCTTCAGGAAAATAGCGCGCAAGCGCATTCAACAGTACACGGGCATAATTACCCAGGCCCGTACTGTTATTTAATGCCCGCTTTGCGTCGAAACCTATCTTCACCTGCTCCTGTTTTTTAAAGCTAACGCCCGCTTATATTTAAGAAACACTTCACGAGCTTGTTGATAGCATACAGTAAAACCAACAGCACCGTCAGTAAAACCAAGTTTAAAAATGTAATTGCGTAAGAATTTTGCTGCAGGGCTGAATACAAGTTTTGAATACAAGTAAAGGCTGTTGCGCTTGCTAAGCTGATGGGCCGCCAGGGTGGCAAAATTATCTACCTGCTTCAACAAGGCCTCGTGTGTCGGGTAAGTATAATGAAGAATATCTCCGTAAAGGTGTTTAAGGCTTGAGCCTGCTTTCAATTCCATTTTCTCGTGAACGAGCTCCCCTACCCATTTTCCCTTTTGTCTGTTCCATAACCTTATCTTGGTATCAGGATACCAACCCGCAGTTTTAATTGCCCGGCCACAGTAAAAGTTCAATCGGTTCATAGCGTAGGCATCAAAAGGGAAACCGCTTTTCTTTTCCTCAAGCAAACTGTTCTTTAAATCTTCGCTTAAGCGCTCGTCCGCATCCAGATTTAGCACAAAGTCAAACTGCGCCTCGCTCATCGCAAAATTCTTTTGCTCTATATAGCCCGTAAAAGGACGGAATAAAACGCGCGCTCCTTTGTCTCCTGCAATTATAGCGGTACGGTCAGTAGAGTTAGAATCAACAACAACAATATCGTCAGCAAGGCTGCTCACCGAATCTATGCAGGCGCCTATATTACTCTCCTCGTTAAAGGCAATAATTACCACGGAAAGCTTATTCATCGGCACCAAAGTGATTCATTAATACGAGCAGAAAAATAACATAAAAGCCCGTGCCTATCTGCTCTTCAAATGTATCCTCCGTAAAAAACGAGGAAAAGACAATCAGGCCCAAAACCACTATCAGCCATTGCTTATAGTAACCCTGCACAGCATACGGAATCAGAAATCCCGATAGAAATAAAACAAAGCCCACCAAACCGCAACCTGCCAAAACCCATACAAACTCATTATGAGGCACTTTGCGGTTTTCTACCGGTACCTGGGGATACAATTCTTCATAAGCCTTGGCTGTTTCAATACGTATGTCGCCCGCACCAACACCCAGCAATTTGTTTTTCTTCCATATCTCTACACCCACTTTAATGGAAGTCAGCCTTCCGGCATCAGAGTTTTGGTTCACACGGCCATGCAGGTACTCCCGTAAATCGTACTGCATATAACCAATCTTGTTATGCAGGCTTGGCACAAACTTATAAGCGGAATAGGGCGCCAACACCACCAGCACTAACAACACAGCACCAACCGCCCAATTACGTTGCGCTATGAGAAGGCGTAGGGCCATAAATAAAATACCGAGGTAAAGGGCCAGCAATGAGCTGCGTACACTTAATATGTGGAGGGCAACAAACAAAAGGACCATAAACAGCACCTGGGCATATTTTTCTGCTCGATAAAAAACAACCTCCCCCTTTTCAAGCAAATACCCGCAACAGAAAAAAGCAAAAGCCAACATAAGGGTATATCGTATGTGGCTAAAGGGCATAGGAATGGTGTTGCCCCGCGCAAAACTCTCGGTAATTTCAGTATAGTGCAAGTAGTAGTTAGCCAATACGGGCACTATACTGCACCCCAGCACCAATACAAACGCGTACAAAACAAGAGTGAATGCCTTAAAGCCGATTTTATGAAATGCCGCAAAGGCAAGAGGTAAAAAAAGAAAGGGCAGCTTAACGCGCAACCACCCTAACCAGGCGGTATGATCTTCAGAATATAGGCCACTAATGAGCACCGCCAGAAACAAAAATGACAGCACCCAAAGTTGGGTTTGTTTGAAATACTTTCGGAAAACTTCAAAAGGATTACTTGTAATAACGGCAAGAATAACCAGCGCTATCATCCCTATGCTGGCCATAGCCCGCGAGGCTACAAAGCCAATAAAGCAGCATGCACAACTAAGCACTATAAGGTATTCAATCCTGTTGCGGTTGAAAATTTCTTTCACACAGCTAAATTTATCGGGCATCTATTACCTTCACACACAAACATACAGTGTTGAATATATCCCGTATAACTGATTTTAAAACTTTATCCCGCAGCATTTCGTTAGTTGAAAACGAGGCTG
>CAZUHU010000092.1:0-14702 GCA_964620645.1 uncultured Chitinophaga sp.
GCTTATTTCAAAAAAGGAGGCGTTGATATCCTTGAACTTCTCTTTGTTCTGCTCAACAAAACGGGTAACAAACTTTTTGCTGATGTACTTACCGTTAATTTTAATGCGCTCCCGGTAGTCTTTATAATGTGGCGATACAAATACACCAACCTTATAACCGGCTTCCTGCAGAACGGAGGCTATTAAATGCGTTGTACTGCCCTTGCCATTGGTGCCGGCTATATGTATACACTTCAAATCCGTTTGTGGATTGCCCAGTATATCGCATAGCTTAATAATGTTGTGTAGATCCACCCTATAAGCTGCAGCTCCTACACGCTGAAACATGGGCAACTGCTCCAGTAAATACGCTAAAACTTCTTTGTAAGTCAAGAATTGCAATTTGTGCAGCGAAGGTAAAAAGGAGAAGGAAATTAAAAGCTACTTAACCTTGTAGATGTAGGTAATGGTGCCGAACTGGAACTCGTCCGCAGCATTGTCGCTGTTAAACTTAGCGCGTTCAGCAGCAGCTATGGCGTTATTGATGCTGCATTGGTTAATTACCGTGGAGCCCGCCCGGTGGTAAGAAGCCTTAACCACCTTACCGCTTTTATCTACTTTAATATCAATTATCACTTTGCCCTGCTCATTACAATAGTCCGGCGCAGGTAGGGCAACACTCTTTCTCCCTTTTAAACTAAAGCCGCCATTACCCAGGCCGCCGGGTCCCGGTGTATTTCCATTTCCGGGCTCGCCTTCATAATTATGCGAATTAGGGTTGCCGTTAGGGTCTCCCTGGTCGCCGGGGCCGCCCGTGTTACCATCACCGTTGCTGCCATTCTTAGGTCCGTATGCACCTTTTTGAAACAGGGCATTAGGGTCGGAAGTGGGCTGAGGGTTAGGATTTTGATTGTTGTTAGTCTTATTGATGTTGTTGTTAGCGTTAGTGGGCTTGTTATTTGGTTTAAACTGCGAATTAGGGTCCGGTTTCTTAACAGGAGTTTCCTTTTTATCGGGAACTACCACGTCCTCTTCGCCATTTTCCTGGGCCAATAAGTTTTCTTCAGCAGCGCCGGGCTGGCTGTTTGAAGCCGAAGCATCATTAGAACTTTGCATTTGCCCCGGGTTAGGTGAAGTTGCCTGCACATCGCCGCTACCGGTTTCATCAAAACCAAAATTTACTTCTACGCCTTCGCCCATATCCGGAAAGGGTGGGATAGGAGTATGAATGATAAACAGGAAAAGAAAAAGCACAATAGCGCCATGCAACAGCAGGGTAACTGTTATGGCAACTGCCGTTTTTCTATTGCGGTCAGTCCTGTTTTCTTCATCAAATGAGGTGGCAAACATTGTGCTTTGCTATACTATTAAGGTGCAGCAAACGCTGCTTTCCATAAATTACTTTCTATCGGTGGCCAGCACCATTTTCATCTTCAGCTTAGGGCCTATACTCATTACATCCACCAGGTCCTGGTAGGTCATATTGCCGTTGGCTTTAAAAACTACTGTAGCTTCTTTAGCGGTATCAGCCTGTGCCAATGCTTGCAGCTTAGGCTCAATATCCGCAAACTCAACTTTCTGGTTGTTCAGGTAGTAGTTCATGTTTGAATCTACAGCCAGCACAATGCTTTGCTTGCTCATGCTTTTGCCGCTGTCAGACTTTGGCAGGCTGAGTTTAAGTACGGATGGAGCCACCATGGTACTCATCAACAAAAAGAAGAGCATAAGGAAAAACATAATATCGCTAAGTGAACTGGTGCTCACTTCCGATGTCATTCTTGATCTTCTTCTCAGTCGCATATCCTCCGCTTTAGCTTCAATTACTTACTGGGTTCCTGTATAAGGTCAATAAACTCCACGGTGGTACTTTCCAATTGGAAGCTTACACGGTCAATCATACTATTAAGGTAATGGAAACCAACGTGCGCAATAATACCCACCAATAAACCTGCTGCAGAAGTTATCATCTTTTCGTAAAGGCCATCGGCTATCAGTTTAATGCTAATGTCGTTGGCCAGGGATATGTTATAGAATATGCGGATAACGCCGGCAATAGTTCCTATAAAGCCCAGCATGGGTGCAATACCGGCTATAATACCAAGGTAGCTTAGGTTCTTTTCAAGCTTGTAAATTTCCAGTTTACCTGTATTCTCTACAGCGCTTTCAATTTCTTTGATCGGTTTGCCAAGGCGTTTTATACCCTTTTCCAAAAGGCGGGCTATGGGAGCATTACTGCTGCGGCACATACTTAAGGCGGCATCTATTTTACCATCCAGTAAAGTGCTTTTAATGTTGGCCATAAAGCCTTTATCTACTTTTGATGCTTTATTTATAACAATAAAGCGCTCCACCATAAGGTACACGGTTATGATTGAAAGCAGGCCGATAGGAATCATTATCCAGCCTCCCTTCATTATTAAATCAAGCAGGCTAAGCGATTGTTGATTAGCGGCTGCCGTGGTGGCACTATCCACTACCTGTAGTAAAATCATGGGCACATTTTTAAGCTAACGATGGAATACTCCATTTTATTATGGCAAAACTGTTTCACCTACGCCGCTATACCTACTGTACTATTGAACCCCCAACTGTGGATTGTTCGTATTATCAGACGTGGGCAGTGCGCCTTGTTTAACAGTGTGCAAATAGTTTTTATCGTGGTTCCAAAGGCTTCGGATTATTCCTATTTTCGGTAGCTGAGTGCTTATGAATAGATTTCTACTTTTTGTGGCTGTTATGTTAATTGCTGCCAATGCAGCGCAGGCGCAGTGTACTACCACCAATGCCACCAGCTGCAGTTGTAAGGATGGCAGTACGGATTGCGACCTGTTACCAAATATTATTGTGGGCGATGAGCCCCTTAAAATTTTGGGCGGCGCCGGTGTAATTGAATATTCGCAGGTGGGCAATGGAGCAGAGAACGGAAGGCTGAGGGTTTCTGTGTCAACCCCTAACATAGGCTACGGCCCTTTTACAGTGCTTTCTTCCTCTGTTTTTATTTGCGGAACAGATACTTTTCAATCGAACCCCGGCACTTGCCCCGATGGCAGCAGTCCGCATAACCTTATTTTTCAGCGCATTTACCATAAGAACGGTAATGCGATGACGTATTACGACAGGCCTGCGGGTTCAATGACTTACCACCCCACCCACAACCACATGCATGTGGATGATTGGGGCTTTTACACTTTACGCCAGCGCGATACCAGCGAGCCGAACCCTTTGCTATGGCCTGTAATAGGTAACGGCGCTAAGCTGGGCTTTTGCTTGATGGATTTTGGCACCTGTAGCTTTTACAACGGCCATTGCCAGGATTCGCTTGGCAATACTTTAGTTAATAGCGATTTCCCCAATTTTGGTTTAGGTGGCGGGCAGTATAATTGTTCACCGGTTGAGCAGGGAATCAGTTCGGGTTATACGGACATATATTATCAGAACCTGGATGGTATGTATATCACTATACCGCCGGGTACTTGTAACGGCGAGTATTATATTGTAGTGCAGATAGACCCGCACAATTATTTTTTAGAAGAAAGCGAAACCGATAATGTTTTAGCTATACCGTTTACCTTAACCAAGCAAGTGCCCATTGGTGCTAATCAATTACTCATAACAGCATCGGACCCTGCACTGAAAATTTGTGAAGGCAACACGCTTACTCTTACTGCCACGCCCGCCAGCAATTATTTGTGGAGTACAGGCGATACCACCCAAAGCATTACGGTAGCACAGGGCGGTAACTATACCGTTGCTATTAACAGCAGTTGCGGCAGTGCAAACAGCATGCCTGTTGCAGTAAGCCTGGTGAGCAACCACGTTGATAGTGTTACGGGCGCACAAGCCTGCGAAGGCACGCCTATAACCTTGAGCGCTGCGGGTAGCGGCACCATGAGTTGGTTTAGCACCGCTACCGGCGGCAGCAGTTTATACCAGGGCAGTAACTACACCTTTACAGCAACGGCTACAGGCAATTATTATGTAGCTTCTAACGATACCCTGTTTGGCACCAGTGCGCACGTTGGGCCTGCTGATACTACCATAGGTGCAGGCGGTTATTTCAGTAACGACCAACACCAGGTGTTTATGGTTTACAAGCCTGTGGTGTTGCGGTCGGTTAAGGTATATGCCAACTCTACTAAGGATAGAACCATTGAACTTCGAAACTCAAGCGGCACGGTTGTACAAACCAAAACGGTAAACCTTACCCCCGGCGAACATGTAGTGCCTTTAAACTTTTATGTTCCTGCGGGCGCTAACTTTCAACTGGGCTGGCCGCTTGGCAGCGCGCCTGATTTATACCGTAGCACATCCGGGGCTAATTACCCCTATGCTTTTAACGGCAATGCATTGGTTATAACCGGTAACTCGGCTAATGATACTGCCCGTTGGTATTGCTATTATGATTGGGTGGTGGAAGAAGCACCCTTTACCTGTGCAAGCCCACGCGTGCCTGTTTTAGCAACGGTTGATACAGCTATTGAAACCAGCCTTGGTGCATTAAACGATGTATATGACGACGACGCTTCTGATGTTACTTTAAGTGGTACCCCTGCAGGCGGCACTTTTGCAGGCCCCGGTGTAAATGGCAATACGTTTAGTCCTACTTCAGCCGGTATTGGTGGCCCTTATGTAATTACCTATTCGGTATTAGGCGCTAATGGTTGCTATGGGGTATCGGCCGATACGTTAAGTGTTACCCAGTTTGGTTCACTTACCGGTATAAGCGGTGTAAGCGAGTTAAGCGTAACACCAAACCCCGGCAATGGTTACTTTGTGCTTGGTATTACGCTGCAATCAGCGCGCAGCATCAGTATTTTAATTACTGATGTGGTAGGCCGCAAGTTGGTAGAAACCACCGAAGTGCTTCCCACAGGCCGCAACACAAAAAATATAGACCTTAGCAATATGCCTAAGGGCATTTATCAACTTACCGTAAGCTCAGGCAGGCAACACAAAACCCTGAAGCTGGTGGTGCAATAAAAAAGATGCTATAGCATATGTTTACACGCCGTGTTTTATTGCTTCTGCTACTGTTCGTAACCGCAACCGGTACAGTGGTATTGTTGTCATTTAATCCTGCTCCGCCTTTTCATACGCAGGAGGAACTGGACGCTTTGCGAAGCGGCGGAAACCGTTCCCCAATAGACAGCGGCGAATACTTTTTGGGCAGCGTGCGTTGCCAGGGCTGCCATGGCTACGATACCCTGCGCCACGCCAATGTGGATTTAGATACTAATGATGTAAACCTTTACAGCGATTGGCAAAGCAGTATGATGGCCCTTTCGGCTAAAGACCCTTTATGGCGGGCCAAGGTTAGCCAGGAGATTTTGACCAACCCCGCCCATGCCAACGAACTGCAAACCAAGTGCACGGCCTGCCATGCACCCATGGGCCATTTTAATGCTATGTTTAAAGGGCACCCTTACTATACCATTGCCGATTTGGAGAATGATACTCTGGGCCTTAACGGTGTTGCATGCGGAGGTTGCCATCAAATTGCCAACGATAGCCTTGGCCTTGAATATTCAGGAAACATACATTACGATACTACGCATGTAGAATATGGCCCGTTTGTAAACCCCGTTATTGGGCCTATGCAGTTATATGTTGGCCTTATACCTACGCATAGTTTCCATACCGAGCGCAGCCAGTTTTGTGCAAGCTGCCATACCCTGCTAACTGAAACAGCAGACTTAAGCGGCAACTTAACCGGTAACCACTTTGTAGAGCAAGCCACTTACCACGAATGGTTGAACAGCGCCTACAATAGCGACCAACCCTGCCAAAGCTGCCACATGCCCAAGATTAACGACCCTGTTATATTGGCCAACGGTTACTTTAATCTTCCTCCACGCAGTCCGTTTAACCTGCACAAGTTTATGGGGGCTAACGTTAGCATGCTTAAACTTATTAAGGCGAATAAGGCAGGCCTTAATATTGATGTGCCCGATGCGGATTTTGACAGCACCATTACCGCCACGCTTGATTTGTTGAAGTATAAAACCATTGACTTTTCGGTATCGTTGGATTCGCTTACGGCCGATTCGGTTTTTGTTAGTGTGGCATTGGTTAACAAAGCAGGCCATAAATTCCCGAGCGGCTACCCATCGCGCAGGGCTTTTGTGCAGTTTGCTGTTACCTCAGGCACAGATACGCTTTTCCAAAGTGGTATGCTGCAGCCTGACTATGAAGTAAGCGGACAAGGCAATGCTGTTGAACCGCACTACGATGTAATAAGCAAGCCCGATGAGGTGCAGATTTACGAAATGGTAATGGGCGATGTTAACGGCAACTTTACCACTGTGCTGGAGCGGGCAGATATCCATCTTAAAGATAACCGCATACCACCCCTGGGTTTCAGCACCCAATATGCTTCTTACGATACCACTAAAATAGTGGGTGTTAGTGCCGATGTTGACTTTAATAAGAATGGCGCAGGTACGGAAGGCACAGGTGCTGATGTAGTGCATTACCACATACCATTGAATGGTTTTTCAGGAACGCTGAAGGTTTCTTCCGCTCTTTATTATCAGAGCATTCCCCCGCGTTGGTTCTCTGAAATGTTTAACCTGAACAGCCAGCCTATTAACGACTTTAAGAGCATGTATCAAGCCGCTGATAAAACACCTGTGCTGGTGGCCAGCGATGAATTGGATAGCGTGGTAGTGGTATCCTCTTACCGGGAGCTAAAGGCAGACGAGTATTTACTGTTTCCGGTACCCGTAACAGGTAGCCAGGTATTCATTAAATCCGTTAGCAATAACGCGGTTAGCCGTATTGAAATGTGGGATGCTGCCGGCAGAAAGGTTAGCGACCAGCAATTTGACGGTGCCTCCATTGGTTGCTATGTAAATATGCCGGCAAGCCGTGGCGTTTACTTCCTTAAAATTTACAGCGGCAACCGTTTTACGGTTAAAAAGGTAGTTAGGCAGTAAGTACTTCAACTGCAATACAATAGCAGCCTAATATGATTTTCTTTTGATGTGCGATGCGGTATCCACATCTGATTTAACAATCCTATAAAGTGCAGAAATAGGCCCTTGCTTTCATGGGAAAATCAATACATTTGGTAAACACCCTAAACTAAAAACAGGTACATGAAGAGACTTTTTACTTCAGCAATGGCAATTGCTTTTTGCTCCTTTGGCATGCAGGCACTTGCTCAAAACCCCATCAGTTTTACCAACGCTAATTCTAAAGTGCTAAAAAAGGCAGCCTTTCACAGCGGCGTAGCTGTTAGTGTGGTTGATATGGATGGCGACGGTATGGACGACATTGCCCGTATGAATGCCGGCCATGATTTGTATTATGAGATACAAAAAACCGGGGCAAAATTTGATAGTATACACGCCGTAAATACAGGTAGCAGCAGCGCCTGGAGTATGGTTGTAGGCGATGCCGATAATAACGGCAAGCGCGATGTAGCCGTTGGCTTTAACGGCAGCGCCAAGCTGGTAAAGGCAAACAGCAACTTAAGTGCATTTACCCTTACCACCCTGCCAAAGAGCAACTTCTTTTTACAGAACATGAACTTTGCCGATATTGACCAAAACGGTTGGCTGGATATTTGGGGCTGCAACGATAATGCCCTTAGCGCCATGTGGGGTAATGATGGTACAGGTTCTTACCCTGATACTACACAATTCTTTAGCCCGGCTACTACGCCTGCTTCTGATAACTCAGGTAACTACGGCACCATTTGGACTGACTTTGATAACGACGGCGACATTGACATGTATGTAGCACACTGCCGCCAAAGTGTGAACAGCCCCACTGACCCACGCCGTATTGACCAGCTTTTTGTAAACGATGGCACCAACCACTACTTTGATGATGTAAACGGTGTTTACGGTTTACGCGATGGCGGCCAAACCTGGACTGCCAGCTTTGAAGACATTGACAATGATGGCGACCTTGATTTGATTTTGACTGACTATGATGTGCCTGCCCGCCTATTGGAAAATGATGGCGCCGGACACTACACTGAAATTACCAACGGCAGCGGCTTCTCTCTGGATATTATGCCTATTGAATCGAAAATGGAAGATTTTGATAACGATGGCTACGTAGATATTTTGGTAACAGGCGATGATGCCCGTTTATTCCACAATAACCACAACCGCACCTTTACCCTGCTATCAAATGTGTTTGATAACAACGGTATGGAATCGTTTGCTGTAGGTGATTTGAACCATGATGGCCGTGTTGATGTTTATGCCAGCTATGCTAACATTTACACCACGCCAACCACTATTGATGATGTGGTTTGGTTAAATACCAGCAACCCGCAAAACCACTTTGTAACCTTTAACCTGCAGGGCACCGTTAGCAACCGCGATGCATTAGGCGCACGTGTTGAAGTTTACGGCGCCTGGGGTAAGCAAATCCGCGAGGTGCGTTCAGGCGAGAGCTATGGCACTACCAACTCCTTTATGTGCCACTTTGGTTTAGGCTCGGCTACTACTATTGATTCTGCTATTATCCGTTGGCCTTCGCACATTGTAACCAAGCTTTACAATAAGCCCGCTGACCAGTTTATTACTGTGGTAGAAAGCCAGTGTTCATCTCCTGATAACATTATCAGCTTTAACGGCCCTTCAGTATTGTGCACCGGCCAATCGGTAACTATGCAGGCTCCTGCCGGCTATACTTACCAGTGGAGCACAGGCGAAACCACTCAATCAATCACTGTTTCAACGCAAGGCGAGTTCAACGTTAAAATAACTGACAACGGTTGCTCAAGCATTTCTAAAACAGTTGAAATTCTGCAGTCGCCTGATGAAACACCAAGCATTACTGCTGTTACACCGCTTAACTTCTGCGAAGGCGACAGCGTAATTCTGGCAGGTTCTACCGCCAGCTCTTATTCATGGAGCACCGGCGCTACTACACAAAATATTACGGTTTACCAGCCCGGCACCTATACCTTAACCATACAGGGCGCTTGTGCACAGTTTACCTCTGCCCCGATTACCATTGCAACCTATCCATCGCATGTAACCAATGTAACTGCGGGTTCAGCCTGCGGTAGTTCAGCGGTTACTTTATCAAGCACCACATCGGGCACTGCGCATTGGTTTGATGCTCCGGTTGCAGGTAACGAAGTAGGCGTAGGCAACAGCTATACCACAGCAGCCTTAAACAACAGCACTACTTTTTATGTTGAAAGCCGCGATAGCATATTGGGTATAAGCGGAAGCGTTGGCCCGGCTACAAACAGTATAGGTGCAGGCAGCATGTATACCGGCGACCAGGCGCAGATTTTTGATGTGCTGAAAACCATGGTATTGAAATCAGTTAAAGTTTACAGCAACAGCAACAAGAGCCGCACTATACAACTGCGCAACTCAATGGGCACTGTATTACAGCAATTGGTAACTACTATTGATACCGGAACCCGCATAGTTAACCTTAACTGGGAAGTACCGGTGGGAACGGACTATGAACTGGGCTGGTTAGCCGGAAGCCAACCGGACCTGTTCCGTAACAGTGCAGGTGCAAATTACCCTTACACTTTAAATGGTTTAGTGAGCATTACAGGCAACACCGCTAACGATCCTGCCCGTTGGTATTGCTACTACGATTGGCAGGTTGAAGAGAAGCCAATTACCTGTGTTAGCCCGCGCACACCTGTGCAAGCTACTATAAACGCTAACCCAACTGTAACCAGCGGTGGTTTAGGTAGCCAATACTACGAGAGTGACGCAGCAGTTACTTTAAGCGGAACACCTACAGGCGGTACATTTAGCGGAACGGGCGTAAGCGGTTCAACCTTTGACCCTGCCACTGCAGGCGTTGGCGGCCCTTACACTGTTACTTACAGCTATACTGATGGCAACGGTTGTTCAGGTTCAGCAACCCAAACTGTAACAGTTTTAGCTGACACCGGTAGCTCAATCGGCATTATAAACATTAATGGCATTAGCGCAGTAAGCGTTTATCCTAACCCTAACAGCGGTAAGTTTGAATTAACCTTTAAGAGTGACATTGCCCGCAACGTTGATATTACCATTACCAATGCCATTGGCGAAAAGGTTACTTTAGAAAGAAACGTATTGGTGACTAATACCTTTACCAAAGTAATTGACCTTGGTAAAGTAGCTACCGGCGTTTACACCTTAACTATAACAGATGGCAAAGAGCGCGCCAGCTACAAAGTAGTGGTGCAATAAGCCTAAAAATACGGTTAACACACGAGCGGCTGCCCTGCAAAGGGTGGCCGTTTTTTGTTAGATGTCCCGGACACTTTTGGACAGCCCGGACACCCTGGACACTGTCCGGATTGTCCGGGCTTATCTATTATAGATTTAAAGGAATTCTTAATATTCCTCTTACTTGGTTTAATATTATATAGTTAGTAGAAGTCGGAAAAAGAGTGTTTGTGATCCGGACAGTCGGACACTGTCCAGATGTCCGGAAGTGTCCGGATGATTTACGAAACTGTATTAGGCTAAGTGCTTACTAATGAGTTTGCAGCTAACTCTGCATTCTAAACTCCGAATTCCGCACTCCAACTACTCCTTACAATCAAAATACTGATAAGTGCAATATTTGGTTTGGAAACCCGGGCTAAGGTAAGTTTGCGTGGTTTTGGTTACGTAGCCGTTGGCATCAAGGGAATGCTCGTATTTAACGCGGATAGTATCGCCGCTGGCTATGGTCCATGCGCTGTCTAACAGGTTCTTAGAAGGTTCTCCGAAGTATGGTGTAAACACTTTGTTCCAATCATCAATGCCGCTCTTGTTCTCTACATTGCTGTGAAAGAAAACATAGTTCTCCGCCTCCGTAGCGCCAATAAACTTTTTACCTGTAGCACGGTTGCCGTTATCGTAGGTGTACGAGTAAATGGTGGTACCACTGCCATTGCTTATGTTTTGACCGTCCAGCGTGCCATCGGCATTGTAAGTCATATTGTAATTATCCGTGCCAATAACAGTACCTGCAAAATTGTAGCTGGTAAGTACGCCGCTTACCATATTGCCATCGGCATTTAGTATGCCGTTAAAAATGGCAGTAACTGAGTCGCGGTAATCGCGGGTAATAACCCAAAGGGTATCGGCACTGTATGCCAGTGAATCCTTACTTTGGTTACTGTAGGTTATTTTGCTGAGGCGGCCATTGCCATCGTAATAAAAGGTATTGGCGTTAGGGGTATTGCTTCCATCGGTAATATAGGCTTTGCCCAGCTTACAGTTCTTAATCTTCTCCTTACAGGCGGTTACACTTAACAACACAACGGCAGTAGCAGCCAAAAGCAGTTTACTTTTCATTACAGGTAGATTTTTTTCCTTGGTTGAAGTAGTTTTGGTATTGTTCGTCGCCCGGTTTATTTACGCAGAAGTCGTATTTGTAAGTTGAAGGGGCCGAAGAGCAGGTATAACCGTTAGCCGTGTCATGTGAAATAGCCGCCTGGTAGGCGTTATCGGTATCAAAACTATCGCGGCAATATTGGTTGGTAAAAGTGTGGTTATTGATGGTAATAGCGCACTGGGTGCAGGTATTGGTGCAGGTGTAGCACTTCTTACAGCTATTGAGCATAACTGCCACAAAGCCAACAATAAACAGTAGTACAGTTAGTTTTTTCATCAGTTTAGATTGATGTAATCAGCCGTAAAGATATAAAGGCGCATGGAGGCTGCAAGAGGAGGTTAATAATTAGCAAACGGAGGGTTTTTCACAATCCACAGCCCTTTAACGGCTTAGTAAAGCCGCCTGTATTAAAATTTTACCTTTGCCGCCATGAAGGTATACCTGGATAATGCCGCCACAACCCCTTTATGTAAGGAAGTGCTGGCCGAGATGATGCCCTACCTGACTGATAATTTTGGTAACCCCTCGTCTATACACGGCTACGGACGGGTGGCCAAAGCGGCAGTGGAAAAGGCAAGGAAGATTGTGGCAAAATACCTTAATGCCTCAACTGCCGAGATTTTCTTTACCGGCAGCGGAACAGAAAGCAATAACACTGTAATTAAAAATGCCGTGCGCGATCTGGGCGTTACGCGCATCATATCCTCTAAAGTAGAGCACCACTGCGTGCTGCATTCCGTGGAGCATGTAGAGGGCGAAAAGGTGAAGGTGCAGTATGTGGAATTGGACAAACAAGGCCACGTTAACCTAACTCAGTTAGAAGAGCTTTTAAAGCAAGGAGAACCACAGAGCACTCTTGTTAGCCTTATGCATGGCAATAACGAAATTGGCACCTTGCTGAATCTGCAAAAGGTGTCGGAACTGTGCCAGCAATACGGGGCTTACTTCCACTCCGATACGGTGCAAACCATAGGGTATTTCCCATTCGACCTGCAGAAAATGAAGATTCATTTTTTAAGCGGTTCAGCGCATAAGTTTCACGGCCCTAAGGGCATTGGCTTTTTATACATTAATAGCGAAGTACACATCAAGCCTTTGCTGGATGGTGGTGCACAGGAGCGCAACATGCGTGCAGGCACTGAGAATGTGGCCGGTATTGTGGGCCTTGGCAAAGCGCTTGAGTTGGCTGTAACCCATATGGCGGAAAACAGGGAGCGCATAAGTGGCCTTAAGGCATACATGATAGAAAAGCTACGCGAGCATGTGCCCGGCGTTGACTTTAACGGCGACATTACTACGCAGGGAAGTAACTACAAGGTGTTGAGCGTTTCATTACCACCTAACAGCAAAAATGAGATGATGCTGTTTAACCTGGATATGGCAGGTATTGCCGCCAGCGGAGGCAGCGCCTGTTCATCAGGTTCTGAAAAGGCATCGCATGTGTTGGAGGCTATAAAGGCCGACCCTGCACGTAAGGCTATTCGCTTCTCCTTTAGCAAATACACCACTACCGAAGATATTGACCAGGCCATAGCCGTTTTGGCTAAAGCTTACGCCACAGCTAAGGTATAATACAATTACTGCACTAAATTTTAGTTGGGGTTGATAACCTCTTTGGCGGGCTTCTTCAACTTGTAGGTTTCGCCATGCTGGGTGTAATCAAGGCCATCAATTTCTTCCTGCACACTTACGCGTAGCGGAACAATAGCATCGGTAATTTTGTAAAGAATATATGAGCCGCCGAATGTGAATACGCTAATAATTACAAGGGCTAAAAGGTGGTATAAGAATATCTCATAATGGCCGTAATACAAGCCGGAGCCTTGGGCAAATATACCGGTCAATAACATGCCTACAATTCCACCAATACCGTGGCAGGGAAATACATCCAAAGTATCATCCAGGTTGCTTTTGTTTTTAGCACGCACAGCCAGGTTGCTTATAACCGCTGAAATAAAGCCGATGAAAAGCGCATGCGGTATAGTTACATAACCAGCGGCAGGTGTAATAGCTACTAAACCCACCACTGCGCCTATACAGGCGCCCATAGCTGATATTTTTTTGCCGCGAACTGAATCGAAGAATATCCAGGCCAGCATAGCTGCTGCCGATGCCACAATGGTAGTAGCAAAAGCCTGCACGGCTAAGGTGTTGGCCCCTAAAGACGAGCCGGCATTAAAGCCAAACCATCCGAACCACAACATGCCTGTGCCTAATATCACAAAAGGGATGTTGGCGGGTTCGTGGTGTTTAGTGGTATCGCCAAAGCTGGTACGGTGGCCTAACAACATAGCGCCGGCAAGGGCTGCATAACCTGCGCTCATGTGCACCACTGTTCCACCGGCAAAGTCCAATACGCCCCACTTGTGCAGGAAACCTTCGGGGTGCCAGGTCCAGTGTGCAAGGGGCGCATAGATGAACAATGAAAACAGGCAAATGAACAACATGTAGGCGTTGAACTTAACCCGTTCGGCAAAGCTGCCGGTAATGATGGCGGGGGTTATAATGGCAAACTTTAATTGAAACACAGCAAACAACAATAATGGAATAGAAGGGGAGAGGAGTGGATGCGTATTGAGGTCCACATTACGGAACATCATAAACGTAAAAGGGTTACCGATAATGCCGTGGAAGCTATCGCCAAAGCATAGGCTGAAGCCCACAAACACATAAAGTATAGTTATTACGCCCAGCGCTATAAAGCTTTGCAGCATGGTGCTGATGATGTTCTTTTTACTAACCATGCCACCATAGAAGAAGGATAGGCCGGGAGTCATTAGCAGTACAAGGCCGGCAGCGGTCAACATCCAGGCTATGTCTGCCGGGGCGGCGTTAGACGTTACCGGGCCCGATTGAGGATTGTAGAACAGACCCGCACAACACAAAACAGCCAAAGCAACAAAAGGAACAAGGAATCTCTTCTTCATATTAAATAATTATAATTATGTTGAAATTTTAGCAAAGATACCTCAAAAAATGATGTTCGTGCTCAAAAATTGTAATAAAGAAGGCAAGTAATGAACAATTTAGGCACAATTCATTTCAAAAATTGGCTTTTAGGAGAGCTGAACCGAAATTTTAAAAATAGGGAAAAGGCCTATTTAGCCGTTAGGTAGGCTACGTATTGGGCAACACCTTCCTCTAAGGATAGTAAGCTATCCGCCGCATAGCCTGTGGCAAACAGTTTGTCCATTTCGGCGCGGGTATAGTATTGGTATTTATCGCGTATATCTACCGGGGTGGGTATGTATTCTATTTGCGGCTCCAGGCGTAGCGCATCAAAAATGGCCGTCACTAAATCATTAAAGCTGCGCGCTTTGCCGGTACCAACATTGTAGATGCCGGGTTCGGTTTTATGCTTGTAAAGATACAGGCAGATACCAGTTACATCGTCTACATGAATAAAGTCGCGT
>CAZUHU010000093.1:0-14665 GCA_964620645.1 uncultured Chitinophaga sp.
AAGCCCGTGGCTGACAATAAAACAGAAGAAGGACGTGCCCAGAATCGCCGGGTTGAAATAGTGAAACAGTAAACCAATCATTTAACAGGCGGTTAGCCTGCGCTTTTTATCTTCGCGGCGCTTATGGGTAAATTAATTTCAAAGTTCATTTTTTTCATTTTTGGGTGGAAGCTGGATGACCACCTGAAGGCTGATTTCAGACGTTGTGTGATGATAGCCTCACCGCATACCAGCAATTGGGATTTTATTTTTGCGCGGGCGGCGTTTTCTCTGCTGAACATTCCTGTTCGTTTTACAGTGAAAAATGATTGGATGAAATTTCCTTTTAACCTGTTAATGGGCCCGTTGGGCGCTATTGCCATTGACCGCTCAGCCAAAGTGCCCGGCCAGCCAAGGCCAAGTATGACCGAGGCCATGATTGAATTGTTTAAGCAAAATAAAGAACTGGTTGTTTTGGTTACGCCTGAAGGAACAAGAAGCCTGGTTACCAAATGGAAAACCGGTTTTTACCATGTGGCGGTAGGCGCTAATGTGCCTATTGCTTTAGGTTACCTGGATTTTAAAAACAAAGTTGCCGGCGTAGGAAAGATAGTTTACCCCAGTGGTGACATGCAGAAGGATTTGCGTGAGATAATGGCGTTTTACAAACCTATTCCGCCAAAGCATCCTGAGAAGTTTTCTATTGACCTGGACTATGCGTAGTTGAGTAAAGTCAGCAACTACTGTAGCTGCTTTATTATTTTTGTGGTATGAGATACTACAAGCTGTTATTATGCATGCTTACCTTACTGGTTGCCGGGGGCTGCCATGATGATAAGCCCGATAATACTACTCCACCGGACATTACCGCAACTACTGAAGTTAAAGGGTATGGGCTGTTCAACCATCTGCCGGGCATATGGTCAGGACCTATAATCTCCTCAACATCTGTAGGTAATTTTCCTGAGTATACTGCCGACTACCGCCCTATATCCGCGGCGCAGATTTCCGCTAAAAACGAGATGGATAAAAAGAATGACCTGTTTATGTCATTTTTTATTGTGTGGCATTGCGATGGTTATAAGCTGGCATTCAGAAACGGCGGCTACTTCAGTGGCATGCAGCGTATTTCTTACCTTATAATAGACAGTGTGTACGAGGACAGTCAAATTGCCTTTTACCGCTTTAAAGATTTTAAAGCAGGTAAAACAAGATCGTATGCCGATTTACTTTTCCGTAATGATAGCTTATACATGGCGGTGTATACCAATAAGTATAATACCCTCTCTACTGCTGTAATGCACTTTAAATGGGATGCCGGAAGGCAGGATAACAGCGCAGCGCAGGATGCGATAGTGCACTTTGGTTATCCGAAAAAGCAAAAGGTAAAAGACCTTTGCACTGCGTTTGATAGCAAAACCGAATCTATTTTTTACGACCCCACTGATGATGTGTATCGCGAAACTGACCAACCCTACTTAGGTAAAACAACTGTAAACGTAACTTTGCCCGGCGGTGTTGATACTACCGGCAAAAAAGTGTTTTTGATTGTTACCACTCAGCCACTTTTCAGCGGTTTTACGCCACAATTGCAAAACCTGAAGTATAAGAGCCGCTATGTAATACTTAGCGCTTCCGATGCGCAGTTTGTGTTTAATTACATGCACCCGGGCAGCTATTACATCTATGGGCTGTTTGATGTAGACGGCAATAACACCTTTAGTTCAGGCGATTATATCTCATCGAACTTTAGTAGCCCGGGCTTTAGCCTGGGTGATAAGGAGCAGAAATCCATTAACCTGGGAATCAGCTTCCAGATACCTTAGCGCTGCGTTTTTGGTTTTTTAAGAAAGCTTGCCATCATTTTATTGCACTTTTAAAGCGCGATTATGTGGTATAAAATTCTGTTGCTTTTATCATTGGTTGTGGCGCTGGCTGTGCAGGAAGTAAAGCCGGTGAACTTTGCGCAATATCAAAACCTGGCAGAAAAGAAGAGCAACGATACGCTATACGTAGTTAATTTTTGGGCAACCTGGTGCAAACCCTGTGTTGCCGAGATGCCATACTTTGAAGCAGCTGCCAAAAAGTTCGGCAAAGAAAAAGTGAAAGTGCTTTTTATTGACCTTAACTATCCGCGCGAAAAAGAACAGGTGCAAAACTTCATCAACGAAAAAAAGGTAACTTCGGAAGTGTATTTGCTGGATGCGGGTAATCCTAATAACTGGATACCGGCCATAGACAGCAACTGGAGTGGCGCTATACCCGCAACAGTAATGTTTAAAGAAGGCAAAAAGGTGTTTTTCCGCGAAGGAGAAATGACTGCAAACGAATTGGATTCTATTATTAAAAATAAAACCGGATTAAAATGAAAAAGTTAGTTGCCCTGTTTTCTGTCTTTATCCTGCTTTCTTCGTTTTTACCTGAGGGTAAATATGCAATAGGCGATAAGGCCATTGATTTTAAACTGAAGAACATTGACGGCAAGATGGTATCGCTTGCTGATTATACCAAGGCCAAAGGCTTTATAGTAGTGTTTACCTGCAACCATTGTCCTTTCTCAAAAAAATATGAGGACCGTATTGTAACTTTAGATAAACAGTTTAAGGATAAGGGTTACCCTGTAATAGCAATAAACTCTAATGATGTTAGCCAAAATGAGGAGGATAGCTATGACAATATGAAGGTACGCGCCAAAGAAAAAGGATTTACTTTCCCTTACCTGTATGACGAAAGCCAGGCCATTGCTAAAACCTATGGCGCCAGCAGAACACCTCATGTATTTATTCTTCAGAAATCAGGCAATGATTTAGTGGTAAAATATATTGGCGCTATTGATGATAACAGTGATGATGCCAATGCAGTGCACGAAAAATATGTAGAGAATGCCGTTAATAATTTGCTGAACGGTAAAGAGGTGAACCCTTCAAGCACCCGCGCAATTGGATGCACCATTAAGTGGAAGACATCCTAAGCTTATAGAAGAAGAAATGAAAGCCCGCAACAGCGGGCTTTTTTATTGGGCGAAAAAGGCCAACAGTTTTTCGTTGACCCATGAAGGATTATCGTGCTGAACGAAATGGCCGCTGTTGGGTTCGTAAAAAATGGTGGGTGGTTGCTCGCAATAGGCAGCGGTATTGTAGGTAAGTTCTTTACCTAAGGCGGTATCCTGCTCGCCCCACAGCATTAACACAGGCGCTTTAATCTTAGGCATGTGCGGTTGCGAGCCCAATGAGCGAAAAGTGGCCCTGTAATAATTAATAGGGGCGGTAATTGCGCCGGGTTGCGCAAAAGCTTTACGATATTCCTCAATATCTGCCGTACTAACGGCATTCTTATTGCTGCACATGCGTTGAAAGGTGCGCGGAAAAAAATCCTTATTGCCCACTACTTGTTCAGGCAGCCAGGGTAATTGGAAAAAGAAAATGTACCAGCTCCTTTTTATCTGCGCCCAGTTTGAACCCATCAGCGCTTTTTTCATTTCGGCAGGATGAGGTACATTAAGGATGCCTAACTTTTTTACCCGTTCAGGATGCAATGCTGCAACAGCCCAGGCAACGGCAGCACCCCAATCGTGCCCCACCACTATTGCTTTTTCTTCGCCCAGAACCTTTATCAATTCTGCAATGTCTGAAGCTAGAATATCAACCTTGTAGTCAGAAACTTTTTTGGGTTTGTCGCTTAAGTTATAGCCGCGCATATCGGGCGCCACTACGCGATACTGTTTGGATAAAACAGGTATTTGATTTCGCCAGCCGTACCAAAACTCCGGAAAACCATGCAAGAGGATAACCAGCGGCCCGCTGCCTTCTTCTACATAATGCAGTTTAATACCATTTACCGTTGCGTAAGCTTCTTTCATGTTAGCCTTTTAAAAATTCGCTAAACCATTTGCCGCTCGCTTTTATGGTGCGCTGCTGGGTTTTAAAATCTACTCCCACTAAACCAAAACGAGGTTTAAAGCCCTCGGCCCATTCAAAGTTGTCCATAAAGCTCCAGATGAAATAACCACCTACGTTTATGCCTTCCTTTTTTGCTTTCAATACGTTCTTCAGGTAATCTTTCAGAAACTGAACGCGCTTGGTGTCGTTTATTTCTCCGTTGATGAGTTCATCTTTAAAGGCAGCGCCATTCTCCGTTACAATCAACTTTTTGATGTTGGGGTAAGCCGCGAATTGCTTGATGATGCGGTAAATGCCTTCAGGGTAAACTTCCCAATTCATTTCGGTTATCTCGTGCCCCAGTTTTTTAGGCGGTACATTTATAGCCTGTATAATAGGTACAAGGCCAAGGCTTTTTGCCACCATGCGCGAGTAATTCTGTACCCCGATAAAGTCAAAATCGAATTTCATTTTTTCCTCATCGCCGGGTTCCATATGTTTTATTACATGCTTTAAGGCCGGTAAATCTTTTACCGGGTAGCCCATACCCAATACCGGCTCAACGAACAAACGGTTGATCATGGCATCGGCACGCACTGCGGCTTTTTTAGCGGCCGGCTTATCCTTCCAGGCATCCAGCGGACTGCAGGAGAAGGTAGTGCCAATGTTAGCACCTTTTACATTGTTGCGAAGCACGCGGCCACCTGCGCCGTGGCTCATAGTTACGTAGTGCGCCGCTTTGTAAAACTTATTAAAGTTAACTATGCCCGGTGCATGTATGCCCAGTAGGTAGCCAATCATGGTAAAGGCCGCGGGCTCATTAAACACCATCCAGTTCTTAACGCGGTCGCCAAAGTTTTTAGAGATAACATCCACATAATCCTCAAACCACTTAATTACATCGCGGTTTGCCCAACCGCCTTTTTCCTGCAGGGCCTGTGGTAAATCCCAGTGGTAGCAGGTTACCCAGGGCTCAACATTTTCTTTCAGGCATTTATCAATTACCTTATTGTAAAAGTCTATGCCTTTTTGATTGATAGCGCCCGTGCCCTGCGGCATTACGCGGCTCCAGGCAATAGAAAAGCGGGAAGCAGGGATATGCATTTTGTGCATCAGTTCAATATCGCTTTCGTAACGATGGTAAAAATCGCAGGCTACGTCACCGGTTTCGTGCGTTTTAATTTTGCCTTTGTGGTGATGCACAAAGTGATCCCATATGCTTTCTCCTTTGCCGTCTTCATTCCATCCGCCTTCAATTTGGTAAGCCGCAGTAGCAGTACCCCAAATAAAATCTTTTCCGAAATCGCTTCGTTTCAATTCATCATCGGCAAGGGCTGCCAACAGCTGTTGCGGTAACAATGCGCCTGCGCCTAAAACAGCGCTTAACCGTAACCATTCTTCGCGGGTCATAGTGGTAATTTTATGTGCGCAATAAATAAAACCGTTTTTTATCGAATGGAGGCAGATAAAATGCGATAAACAAAAGCGGAACATTCGCTGTTTAATACTAAGGCTTGTAAGGGGGCGTTAGCATTTATGAGGCATCAATAAACAAAATGTTATGAGCAACATATTAATACTGGCAGAGTGTATATTAATTCCATTAGCTGTAGGCGGCTTTTCTGGTATAGCCACGCGTACGGCTATCAGGGGTTGGTACAACCAATTACAGAAGCCATCCTTTAATCCGCCTAACTGGTTATTCGGCCCGGTATGGACTATGCTTTACATTCTTATGGGGGTGTCGCTTTATATTATTATAAGGCGGGAGCCCTCAGCCGAACGGGAGAGGGCCTTGCTATTTTTTACGGCGCAGCTGGTATTAAATTTCTTTTGGAGCATCATATTCTTTTACTACAAGCGCTTAGGTTTTGCCTTGATTGAGATTGCTGTTCTTTGGTTCTTTATCATAGGCATGATCATATCCTTTATAGCAGTAAACCCTTTGGCAGGGTATCTTCAAATCCCCTATCTGTGTTGGGTGAGTTTCGCATCTATATTAAATGCTTCGGTTTGGCAGCTTAACAGAAATAAGCCGCTCTCCTGATTATTATGAACTTAATATCATTTATTGCGTATATTAGGATATGCGATACAAATGGCTTGCCCGGATTTTACTAATGGCTTTACCCGCCGCCCTACTTACCAATGCCTGCAGTAAAAAGGACCATAAAGTAAGCAACCCCACAGCGGTGGAGTTGTACCAGGTAAGCATAACGGCTTTTCCTGAGAACAATCCGCAGGGAGATAGCTGGGACAGTGAAATTGTTTTTACCGATCCATTCGGGCGGCCTGATTTACACCTTGCAATTCTGGATAACAATTGGGATACCATAGGTTCAGGCAGTGGTTACACCCGCCTGAATGCTAACCACGGCAACCTGCCACTGAGTTTTGCAATTGAACCTGCGGCTACTGTTTCTCTGGATAAGACAATAAGCGTATATGTTGCAGATGATGATGACTTTGATGCCAGCGATTACATGGGAAGCGTAACTTCAGATACCTTATCGCACTTTAAGACTGAACAACCGGATTACCTTACGGTTAGCTCAGGCAACGTAGCTGCCCGATTATACATTAGGTGGAAGTAGTGGCAAAGGGCAGGGTGATGATAAATTTAGCTCCACCCAATCTTGAATCTTCTACCCATATTTTCCCTTTCATGCTATCTACCACTTTTTTGCAGATGGCCAAGCCTATACCATTACCCTCGTGGTCCTGACGGTTGTGAAGGCGCTGAAAGATGACAAATACCTTTTCACGATACTCGGTTGCGATGCCGGGGCCATTATCTTCAATTTCGAAACGGTGCTCATCAGTGCCAGCTCTGTAAGAAATGTGGATTACGGGGTCCTTACCATTGCGATGGAAGATGGCATTGGTAATAAGGTTTTCAAAAAGTTGGAACAGGTATTCATTATCCGCAACCAATTCCGGCATTGCGGTATAGGTAATTTGTACTTTATGTTTGGTAATTAACTCTCCTAACGAAAAAATTAAGGCGTTAAGCAGGTTGTTAATGTCTACCAACTCCTTATCCGGGCTTAGATTGATCTTTGAAAGCAGTAAAAGGTCTTTAAGCACCTTCATCATTCTTGTGCCGCCTTGCTGAAGATAGTTGATATACTCCCGCTGTTCATTGGTAATTTTGCCGTTAAGGCTTTTTTCCAACAGTTGGCTGTAGTTGGTAATCATCCGCAGTGGCTCCTTCAGGTCATGGCTGGCCACATGCGTAAATTGCCTTAACTCGCTATTGGTTAACTCCAGCAGGTGGGCATACTCTTCAATTTCTTTGTTCTTACGCTGCAGCATTTCTGCCTCGCGTTTCCCTTCTTCTAACTGAAAACGAAGTTGCGCTTCAGTAACTGCCGCCGAGGTATTAAAATCCTGCATAGCCTCGCGGTGTTTTTCGTGCATGTCGTACTTCTCCAGCGCATCGGCATACTTGCCCTGGCCCCTAAGTGCATCGCCCCAAAAACGGTAAAGACCGTAGTTAGCAAACTGCGCACCGCTTTCGGCAAACAGCTTGTGCGCTGTTTCAAAATATTGCAGGGCCAAATCAGCCTGCCCCATTTTAGAATAGGCCTGCCCCATGTGTTGGGCTAAATCACATTGATAGCGTTTGTGGCCAAGGCCGGCTATAATTTCATAGGCGTTTTTGATGTTGGCCAGGCCATCTTCCAAGTCACCTTTTGAACATAGCCATGCACCTTTATTACCCTGTATCACTGCAGCCGCTACGGTATTATTGGTTTCTGTGGCGTACTGAATAGAAGTATCGAAATGATATAGCTTTTGTTCAGGGTCGGTAACGCGCGATGCCAGGGAGTTATGGGTAAGGCATAACCTTGCCTTATCATTGGTAGCACTAAAAATTTCAAAAGCCTTTTGCAGGAAATCATCTGCCAGTTTTTCCAGCTTAAGGTCAATGAAAAGAGCGGCCAGGTTTTGATAGATAATGCCGAGGCGCCCCTGACCTTTACGGCTTAGCACCTGGTTTTCTAAAATGCTTTTGCCTTTAATGTAAGCGTCGCGGCACTTATTAAAGTTACCCAACAGCGCATAGTTTCTACCAATGGTAACATAATAACCACCCAGGGCTTCATAATCAATTACAGGGTCCAATTCAGCCGCAGCTTCTTCGGTAAAATCAATGGCGTATTGATAGCGGTTTTGTACATCGCTATAGAAGTTTGCCAGGTGAACGTTTACAAAATTAACGATAGCCTTGTTGCCTTCAGCCCTTGCCTCTTCGCGCAGGGCAAGGCCCAAGGCAAGCGCTTCCTCTTTACGCTGCTTAATCAATTGCTCAAATTCCAGGAATCGGGGTTCCTGTTCAGGGTCGGTATGCAACATGCTTATATAAAGATAATATACTCAATGGGAAGATAGAAAATCCTTTAATGCCATTTCCTTTTCAGCAAAAAGACTAAGATCGTTATGATGGCCACCATTAATAAGCATCAGCGTTTTAGGCGCAGTAATGGCTTTATAGATTTGATTACCGTGTTCGCATGGAATTAAGGTGTCATCTGTGCCATGCAGAATGAGTACGGGTATTTTTATTCGAGCGGCTTTTTCCAGATTGTTGAATTGATATTTCAGGAGCAGACCAGGTAGCAGGAATGGCATCTTTTCTTTTCCTAACTGTGGAATACTGCAATAGGGAGATTCAAGAATTAAACCACCGGCATTTTCACTAACTGCGAGCTGCGTGGCGATGCCGCTTCCGATGGAACGGCCATACAGAATGATGTTTTGTGGCGCATAGCCTTGCTGCAGCAAAAAATGGAAGGCTGCACGTCCATCTTCGTAAAAGCCTTCTTCAGAAAAGGAGCCTTCGCTTTTTCCGTAACCGCTGTAATCTACAAGCAGTAGATCTTTGTGGTGTATCAAAATTTCCTGCGCCATGTGCTGCCAACTCATTAGGTTGCCCGCATTGCCATGCAGGTAAAGCACAACACCTTTATTGCCATTACGCCTGTAGAGTATTCCATTTATTTTTTCGCCATTGCTTTTTGTGATAAAAACTTCGCGGTCTTCGGCAGTTAGATTGAAAGGGTAGTCTTTTCGCAATTTTTCAGCAGGGAAAATGATTTTTTCCTGCAGGAAATAAACTGCAAGTAAAAGAAGAAGGTATAAACCAACTATAACAGTTAAGGTAAGCTTAAGCACTTTCATTTCAGTGTTCTGAATACAAAATCAAAAACGGGATAAGAGATATTGAAATTGTATTTATCCATAAGTTTAGTGTTGTGGTGGTTGTGATGCAGCCGACGGAGGGTTTTAAGAAAGGGGATGTTATAAACCCAATGTGTTTCGGGCAGATGATAGGCTAAATGCAGCCACTCGTAGTTAAGGTAATAAGCCAGGGTGGTGGCAATGTAAAGCATAGCAGCATTAAGGCTGAACAAATAAAACACCGCTGCTGCAATGGGCAGCACAAAAAATACGGAAAAGAAAATGAGCAGAACGGGAGGGAAGAGAATGATTTTAAAATCGTTTACTGTATCGCAATTCATTTTTTCATCAGTAAAGAAATGGTGGTGCTGAAGTGTATGACGTTTGAAAACCGCCTGTAAGGCCTTGTACTTATGGTGCATAGGGTAGCGGTGGCCGATATATTCAAACAGGTTAGTGTACAGGAAAGTTAAAGGCACTACCAACAACTGCTTCAATGTTACGGAATGCAGGTTATACAGGCAAAGGGAAATACCGCCCGCACACCATAGTGTTACAAAAACAAAGTGAAGCTTGCCGGAGTAATTTTTACCGATATACTCCTGCCTGAATCTTTCCCTGAAAATCTCTACGCGCTCCATTAAACACTAAAGGTAGATTTTTAAAAGCAAGCGCTGAAGGTGCCAACTTGCGTCAACCTTTTTACGGACTTTACCAAAACACCAGGTACAAAGCAGCCAGAATACCCAACACCAAAAGTGAGCCTACTTTAAAGCTGTTAGATACTTTAAATAAAGAAGTATCAACCTCTAATGCATGGGCTTTGGTGCCTTCGCGGTTTTGTAAAAGGCTGATGAGGTACATACCCGCTACGCAAAGAACGAATACAATTCCCATACGATCGAGGAATGGAACTACATAAATGCCTTTATCGGTTGGTGCGGCAAAACCTGATGAAGAAAGGAAGGAAAGATCAACCCAATTAGGTAGCAGCGATATAAGCAGCGAAAAAACAAAGCCGCCAACCATAGCAAACAGTGCGGCACTGCTGGTAGTGCGCTTATAAAAGAAGCCCATAATGAACATGGCAAAAATGCCGGGGCTTAACATGCCCGTGTAATCCTGTATAAACTGGAAGCCGCCTTTTTTATCAATACCCAGCAATGGGGCAATAATTACTGCAATTACCATAGCGGCTACTATAGTTATGCGCCCTACGTTAACCACTTTTTTCTCATCAGCATCCGTTTGCAAATGCTTTTTGAAAATATCTAATGTAAAAATTGTGGATATGCTGTTTGCCTTACCGGCAAGGGAAGCCACCACTGCGGCCGTTAAAGCGGCAAAGGCTAAGCCTTTTAGCCCCACAGGTAGTAAGTTTAGCAAAAGCGGGTAGGCCTTATCGGGGTTAAGGTCGGTACCTGAGCCCATGGCGGTAGTTATATCACCCCCTTGCTGATAAAGCACAAAAGCGGCAATGCCGGGCAGCACAACAATTACAGGCATCAGCAATTTTAAAAAGGCCGCGAACAGTAAACCGCTGCGTGCGGTAGGTAAATCAGCCCCTAAGGCACGTTGGGTTATGTATTGGTTGCAACCCCAGTAATTTAGGTTGGCAATCCACATACCGCCGAGCAACACTGTTAAACCGGGCAGGTCTATATAATTAGGGTTATCCTTTTTTAATACCATATGGAAATGGTCGCCCGCGTTTTGCAGTAACAGGTTGAAGCCGCTGAGCACACCGCTGCCACCAAACTTTGCTGCCACCAGGTTAAGCGCTAAGTAAGTAGTGGCTAAACCGCCCAGGACGAGGAAAAACACCTGGATGATATCGGTATAACCGATAACCTTCATGCCGCCAAGTGTGATAAGTACGGCAAAAAGGGCAAGGCCATACATGCAGTAGGTAATAGGTAAGCCCGATATGCTGCTTACCGCCAGGGCCCCCAGGTAAAGTATAGAAGTAAGGTTTACCACCACATAAAGTAAAAGCCAGAAAACCGCCATTATCATGGCTACTGTACCGTTGTACCGCTGGTGTAAAAACTGCGGCATGGTATATATTTTGTTCTTAAGGTAAACGGGCATAAAAAACACCGCCACTATAATTAGGGTGGCGGCGGCCATCCATTCATAACTTGCAATGGCTAATCCCATTTTAAAGCCTGAGCCACTCATGCCTATAAACTGCTCGGCACTGATATTAGAGGCTATGAGCGATGCACCAATGGCCCACCAGGTAAGTTGGCCTTCGGCTAAAAAGTAATCTGTGGAGTTTTCGGCGGCTTTTCTCTTGCGCTGATAGATCCACAGGCCAAAGCCGGCAACAATTAAAAAGTAAATCAGGAATACAATGTAATCGGGCGTACTTAGTAAGTGCATGGGGTTGGGGTTTGTGTGAACGTAAATAAAAATCTGAAATTGAGCCATTGTTATTTATGGCTTTTAAATCATGCTTTCTAAAAGCAGGGTGGTGTATTGCATACAGAAAACGTATAATTGCTGAATGAGAAAATTCCTCCTTCTGCCATTGCTGTTTATTACCTGTATGGCTAGTGCACAGGTGAAAGAAATGTTGTACGCCGGCCCACCGGTTTTTCACGGGGCTAAGGTGGTAGGCAATTACCCTAATACCGACTTTTTGTTTACGGTGCCCGCTACGGGTGAGAGGCCGATTACTTTTTCGGCAGAAGACCTGCCCGCCGGTTTAAAGCTGGATGCTGCCACAGGCATAATAAGTGGTAAGGCCGGCAACAAAGGCGCATACGTAGTAAAGGTAAAGGCTGTTAATGCCAAGGGACAGGCTAACGAGGAACTTAAAATTGAAGTGGGCGATTTGTTATGTCTTACCCCGCCCATGGGCTGGAACAGCTGGAACGTTTTTACCCGGGATATAGATGAAAAAATGCTGCTGGAAATGGCGGATGCCATGGTTAGCACCGGCATGCGCGATTTGGGTTACCAATACATTAACATAGATGATTTCTGGCATGCGGATACAAGAGATTCCTTAGGTAACCCGGTGGCTAATCCGGCAAAGTTTCCGCATGGTATTAAGTACATTGCGGATTATGTGCATGCAAAAGGGCTTAAATTGGGTATATACTCCTGTGCCGGTAATATGACTTGTGGCCGCTGTTTCGGCGGTTACGAGCACGAAGAAATTGATGCTAAAAAATATGCCGAGTGGGGTGTGGATTTATTGAAGTATGATTACTGCTACGCACCCTGGACGCGCAAACCTGCTAAGGAACGATATACTGCTATGGGCACTGCGCTGCGTAATTCAGGCCGCTCCATTGTTTTTAGCGTGTGTGAGTGGGGCATCCGTAAACCCTGGCTATGGGCTCATCAAACAGGTGGAAGTTATTGGCGCACTACGCCCGATATTTTTGATAGCTGGCATAGTGGCAGCCCCTGGCAAATGAGTGTGATGGAAATTGTGCGGCGCAACCAAAAGCTGGCGAAGTATGCAGGGCCCGGCCATTGGAACGACCCCGATATGCTGATAGTAGGTAATTACGGTAAAGGGAAGGCCACCAGTGCCAATGGACATTTTAAAGGGCTAACAGATACAGAATACCGTAGCCATATGGCCCTGTGGAGTATGTTTTCCTCCCCGCTGCTTACCAGTTGCGATTTGCGCAACATGAATGAAGCCACTTATAGTATATTGATGGATACCGAACTGCTGCAGATTAACCAAGATGAAATGGGCGAGCAGGCTAAGTTGGTTGCGGTGCAAAAGGGTGTAAGGCTGTATAAAAAGAATCTTTCCGGCAACCGCCAGGCGTTAATGGTGTTTAACACAACAGCAAAGGCTGTAACTATTCCTGCCGATTACTTTGGCCATAAATGGGGATTGAAGGAAGCCGCAGAATTACAACCTCACGGGGTTAAAGTATTTGTAACCGGTAAATAGTACTACATGACATTTGAAGAATATCGCCAATATGATGCAACGGCTCTAGCGGCATTGATTAAAAGCAAGGCAGTAACTTCTGCTGAACTTTTGGAGATTGCTATTAAAAGAGCCGAAGCGGTTAATCCAAAAATTAATGCCATAGTTACCCCTTTGCATGAATTTGCCCAAGGGCAGTTGACACAAGTGGATAGTGCAGCTCCATTTGCCGGCGTTCCTTATTTAATAAAGGACCTTGGGCCACAGCTTAAGGGTACGCGCTATACACAGGCCAGCCGATTGTTAAAGGATAATATATCTACCGAAAACTCAGAAGTAACCAACCGCATTATAAAATCGGGACTAATCATTTTTGGTAAAACCAACACTTCGGAATTTGGCTTAAATCCTTTTGTAGAAAATGAATTGTTTGGAGCCAGCAATAACCCCTGGAACCTGGGGCACACCACCGGCGGCAGTAGTGGCGGTAGTGGCGCAGCGGTAGCAGCGGGCATAGTGCCAATGGCAAGCGCCAACGATGGAGGTGGCTCAATACGCATACCGGCAAGTTGTAATGGCTTGTTTGGTATGAAGCCAACGCGCGGTCGCGTTACGTTAGGCCCGCATGCCGGCGAAATGTGGAGCGGGGCAGTAAGTGAAGGTTGTGTGTCCCGTTCAATCCGCGATTCTGCCATTTACCTCGATTGTATTGCGGGGGCTATGGATGGCGACCCTTACATTATTCAACAACCGGAACGGCCCTATGCCGAAGAAGTAAATATTGCCCCGGGCAAATTGAAGATTGGTTATAGCCTGCAAATGCCTGAAGGGCTTGGTGCAACACAATCGGAAGAGAACAAAAAAGCCATCGCCCATACGGTACAGCTACTGCGCGATTTAGGCCACGAAGTGGAGGAAGTAAAACTGCCTTTTGATAAAGTACTGTTAACTGACCTGCTATATATGCTGGTGATGGGCGAGTTGTCCTCCGCATTGGAATACATAGGCGAGCAAAGAGGCAGTAAGCCAAAATACCACGAAGTAGAACCTAACACCTGGTTGCTGTATAAACTGGGCAGGGCTTTTTCAGCGGCTGATTTTACATTGGCCCGCATACGTTGGAATGAAATGAGCCGTACTATGGCAAGGTTCCATTCGCAATACCACTTTTTGTTGACGCCGACACTGGGCATGCAACCTTTTAAAACCGGCGCTTTGCAAACCAGCAAAATAGAGGACAATGCCTTAAGGGTGATGAACGCCCTGGGCATATCGCAGGTGGTTAAATACACAGGCTTGATTGAGAAAATTGCTTCTAAAATTTTTTCCTGGATCCCTTACCCGCCATTGGCCAATATTACCGGCCAGCCTTCCATGTCAGTGCCCTTGTTTTGGAGCGCTGATAAATTACCGGTGGGCGTAATGTTTACCGGTAAAATGAACGACGAAGGCACAATGTTTCGCTTGGCGGCGCAATTGGAAAAGACGGACCCTTGGTTTAATAAGGTGCCGGCACTGTAAAAGTAAATGCAATTATTGTATCTACAATTATTTTGTTAGTTTTGCATTATGGGTCTTGAGGAGGATATACAACAAAAGAAATTCAGCACTGAATACGAAAAGGCAGCGGTTAATGTACTTTACACTGCCAGTTGGCTGCATAACCTTAATGCTGTGCGTTTTAAAAAGCATGGCATTACCCCCGAGCAATTCAATGTGC
>CAZUHU010000094.1:0-14417 GCA_964620645.1 uncultured Chitinophaga sp.
AGTTTGCAAGGCTTAGCGGCGAAACGGTTAAAAACCGCCTGCCCTTCATTAATATATTGAATAAGGCGGCTAAAAAGACTAACGATATACAGTCTCCTTTAACACCGCTTTTCAGGATTGGAATGAACTACCAGGCTACTAAAGGCACTTATATAAGAGCCAGCTTTGGCCAGGGCTTCCGTTACCCAGCTTTGGCTGAAAAGTATGTGTACACCGTTCGTAGCGGCGCCCAGGTGTTTCCTAATGAAAACTTACGGCCTGAAAATGGCTGGAGCGCTGAGTTGGGTATTAAGCAAGGCGTAAAAATCAGCAAGTGGATGGCGTATTTTGATGCCAGCGCTTATATCATGCGTTACCACGATATGATAGAGTTCCAGGCGATTAATTACGATGACCTTGCTGATTCTATAAAGCCCTATGTTTTAGGTATTCCTTTCAAAGCGCTTAACGTTACCGATGCCCGCATTTGGGGAGTTGAACTTAGCGCGGTAGCTAACGGCCAGATTTTCGGCGTGCCGCTAAACTTCCTTATCGGCTATAGTTACCTGGATCCTCGCAACCTTGATTCTGTTCGTGCCGGTTCGCCAACCACTACACTTAAATATCGCGTTCAGCATAGCTTTAAGATAGATGCCCAAACTACGTATAAGGGTGTTATTGTAGGCGTAAGTGCCTTTTATAACAGCTTTATGAAAGAGATCGATGCTGTTGGTATAGGCGCCCTTAAGGTGGTTAGCGATTTCCGTAAAACCCACAACAAAGGTTACTTTGTAATGGATATACGTGCCGGCTATAACTACAAGGATAAGTTCCTATTCAACTTCATTGTCAAAAACATACTGAATACCGAGTACATGCTGCGCCCGGCTTTAATTGAGCCACCGCGTAACTATACCTTCCAGGTGGGGTATAATTTTTAGGTGAATTAGAGCGTGTTCGTCTTCATTCGTGCCAACACCATCTGTAAATCCTCAGGAGTATCAATAGAGATGCTTTCATGCGCGGTTAGGGCGCATTGTATGTTGTAACCGTTCTCTAACCAGCGAAGCTGTTCCAGGCTTTCAGCCAGTTCCAATGGGCTGGGTTCCAGTTTTACCAGTTGTAAAAGCACATCCTTGCGGTAGGCGTAAAGCCCGATATGCTTGTAGTAGGTAACTGTTGCTGATTCAAAACCGGAGGAACCTTTTTCCTGATGGCCGTATCCGCTTACATGCACTTGCGGCTGCGCCCTTTGGTGAGGGATAACATTCCTGCTAAAGTAAAGCGCCTTATAGTTCTTATCTACTACCACTTTAATACGCGCAGGGTTTTGCAACTCTTCATTTAATGGGTGCTGCTTTATTAGTGTGGCTATTTGTGTTTCAGCCTTGTTAAAGCAGGCTGCTAAGGCATCTATTTGCTCAGGGGCAACAAAGGGCTCGTCCCCTTGGATATTGATGATCACATCTGCATTGCCTGCTGCGGCAATTTCCGCACAGCGCTCCGTGCCATTTAGGTGCGTCGAAGAGGTCATTACCACCTTACCCCCGAAACTGATTACTTCTTTAAATATGCGCTCGTCATCAGTGGCAACAATAACATCGCTTAAGGAGGTAGCTTTTTGAGCCTGCTCATAAACGCGGCGTATCATGCTTTTGCCGTTTATATCCACCAAAGGTTTACCGGGGAAACGGCTGCTTGCATAACGCGAGGGTATAATGCCAATAACTTTCATCGTGGTTAAGGTAACATTTTATTGCCGCGCACGCGGTTATTATATTGTTGTATGTAAGCCTTTAACTTAGCCAGTAGCAGTTTCTCTTCCTCCGGGTATTGGCCGAGTAGGTTATGCTGCAGGCGCACGTCTTCTTTAAACTTATACAAGGCTAAAGGTTTATTGCCATCAAACTGCAACACCAGGTCCTTATAAAACCCCTGGTAAACGCCACTGTAGCAGTTTACCACAAATTCCTCGGTGGTATCTCTTAAAGCGCTCTTGCCAAAGGCCAGTATGGTATCGTTCATACCAAGGTAGTCAACCAGCGTAGGAAAAATATCTGCCTGTTGCACCACGTTATCCTTCATTCCTCTCAAAGTAGAATCGGGGGTAAAGAATATAACAGGCACTTTGAAAGCACCTACGGCGTTCTGGTAATCTTCGTACTGGCTTAATGCGGAGGTGTGGTCTGCCGTAATCACAAATACGGTATTGTTATACCAGGGCATTTTGCTTGCTGTTTCAAAAAAGCGGCGTAAGGCCATGTCCGTATATTGCACCGTGGGGTGTATGGGCAGGCTACCTGCTTTAAAACTGTTTTTATAACGTTCGGGTAAATTAAACGGGTGGTGCGATGACACTGTAAACACCGAACTGTAAAACGGCTGCTTAAAGGTATTCATTTGCTGTGCCCAGTATTGCAAAAACTCTTCGTCGTAGATGCCCCAGGTGCCGTCAAAATCCTTATCGTTTCCGTAATCGGTTTTGCTGTAGTTTTTATCTACGCCTGCAATGGTCATAAAGGCGGCAAAGCCCATGCTGCCTTCATGCGCGCCATGAAAAAAACTGGTATTATACCCGTGTTTCTTAAGCAACAGGGGAAGCGAGTTAATGCTATTGGCAGCATAAGGGGTAAGCGTGTAAGCTTCGGTGAAGGAAGGTATGCTTGCTACAACTGATGGCAGAGCCTCAATACTTCTGCGGCCGTTCGCAAAGCTGTATTTAAAAGCCATGCTCTGCTTTATCAGCGAGTCTAAAAACGGCGTATAACCTTCATAACTATCCTTGCTTTCATTAAGCCCGCCTATAAACTCGCGGCTAAGACTCTCCACTATTATAATCACCACGTTCTTGCGTTTCTCTGCACCCTGCGGGTGTGTATAGCTTTGTATGGGCTGATAATACTTTGCCGCTTCTTCAAACGAAGTGTAATATGTTGCCTCATGCACCTTAATGTTGCCAAAGGTGGTCATTATACTAAAGGGAGTGTTTATGACCAGGTTCGCTTCTTCGGGGCTATGAATGTAGTCCCCGGCATAGCTTAAATTTATAGGGCGGTTGCTGGGCACAAAACTTCCTCTCGCAAAACCCAGCCAAATCAGTGCCACAAAAGGAATGGCTGTAGCATCCATCCACAGTTTCTTCCGGTTGTAATCTTCAGGTATGGGCATCTTAATCCAGTTATAGCTGCGTATCAGCAACCATACTAACCCAACAAACAGCAAGGCCAGGTACCAGTAACTCCATACAAATTTTCCGGCATCGGTAAGCAGATTGGTGTCGTGCTTAAACTCAAGGAAGAAAGCAGCATTGGTGCGGTGAAGGATGAACGGGTAGTATGCCATATCTGCTATGTCTGCAAACAGGCATAGCGCATTGCCCACTATAAAAACAACTTTAGCGAATGTTTGATATCCTCTGTTAAATCTGAAATTGAATGGAAGGATAAACAGGAAAATGTATAACGCATTTACATACACTATGGTAGAAATATCAAAACGTAAACTGCCCCATAGTATTTGCAGGTAACCTGCTAAACTTAAGTGCGGAAACAAACTGTAATTAAAAGCCAGAAACAATACCCTGCTCAACTGAAAGAAAACCATCAGCAGCAGTATGCGCTTCACCAACATTTTTAAGAAACCCATGCCGCCTTATGCTTTCTCTACAACTAAATATTTGCTGCGCACGGCAATTACTCGCACGCTGTCGTTCTTATGAATAAAGTTGCCATCCGATGTAGCGTCATAACGCTCGCCGTTAATGTCCACCTTACCGGCGGGTCGTAAATCAGTTGCAGCAAGGCCGGTTTCCCCAATAAGGGAGTGCATTACATTATCGCGGACGGAAAAGCCATCAGCAGTGCGCATTTCTGCCTGTGCAGATACCCTTGTAAACAGCTGCGAGGAAAATATTTTTTGACCAAAAGCCAGCAGGAACAACAGGGGGGCGGCCATGCAAACCACCACCATTAGTAGCGAAAGCGATAAACTGCCTTTAGGAACAAAGGTGAAATCAAAATCAACATTGCGAACCAGCGCAAGGGTAAGGCCCGTTATAGTTAGTATAATGCCGGCAATGCCTGCCACACCAAATCCCGGTATTATAAATATCTCCAGCAGTATAAGTATTACCCCTACGCCAAAAATCAATATCTCCCAACGTTCGGCCAGGCCCTCCAGGTAAAGCGGTGCAAAGTAAATAAGCGCAGCGCCTATGGATACCGCAATAGGGAAGAAGGTGCCCGGTGCCTTAAACTCAAAGTAAATACCCCCGAAAATGATAAGCAGCAACAAGCCCGATACCGCAGGGTTTACCAGCCATAATACAATGCTTTCAGCAAAGCTGGCATCATGTTCTTCTATAACATAGGGGCCACCCTGTAATAGCGGTAAAATGTCTTCAGGCTTTTCTACCTGCCCGTTGCAGTAGCCATTCTTAATAGCTTCGGTAACCGAGAAGGTGATTATTTTTCCTTTCTCTTTTATGCTGTCAATTTCCAGGTCAATATCCGTCATGCCCTCGGCTATTTGCGGGTTGCGCCCTGTTTCCTCAGCCGTAGCGCGCATCTTTTTGCGCATATAGCTCTGATACTTCTCCGGCATAATTTCACCTTCCTGGTTTACTACGCTGGCTGCACCAATAGTTGAGCCGGGCGTCATGTAAATTGAATCGCAGGCAATAGAGATCAGCGCCCCGGCAGAGGCAGCGTTGTTGCGGATGAAAACAATGGTAGGTATTTTGGTGTGCAGCAGGGCAGTGCGAATTTTATCGGCATCATCCACCATGCCGCCATAGGTGTCCATATCAATTAAAATGTAGCTGGCCTTTTTTTCTTCAGCTTCTTTAACGGCCTTTTCAGTAAGCCTGCTCATGGCGGGGCCTATTTCATCATGTATGTTGTATTTAAACACAATTTTTTGCTGCCCATATGTGTTTAATATACTGCACAACAAAATGGTAAAGGTTGTTAGTATGTGGCGAGTTAACAGCTGCATAACGAAAGATGGCGCGTTAATTTGTAGTTGATTGAAAGCATAAAAATAAACGAATTGATATGAGAAGGATTTTCTTTTGCATCTATTTTGGTTTGAGCGTGGTAGTTGCCTCTGCTCAAACAGCCCGTGTGCATACCGTTAAAAGCGGAGAGTCCTTATATGCTATTTCAAAACAGTATGGGGTAACGGTGGAGCAAATCACTAAACTGAACTCCATGAAAAGCACTGCTATTAAACCCGGCGATAAAATTACCATACCTACTAAAGGGGTGCCTGTAAAAGTAGTAGCGCCACCGGCAAGCCAGGTGCAGGTTAAAACTACCCCTGCACGGGTGCATACAGTTACCAAAGGAGAAACTATCTACTCTATCAGTAAAAAATACGGTGTAACTACAGCTGAAATTAAGCAGTGGAATACCCTTGCTGATCTTAACCTTAAAATAGGACAGAAGCTGGTGGTGAGTAAGCTTAATAACATGGCGGTTTACAAACCTGTTTCTGTGCCATCTACACCTGATACACCTTACCAGCAGGAGGATATACGCCCACGTTTTACATACCAGGCTGATGATATGCCACCGGTAGAAGAGAAGAAGACACCTGAGCCAACTATTAATGTAGAACCGGCTAAGCCTGTAAGTACACCGCCTTCAGCCACGCTTAAAGTAAGCAGCAGCAACCCGGTAGAGTATCCTTCTTTCTTTAACAACTACTCAGCCGGCGGCTTTAAGATCAAAAAGAGCAGGGGAGAAGCCAATTATATAATGGACGAAACCTCCGGTAACCAATACCTGGCTTTTTACAATGATGCCGAGGTTGGTTCTGTTATACGCGTAACTAATATGCTTAACCAAAAAACCATTTACGCCAAAGTGGTAGGCAAGGTGCCCCCACTTGATGCACAAACACAGGTAATGGTTAAGTTAAGTAACCAGGCCGCCACTGAACTTGGCGCCAGCGATGACCGCCTGGCTGTTGAAGTTGCTTCTTATAGTAATTAAGCCTTGCTTTCGGCGTATTTCTTAAAGTTGTTCAGTATGGCCTGCCATCCGCCGCGCTGCATTTCAATGCTGTGTGTGCTTTCTGCTTCAAAGCTTTCTATAACTTCAGTGCTGTTGCCTGTGGCTTTAAATTCCACTTCAACACGACGGGTATCGCCCATAGTATAAGCTATGTGTTCATTTGTATTTACTTTGGTGTAAACGCCGCCAAAGTCAAAACCAAAGCTGCCGTCTTTGGCCTCCATACGGCTTACAAAGCTGCCCCCTTCGCGTAGGTCATTTTCAGCTCTTGGGGTGTGCCAATCGTCGCTGGCATTGTTCCATTGGGTAATGTGCTCCGGCTTTGTCCAAAATTCCCAAACCTTTTCTACAGGTGCATTAACGGTAGCCTGTACTGTAACTACTTCTTTATCCGCTTTGTCCATTTTTCTTGATTTTAAGTTAATAATAGTCTGTATCGTTTAACGACACAAACATAGGGTGGAGGAATTTAGGGATGAATAGGCAATGGCGACAATTAAACGGGCAGTTTGCGACAAACCATTGCCTAAGGTGGCTTACTGCGGCAGGTTAGGTTTTTGCAGCCCTTAAGCCAGGTTGTAGCGGTGGCTAACACTCCCAAACAAATTGTGGGTAAAATGGTTTTTTATATGGGGTGGAGGGTTATTTTTGCCACGCCTAAAAGTGTGCTATGACGAATACGAATTTTGATTACCTGCCGATTGTGCTTCAGGCTGTTTTTGCAGCAGGCTTTGTTGCCTTTACCCTTTTGGTTTCGCACTACATTGGCCCTAAACGCCATTCAAAAAACAAGGATGTAAACTTTGAGTGTGGTATTCCGCAGCACGGCAACGCCCGTATTCCTTTTTCTGTTAAGTATTTCCTTGTGGCCATCCTTTTTGTGCTGTTTGATGTGGAGGTGATATTTATGTATCCCTGGGCTGTTAATTTTCGTGATTTAGGAATGGAAGGCCTTTGGAAGATGGCCCTGTTTATGGCGTTATTACTAATTGGTTTCTATTACATTGTAAAGAAAGGCGCGTTGGAATGGGAGTAAAGCTTTGGCTTTAAAGCCGTCTAAAAGAGGTAACTTTACAAGGTTAAAAACAGGAGTAAAAAATGGCTGAAATAATAAATAGCAATAGTGATATTAAAATGGTGAATCCGCCTGCCGGTATTGAGGGTCAGGGGTTCTTCGCTACCTCTCTTGATGCGGTGGTTGGTTTGGCCCGTTCAAAAAGTATGTGGCCTTTGCCTTTTGCAACCAGTTGTTGCGGTATTGAGTTTATGAGCACTATGGCCTCGCATTATGACCTGGCCCGCTTCGGTTCTGAAAGGCCTTCGTTCTCGCCCCGCCAGGCTGATATGCTGATGGTGATGGGTACCATTGCGAAAAAGATGGGCCCCATCTTGCGCCAGGTTTATGAGCAAATGGCTGAACCGCGCTGGGTAATATCGGTTGGCGCTTGCGCCTGTTCGGGTGGTGTGTTTGATACCTACTCTGTATTACAGGGGATTGATAAAATTATACCGGTAGATGTTTATGTGCCCGGCTGCCCGCCACGTCCTGAGCAGATACTGGATGGCATTATGAAACTACAGGAACTGGTGAAGAATGAGCCTATGCGCCGCAGAAACTCTCCGGAGTATAAAGCGCTTTTAGCCAGCTACGGTATTACAGTAAACTAAGTGTTGAAGGAATTGATTGTATAATTAAAATATACCCTTGCCTTAGGCCGGGGTTGTAACGGGCCAAATGGCATTAACCAACGAACAATTAATAGAGAAGCTAACCGCTAAGTTTGGCGAGGCGGTAATAGATGTAACAGAGCCTTACGGCATGCTTACGTTTGAAGCTCCGCGCGGACAGGTGATTGATATTATGCAATACCTGCGCGATGAGTTGGGCTTTAACTTTCTTACCACCCTGTGCGGTATGCACTATCCTGAAAACGATATTGAAAGGCAGTTTGGTGTAGTGTACCATATGCACAACTGGCTGGATAATGCCCGCCTGCGTTTTAAAACTTACTTAAACGGCGAAAACCCTGAAGTGGAAAGCGCAACCCGCTTATTTGAATCGGCAAACTGGCAGGAGCGCGAGACTTATGACTTCTTCGGTATAGTGTTTACCGGCCATCCTGATTTAAAGCGAATATTGAACATGGATGAGATGGTGAGTTTCCCTATGCGCAAGGAGTTTCCGCTGGAGGATCCTAACCGTACAGACAAGGACGACAGATATTTTGGAAGGATACCGCAAAGCGGAAATATGAACTAAGATGAGCACCTTACTAAAACCACTCACGATAGAAGAGAAATACGCTGACCTCATTAAGCAGCGCGAAAATGAGGATGGCAGCGAGTTATCTATACTAAACCTTGGGCCAACGCACCCGGCAACACACGGTATTTTCCAAAACGTGTTGTTAATGGATGGAGAGCGTATTATTGATGCTGAGCAAACCGTAGGTTACATTCACCGTGCTTTCGAAAAGATTGCTGAGAACCGTCCCTTCTATCAGATAACCCCGCTAACCGACCGTATGAACTACTGTTCGGCGCCCATAAATAATATGGGATGGTGGATGACGCTTGAAAAACTATTAGGAGTAGAAGTGCCAAAGCGCGTGCAATACCTGCGCGTAATTGTAATGGAACTGGCGCGTATTACCGACCACTTGATTTGCAACTCTATTTTGGCGGTGGATAGCGGGGCATTTACCGGGTTCCTTTACATCTACCAATACCGCGAAAAGGTATATGAGATTTACGAAGAGATTTGCGGAGCCCGCTTAACTACCAATATGGGCCGCATAGGAGGTTTTGAACGCGATTGGAGCCCTACGGCTTTTCGCAAACTGGAAACCTTTCTAAAGGAGTTTCCTGTGGCTTTAAAAGAGTTTGAAGACCTGGTTTCGCGCAACCGTATTTTTATGGACCGCTGCATTAACGTTGGCGGAATAAGCGCTGAAAAGGCAATAAGCTATGGCTTTACAGGCCCTAACCTGCGTGCAGCCGGTGTAGATTATGATGTGCGCGTAGCCACACCTTATAGCAGTTACGAAGATTTTGAGTTTGATGTGCCAGTTGGCAAAACAGGTGACACCTACGACCGCTACTGCGTTCGCCAGGCTGAAATGTGGCAGAGCATACGCATTATAAAACAGGCTTACGAGAAATTGCCCGATGGCCCTTACCATGCGGATGTGCCCGATTATTACCTGCCACCTAAGGAAGATGTTTACAACAATATGGAAGCCCTTATCTATCACTTTAAAATTGTGATGGGCGAAATACCAGTGCCTAAGGGTGAGGTTTACCATGCGGTTGAAGGTGGTAACGGCGAATTAGGTTTTTACCTGGTTAGCGATGGCAGCCGTGTTCCGGCGCGTTTACATTTCCGCAGGCCATGTTTTATTTACTACCAGGCGTTTACTGAGTTAACCAAAGGCCATTTATTAAGCGATGCTATCGTTATTTTAAGTTCGCTTAATGTTATAGCCGGCGAGTTGGATGCATAGCAGTTTTAAGTTATAAGTAATAGGTTATAAGATATTACACAATGGGAGTAGCAGAAATAACAAAAGAGGAAGTAAAGTTTAGTGAGCGTTTAATGGCGCGTATTGCCGAGTTGAAGTCGCATTTCCCTGAAGGCAGGCACAAAAGCGCCCTGCTTACTGTTTTGCACGAAGTGCAGGACGAACATGATAACTGGTTGAGTGTGCCGGTAATGGACAAAGTAGCGGAAGTATTAAATATTTTGCCTATAGAAGTGTATGAGGTGGTTACCTTTTATACCATGTATAATCAGAAGCCGGTTGGCAAATACATGCTTGAATTTTGCCGCACCAGTTGCTGCTGCCTGCGTGGTGCCGAAGATTTAATGGAATACACCATGGATAAACTTGGTGTACATGGTGAAGGCGAAGTTACAGCAGATGGCCTTTTCAGCGTTAAAGGCGTTGAGTGTTTAGGCGCTTGTGGCTATGCCCCAATGTTACAGTTAGGCGATTACTATCACGAGTTTTTGACACCTGCCAAAATGGATAAGCTTATTGAGGACTGTAAGGCTGGCAAGGTAGAGTTGTATTCCAAAGTTTAACCGAACGTTTCTTTAATTACCCGGCTTAATTCTTTACCGCTTAACCGGTAAACCTATGCTTACACCCCGCTGGAGAAGTATTACCCTTAATTTGCTTGCAGCATCACTGCTGCTTATCTGCCTGCTGCCCATCCTGCGCACGGGTTACCTGTCCGACGACGTAATGAATTACCAGTTCAGGGATAGCAACATTGGCAACCAAAGCAAAAGCACTATCGAATTGTGTATTCCGTATGTAAAGGAATGGATGCTGAGTGGCCGCTTTACCCCTGTTGTTTTTTGGTGGAACGAGTTTACGTTTAGGTATTTTACTCCTTTGGTAGTTTATAAGGCCTTTATGGTACTTATGAATCTGCTTGCCATTGGTGTTTTTATGTGGTACCTGCGTGTGGCAGGCTTTAAAATCAACAGGGCTATATGGTTGGTTTTTCTTTGCAGCTTAATTCAATTCCGCTTACAATATCATGATGCTTACACCAGCCTTAACGGCATGTATCAGCTAATTGCCTTACTGGTTTTTGGTGGGCTGGGGCTTTGTCACCTATACGTAACTAAACGTAAGCTGCTTTATCTGATGGGCTCTTTAGCCTGCTATGCAACGGTGTTGTTAGTAACCGAGTTGGGTGCCGTACTACTATTGCTTTTACCCATTTCGCTTTGGGCATTTAAAACACCTATCAGAACCATAATAAAGACGGTAGCCATGTTTTTGCCCGTTACTTTAATTTACGGGGGCTATGTGTTTTACTTAAAAAAGCACATCCCGGTAGATCATAATACCTATACCGGTTTGGTAGCTAACCTGCAGCCTGCAGCAATGTTAAGAGTGGCAGTGGCGCAAATCGGCTCGGTATTGCCGCTCACCAATTTAACCGACCATCATGCAATTCCTTCCGTATTGCTCAGCCGCCTTAATAATCCGGTTAATGTATTTGCTGTGGTATTCATTCTGGTGCTTACTACGGCTGTGTATTACCTGTATAATAAGGAGCAGCAGCAAAGTGAAGGGCCTATCCATAACTACCGCCCCTATATATTGGGTCTGGCTATTGCCATCTTTCCGGCTTTGTTTTTAACGCCCTCAATAAAATACCAGCAAGAAATCAGGTTCGGCGCCGGTTACCTGCCTATATTCCTGCAGAATTTCGGTATGGCCACTTTATTGGCTTTACTGTTTCATTGGATAGCCTCAAAGGTTAAACTTCGTCCGCTTGCAATGGCCTTTTATTCCTTCCTTTCATTAGCTATAGGTGTTAACTACCTTTTTAATGCCGCTTTAATAGACCAGCGTCAATATGACTTTGCGGCACCTATGCAGTTTTGCTATGAATCTATTAAGGATGGCATTGCCAAATCCTGCCCAGATAATAGTATCATCATTACAGGCAGTAACTTTTTCTGGCGTATTTCATGGCAATTCCAAAACGTGTTTAACAATGTTTACGGGCGCCCTATACATATCCTTGATGAGGAGTTCTATAAACCGGGGATGAAGACAGATACGCCGCCTGAGAATTGGTATTTCCTTGAAGTGCAGCGGGGTTCTACTATTTCTGTAGCGCTTTATAAGTTTGATAATACTACCGGTAAAAAGGGAGAGTTGGTAGAAATACGGAAGACCACTTGTAACGCAGTACCCCCTCCGGAATAGTATATTTTACAGATGAACTAAGGCTTTGTTCTTATGTTTGTATCTGGTTTTGAAATTAGTGAAGGAATTAACTGTTTTGCACGCTTAATTGAATTATAGAAATGGCCGGAAGAAAGATATTACTGGAGCATGCTAATGTAGAAGGCATTAACACTTACGAGGTTTACCGTAAAATGGGCGGCTATCGCTCTGTTGAAAAGGCCCTAAAGGAGAAAACGCCTAACGATATAGTTGAGGAAGTGAAGAAGAGCGGCCTGCGCGGTCGTGGCGGTGCGGGTTTCCCTACCGGCATGAAGTGGAGTTTCATTGATAAAAAGAGTGGCAAGCCACGTCACTTGGTGTGCAATGCTGATGAGAGTGAGCCCGGCACGTTCAAGGATCGCTACTTAATGGAAAAGCTACCACACCTGCTGGTAGAAGGAATGATCGTGAGCAGCATTGCGCTGGAAGCCAACCTGTCTTACATCTACATCCGTGGCGAATACATGTGGGTGTTTCGCATTTTAGAAAAAGCCATTAAAGAAGCCTACGCTGCCGGATGGTTAGGTAAAAACATACAGGGCAGCGGTTACAATTTAGATTTACACGTTACCTGCGGTGCAGGCGCTTATATCTGTGGCGAGGAAACTGCCCTGATTGAAAGTTTGGAAGGCAAGCGTGGCAACCCGCGTATTAAGCCTCCTTTCCCTGCGGTAGTAGGCTTGTATAGCAACCCAACTGTGGTTAACAATGTGGAAACCATTATGGCCGTGCCTTGGATCATACTGAATGGGGGAGAAGAGTATGCAAAAATCGGTATAGGTAAATCTACCGGCACTAAACTTATTTCTGCTTCAGGCAATATCCGCAAACCCGGTGTTTACGAAATTGAATTGAGCATACCGGTTGAAGAGTTTGTAATGAGCGATGAATACTGCGGAGGGATGGAAAGCGACCGCCCTATGAAGGCTTGTGTTCCCGGTGGTTCATCTGTGCCCATTCTGCCGGCCGAGCTACTGTTTAAAACGGCCAAAGGCGAAACCCGCTTAATGACCTACGAAAGTATGGCCGACGGCGGCTTTGCTACCGGTAGTATGATCGGTTCAGGCGGCTTTATAGTTTATGACGACCGCGCCTGTGTAGTGCGAAATACCTGGAACTTCTCCCGCTTTTACCATCACGAAAGCTGCGGACAATGTTCGCCTTGCCGCGAAGGCACCGGCTGGTTAGAGAAAGTTACCTGGCGTTTAGAACATGGCTTCGGTAGCATGGAAGATATAGACCTGCTTTGGGATATACAGCGCAAAATAGAAGGCAATACCATTTGCCCGCTTGGCGATGCAGCCGCATGGCCGGTTGCAGCGGCTATCCGTCACTTCCGTCATGAGTTTGAATACCACGTGCGTTTCCCTGAAAAAGTGAAGAACCGCAAGCACTTTGAAAACGAGCCTTGGGAAAAGGTTAAACACCTGATGGCTAAAGAAGCTGTAATGGTTTAAGGTGTATTTTGATAATTAAATTAAGTGGGGAGAATTGTTTAAAAATGAGTCAGTTGTAAATGTATAGCCACTGGGCCAACAGTGCAGTAAAGCAAGGTTGGTTTGTTGATATAAATTTTGGACATCTGACCCTATAAAATTACATTCGCACCCGAGTTTTTGATGCTTAAATTCTGATTAATGCCCAAGGTAACAATAGATGGTGTTACAGTTGAAGTAGAACCTGGGACAACCATATTAAATGCAGCCCGCAAAATAGGGGGCGATTTGGTGCCTCCTGCTATGTGCTACTATTCCAAGCTTAAAGGCAGTGGAGGCAAGTGTCGTGTGTGCCTGGTTGAAATCAGCAAAGGCAGCGATGCTAATCCTAACCCGATGCCTAAATTACAGGCAAGCTGCTGCACCCCTGTGGCTGATGGTATGGAAGTGAAAAATATGACCAGCCCTAAAGTGCAGGATATGCGCAAAGGGGTGGTAGAATTTCTGTTAATCAACCACCCGTTAGATTGCCCTATTTGCGACCAGGCCGGCGAGTGCGATTTACAGAACCTGGGCTTTGATTACGGTGTTGCCAAAACCCGTTACCAGGAAGAAAGAAGAACCTTTGACAAAATTGATATTGGTGATAAGATACAGCTGCACATGAACCGCTGTATTTTATGCTACCGTTGCACTTATGTAGCGGACCAGCTTACGCCAAAGCGTGTACACGGTATAATGAACCGTGGCGATGCGGCTGAAATTTCAACCTACATTCAAAACGCCGTAGAAAACGAATTCAGCGGTAACATGATTGATGTTTGCCCTGTTGGGGCTTTAACGGATAAAACCTTCCGCTTTAAATCGCGCGTGTGGTTTTTAAAACCTTTTGATGCGCACCGCGAGTGTAGCAAATGTTGCGGCAAAGTAACCTTGTGGACTTTTGGTAAAGAGGTTTACCGTGTAACAGCCCGCAAAGATGTTTACCATGAGGTGGAGAGCAATGCCGATGGTAAGCCTGAATACATTTGCAACGAATGCCGTTTTGACCATAAGGACATGAAAGATTGGGTGGTTGAAGGTGTGCGCAAAATGGAAAAGTGGAGTGTGATAAACTCGAACAAATACATGCTGGCTAAAGAGGAAGTGGAAATTAATGCTGACCCCCGCTTAATGAAGGGCCGCAACCAGGACCGCAAAGCCATAAGCATGAACGGAACGAATACTCC
>CAZUHU010000095.1:0-14409 GCA_964620645.1 uncultured Chitinophaga sp.
TGATGCTTATGAAAAACAGGGCTATAAATGCAACTCTAAATAGGTATTAACCGCATAAAATTAGGACCTCCGGATAACCGGAGGTCCTTTTTTTATGCCTTACAGCCGCTGTTAACGGGTGTAAACAAATTTCTTCATGGCTTTTACACCTTCTGAAGTTATACGAACGTAGTAAACGCCTTGTGCAAGTTTATCAAGGTTGAATTTCTCAACATTACTGCCGGTGGCTTTTCTGCTTATCACAGTTTCGCCGATGGTGTTAACTATCTCAATTTGAGCGTTGTTGCTTAACTCCTGGCTTAACATCACATTGATAGCGCTGTTTGTAGGGTTAGGGTAAACCGCAATTTCAGATGAAGCATCCAGGTCATTAATACCAGAGATAACTACAGTGTGGCAAACAGTATCAACGCCTGCAAGGTTAGTTACGGTTAAGCAGATGGTGTAAGTGCCCGGAGCTGAGTAAGTATGTGTACCGGGATCCTGACCGGTAGAAGATGAGCCATCGCCCCAATTCCAACTCCAGTCGGTTATCAGTTCAGATGAACCGTCAGTTACGGTTACAACCGAACCGTTGCTGGAAGAAGTAAATACTGCATCCGGAGCAGCCAATTCAGAAATGGTAACGTCGTCCACATCAAGGAACCACTTGTCAGCATCGCTATAGCAGTGGAAGCCTACATAGTAAATACCGTTGGTTGCAGGTTTGAAAGCAGCTAACCTTTCTTCGTAAGCGCTGTTTTGCTGTAAACCAAAGTCAAAAATGTTCTGCGTCATACCCGCTGCGCTTTTGGTTGTACCCGTTTTTAACTCCAGTTTTTCAGGGTAAAGACCGTTGTTGTCCTCGCCAACCTCAGAGAAGAAATGAACTTTATAAGCCTTGGCAGCGCTTAACTGTAAACAGGGGCTGAATAACCAGTCGTTGGCAGCAGTTGTGCCGTTCGGATTCCAATCTGTACGGAAGTGCACTGTACCGGTATTAGCTGAAGCAGCAGATAAATGCCATGAGAAGCCATCATTATTAGCGTCTTCGTTGGTCCATGTAAGTGCGCTCACATCTGAACCAATACCCGGAATTTCAAAGCTTGTGGTATAAGCAGTTGAAGGATTGATAGGGTCGGCAGAAATAGCATTAGCAAACGCACTATCGTTAGCAGGTACGGTATCGCCTAAAAGTTGAACCCATGCAGTAATGTTGTAAATACCAGCAGCGCTAAAATCAGCTGTAGTGGTAAAGTTGTATGTATAAGCTGTATCGTAACCGAGTGGAGAAGGTAGGTGAACTTTCTCTGCTACCACGGTACCGCCGTTAACTCTATACATAGCCATTACCGAATCAATAGAAGTAAGGCCCTTGTTACGGAAGGTAATAGAGATTGGCTCGGAGTTAGAAAGGTTGCAGCCATTAGTTAGCGTTGCACCAGCCTCATCAGCCTGCACTTCAAATGCTGAAGGTGTAAACAGCTTTACATCGTCAACAAACCACCAGTAGTCATACTTGCCTCTCCAGTCAAAACGGATGTAGAAGCTATCGCTGCCTGCTGCAATAGCAGTAACGTTAATTTCTACAAAGTTAGGGTTAGCAGTGGCCTGGTTTGTAGCTAAACCGGCTGCAGGGTTGTGCACCATAGTCCAGTTTATGGAGTCTGTACTTGCATAAACACGTGGAGTATCGGCCTGGTATTTACCAAAAAACTCAACAAAGCTAAGCACCACATCTGATGCTGCGCTGCAGTCGATATTTTTGGAGGTAATCACCGTGTGTTCAGCTGTATTGCCGGTTTGGTCGCCATCAGCATCACTGTCAACCAATATACAACCGTTAGTCGCACCTGCGTAGTCAAACGTTCCGGCAGCCTGGCCTGCAGATGAGCCGGTATTGTTATGGTGCCATAGCACGTTGCTGGTTGATAGGTTTGCGATTGTCCATTTAGGCAAGTTCGCATTACTAAAATCATCGGAAAAAATAACCTGTGCTCCAAGATGCATCGTGCCCAGCATCAGTAGAGAGGTTAGACTAAGTAAAACTCTTTTCATTTGATTGGTTTTTGGGTCAGAGAAATAGATGGTGAATTTAAAGATTATTTAAAATGTGTAAAGCGGAAATGCGAAACCAGTTGTCATAAAACTGTCAGATTTTTCACTTTTTGAAGTGTTCCAGCGCCATTTTTACACTTCCGTGCTTTAATAGCAGTTCTTTTGCTTTATCGTGGTCAAGGCCGGTGCTATCTATAATCATCTTTGTGCCGCGTTCAATTAGCTTAACATTGCTCAGTTGCATATGTACCATGCGGTTATCTTCAACACGTCCAATTTTTATCATAACAGCCGTAGAAATCATATTCAACACCAGCTTTTGCGCGGTGCCGGCTTTCATTCTTGTGCTGCCTGTTACAAACTCAGGCCCTACAATTACTTCAATGGGGTAATCAGCCTCAGCGGCAACCGCTGTATCGGGGTTACAGGTTATGCTTGCCGTGGTTATGCCATGCAAACGGCATTGTTTGAGCGCGCCTACCACATAGGGTGTTCGGCCCGAAGCGGCAATCCCTACTACTACATCGTTAAAATGAATTTTATGTTCCTGTAAATCTTTCCAGCCCTGTTCGGTGCTGTCTTCAGCAAATTCAACTGCTTTGCGTATGGCGCCATCGCCGCCGGCAATCAAGCCAACTACTAAACCATGCGGTACACCATAGGTTGGCGGGCATTCGCTGGCATCCAAAATACCCAGGCGGCCACTGGTGCCGGCTCCTATGTAAAACAACCGGCCCCCACTCAGCATTTTATCGGCAACTACATCCACCAGCTTTTCAATTTGCGGTATGGCTTTGTTTACGGCCTCTGGCACTTTTCTATCCTCGTTGTTTATGTTTTGCAACAACTCAAGGGTGCTCATTTTCTCCAGGTGGCGGTAATGCGAAGGCGACTCAGTTACTTTCATAACTGCAAGTTGGCAAAAAGCAATCAGCTTTTATACTGTAGGTGTGGGTTACCTGGTTTTCAACAGGCGCACTGTTTGCGATGAACCGTCAGCAGCCTTTAAACGCAGGAAGTATATTCCCTCTGCTAATTCTCCACCAAAACGTAATACAGCCGCGGTTTGATTAATGCGAGTGCTGAAAACCTTTTGGCCAAGGCTGTTTATCATTTCTAAATCGCAGCTTGTGTGCAGGTTTGCCAGGTCAACCATTACCTCACTGGTAAATGGATTTGGGTAGGCCTTAAACAACACGTTTTGTAGGCCTTTTTCGGCAATGCCGGTGGTGTCTTCAGTGCTTAGCGAATCTACCACTACAAAAAGGTCAACGCCACCTTCCACCAAATGGCCCGGTGAGCTATCTTCCACCTTAAACTCGATACGCATGTTTATTGCGGGGAACATAAAGTCCTTTACGCGCAGGTCAACATGCTTCCATTGGCTTTGGTCAGCATCGCCGGCATCTACTTTGTAAACAACCATGGTATCAAAGCCATTGCTTAAAGTAACCTGGAAGGTATCATTAGGATTGCCCGAACCGCCATCGTTAAAAAACCAGCGGTAGAAGCTGATGTGAGGGTCGTTGTATTGAGACAAGTTAAACAAGGGAGAGCGCAGAATGGTATAACCATTATCTACATCATCATCACCTGCCTGCCCGCCACCATTGCCGGTAACATAGGCGCTAAGGCCATAATCTCCCGCAACGTCAGCATCCGCGTTACTTTGCGTTCCCTGAAAGTCGGTGCCTTCAGGCTTGCCGCGTTGCCAGGAACCTTTGCTGGCTGTGGTAACAATAGTCCAGCCGTAATCCATAATAAAGTCATCGTAATAGCCACTGGCTACCGGTATAACAACGGTATCTACAGAGGTGGCTATTGTTTTGTTTACATGCGCAGTTTTTTTGCCCCAACGGCCCGCGTAAAAATCGTACTTGCCTTGTACAAAATCGCAGTAGGTATACTGGGCATTAGTGTTGGTGGCCACTTCCTGAAAGGTATTGCCGGCCGAATCCAATATAAGCACACGCACAAATGGTAAATCAGCACCGGTTATGGAGTCTACTGTTTTAATTACAATGCTTGAAGTAGCTATAGGCACTAAGTCAACGCTCAGGTTTGTAAGTATGCCGTTTAATAAATGCACGCTGTCAATCTCTTTGGTTTGGTAGCCGTTCTTGGTAAAACGGATGGTATACAAGCCGCTATCTGGCGTGCCAAAAGAATACTGACCAAGCACATTTGTGAAATCCTGCGTTGTGTCTTCTACTATTTCAATCTTTACGTTATTAAGTAGCGTATTGCAAATGGAATCCTTCACTACGCCCTCCAGGTAACAGGCGCGCTTGTAAGTAGGCTTAACAATCCAAAGGCCGGTTTCAATATCCGATATGATAATGTTGCCCGATGGCAAATACGGCCATACACCCCATGCCCCGTTAAATCCATCACCGGAGAAATTGGGAGATGAATCAAAGTTGCCTACCTCAATCAGGTTGTTTTTGCGTGTTACATCGTGTATGGTTATACCATAGGTGTAGTAAGAGGTAATGCAGTAGTTGTTTTTGAAATAGGTGTTATGTATAATAGTGTTACTGCCGGGGTCAACCTGCGTGCGGTTGGTTTCGGTAATATTATTAAAGTCGTTTACATCGTAACAGGTAAGGGTTGAGTTTGGTTTTTCATCGGTAGTAAACAAATACCGGTTATCATCGCTTAACCAGCAATTGTGCGAAAAATTTAATGGGGTGTTCCATTGCGCCAGTGTTTTAGCCGGGTTATTGGCATCGGTTTTATCGCTTACGTCAATCACTTTTACAAAGCCATCATTAATGCAGGCGGCCCAAAGTGTATCGTTACGCACAAAGCAATCGTGCACATAATTGGTGGTAAAGCTGCCTATGTAGGGTGGGTTCCAAAGGTTAGAATCCAAATCAAGGAACAGTTGCCCTTTATCAGTGCCGTTAACGTACGCTATGCCATTTTCATCAATAAAAATGGTGTGCGAGGTAGTCATACCATGCGGATTGATAGTATGGTATTGTATGCTATCGGGCAGGTAATTTAAGTTTACCACTACCAGGCCGCTTTGTTGCTCAGTGGTTACATAGGCGTAGCCTTTGTACTCGCGCACTTCGCGCCATAAGCCGTTTATGCCTGTGGCACCCGGAACCAAAAATAACTGCGTTGGGTTGGAGGGGTCAGTAATATCTACAATAGAAAGCCCCTGCGTATTACCTACCAGGGCATACTCGTTACCGGCAGTATCAGCATAACCGGTAAGGTTGCTGCATTCAACATTACCACCATAAGGCAGGTGGCCCAGCAACTGGATGTTTTTTTGCGCCCAGGCGCTAAATGAGATAAGTAAAACAGGAAGGAGTAACAATTTTTTCATACGCACAATTGTGGCTGTGAAATTATGTTTTCCTTAAACAATACCGAGGCCCTTTTGGTTTGTTGTTGTTGGGCTAACAAGATGTTAAAGCAGGGTTTAGAAAACCCGGCGTAACTGGTAATCTACCACGCGGTAAATATTAACGTGGCGATTCTCGTAAAAGTTAACCGGTGCTACCGTTTCTGATAAGGCAGCAGGCAGGGTAGAAGCGTTCCTGTTATAGTTTTTGGCAATATCAAAGGTATAACCGGTGCCACGGTAACGCTGCGTAGCTATGCCGGCCACAAAATCCTTTCCGTTTTGGGTAACCGCATCCATCAAAAAGTTGGCTACGTCGTAACCTAAGTAGGCTTCCCTGCTTGGGTTATGATTATAAAGGCCGGCGTAAGCCGCTATAAAATCTCTTGTTTGTGCCTGTAAGGTATCCACATAAAAAGGATCGGATATCCGCGTTTGGTAATCGTTCACATAATCCAGCCGCAGGATGTCTCCATTTAACCAGGTTGGCATGCCGTAAGCTACTATATCATACTTATCGCGCAGGCTATATAATACGCGGAAGTTCCCGTTTACAAAGCTTTCCTCAAACGAGGTTATTATCCAAACATTTTTTTTGCCGGCCTTCAATTGCTCACTTGCTGTGGTTTTCTTGCCGTTTACCATCATAGTGCTGGTATTAAGCAACACAGTAGTAAACCTGGTGGTAGTGGCGGTTTTATTGTAATCCTTAAATAAGGAATCGAAGCGCGCAGCAACGCTCTTGTCCTGTGTTTGGTTTGATGTATAAATAATAATGTTAGCACCGGGGAAAGAGTCAACAATGGACAAATACATATTATCTACGTGCGAATCAATGGTGGGCGCCAGTTTAATATGGTAGGGGTTATCGCTGGTTAAACTTTTGGAAGGCGAGAAAGGCTGAAGATTGATGATTTTGTTCTGCTTGCAGAAATCAGCCACCGTTTTAGCGGTGGCGGTGTTCATGCCGCCGATTATTACGTCCATCGTTTTTAACTCAGGCTTTTTCAATATGGCCTTGGTAACCGAATCGCTGTTCCAGCAGTCGTAGGCATATACTTCTATTTGAAAGCTGTCGTTCCTGCTTTCTAAGGACTGCATGAAACCTTCGTAGAAATCAAGGGAGGCAATAGCATCCTCATTAATTTTAATCTTATGGGCGCTTACTACATCATGTGCCGTTCTGAATTCCTCAATACGGTTAGCAGTAGTGTAGGTTTGAAAAGGAAGCACTAACCCAATGCGGTAAATGGCCGGTGGTTGAACCTGCGCAATGGTTACATAGGTTAGGCACAAAAGGAGAATAAAACTAAGGGCGGTTTTTCTCATGATGGTAGTTATCGGTATATGCTTAAGCAAATACTATTCCCATTCTATAGTAGCAGGTGGTTTAGAGCTTATATCGTATACCACGCGGTTAACTCCTTTAACATGGTTTATTATTTCGCTGCTGGTTTTTGCTAAAAAGTCATAAGGTAAGTGGCTCCAGTCGGCCGTCATACCATCAGTAGAGTTTACAGCACGTAAGGCCACCACATTTTCATAAGTGCGCTCATCGCCCATTACACCCACACTGCGGATAGGGGTTAATATTGCGCCCGCCTGCCAAACCTGGTTGTATAAACCGAATTTTTTCAGGTTTTCTATATAAATGAAGTCAGCTTCCTGCAGGGTAGTCACTTTCTCCGCTGTTACTTCACCTAAAATGCGCACTGCCAGGCCTGGGCCCGGGAACGGGTGTCGGTATAAAATCTCAGGCACTAAGCCAAGTTCCTTACCTGCGCGGCGCACTTCATCTTTAAAAAGGTTGCGCAGCGGCTCAACAATTTTCAGTTTCAACCTCTCCGGCAAACCGCCCACGTTGTGGTGGCTCTTAATGGTAGCCGATGGCCCTTTTACCGATACTGATTCAATAACATCGGGGTAAATGGTGCCTTGCGCCAGCCACTTAACCTCAGGATGGTTGTTTGCCTCGTGTTCAAATACCTCAATAAACACACGGCCTATAATCTTGCGTTTCTGTTCAGGGTCTTCAACGCCTTTAAGTTCTTCAAGAAAACGATTGGCGGCTCGTATACCAATTACGTGCAGGCCCATTTCCTTGTATTTGTGCATTACCAGCTCATATTCGTTTTTGCGTAGCAGGCCGTTATCTACAAAAACACAAAGCAGGTTATCGCCAATGGCTTCTTCTAATAGCAGGGCCGCAACGGTTGAATCTACACCACCGCTAAGCGCAAGTATTACTTTTTCATCACCAATTTGGGCGCGCAGGCTTTTAATGGTTTCTTCTACAAAGGAACCCGCTGTCCAACTATGGCTGCAACCGCAAACGCTAAACAGGAAGTTGTTCAATATCTTATGCCCTTCGGTACTGTGGTACACTTCCGGGTGAAATTGCAGGGCGTAAACCTGGTTGGCAAAGTTTCCGTTTTTGGAACGGAAAGCCGCTACGGGTATAGAATCGCTTGTAGCAATCAACTCAAATCCGTTACCTATTTCTTTTATAGTATCTGCATGGCTCATCCACACCTGGCAGTTGTCAGTCACATCTTTAAAAAGAATGTCATCCGTTGTTTTTATCTGCAGGTGGGCTCTTCCGTATTCGCGCACATTGCTTTTTTCCACCAGGCCGCCATAGGTTTGGGCCATCAACTGTGCGCCGTAGCAAACGCCTAACACCGGCCTAAAGGCAATCAGCCTGGCAACGTCCAGATTCGGTGCATCCTTATCGCGAACCGAAGCCGGTGAACCTGAAAGAATAATGCCTTTTATGTCGGCAGTTAGTTCGGGCAAATGGTTGTAAGGAACAATTTCGCAGTAAACCTCGCTTTCGCGAACACGACGGGCTATTAACTGGGTGTATTGAGAGCCAAAATCAATGATCAGAATCTTCTCCTTCATACCGGCAAAGATAGAAAAGGATAGCAGGGCTGAAGACACAGACTGGCATGATTTTGTTGGTTACCTTAAAAGTTTTGCACAATAAATCCCTTTACCGGGCGTAAAACTGTGGGCTTTGTTAGTGGTAAATAACCTAAACAGGTAAGCGCTTAGTATAAACTTATTTACATTTGAAAAAACAGGGTTAAGAATTATGTTGAGGAAAGTACTGATAGGTATAGTTGTTTTTGTATTGCTTTTGGTTGGCGCCATAGTAGCCGTTCCTTTTCTATTTAAGGATAAGATAAATGCCCGCATTAAGGCGGAGGTAAACAAGCGGCTAAATGCCCGGGTAGATTATGGCGATTACAGCCTAAGCTTGATCAAGCATTTCCCGAATTTTACGCTGGCTCTTGACGACCTCTCTGTTACAGGACTGGACAAATTTAAAGGCGATACGCTGGTTTATATAGAGAACACCTCTTTAACGGTAGATTTAATGAGCGTGCTGAAAGGAGAGAAATACAAATTAGTGGGTCTTTTTTTAACCCGGCCCAATGTACATGCTATTGTAGATTATGATGGCAAAGCCAATTGGGACATAACCAAGCCCGGCGGAGAGTCAACCTCAGAAAGCAGCCAGTTTGCGCTGGAGGTTAAGAAGGTAAAAATTGAGGACGGCGATGTTATTTATGAAGACCGCAAAGGTGGCTCTTACGCCAATGTGCACGATTTGGACTTTGAAGGCAGTGGTGACGTAACCCAGGATTTATATGACTTTGCTACCAAAACCTCTATTACTGAGTTATCCTATAAAAGCGGGCTTATATCTTATTTAAGCAAAGCAAAACTTGAGGCCGACGTTAAACTTGCTATTGATAACAAGAACAGCAAATACACATTTAAGGATAATACCATCAGCCTTAATGAACTTGGCTTGCAGTTTGATGGTTTTATACAAACCCTTAAAGATGATATAAACCTGGATGTAAACTTTAAAACAAAAAAGGCAGAGTTTAAGAGTATACTTTCCTTAATACCGGGTGCTTATAAAAAGGACTTTGACCAGGTAAAAACTGCCGGTACATTGACGCTGCAGGGCTTGGTTAAGGGCACATATAATGATAAAACTTACCCTGCCTTTAACCTGGATTGGACCATTAATAATGGCATGTTTCAGTATCCTTCTTTACCTGTTGCGGTTAAAAATATTGCCATTGTATCTAAAGTTACGAAACCGCAGGGCAGTTTAGATCTAACCGTTATTGACATCAGCAAGCTGCATTTAGATGCCGGCACAGATCCTATTGATGGAAAGATAAACGTAAAAACGCCGGTAAGTAATCCTAACGTAATTGCCGATATAAAAGGCAAGCTTAACCTGGCTAATGTGCCAAAGTTTTACCCTATGGAAGGGGTGAAAACCATAACCGGGTTGCTCGACTTTGACGTGAAGTTTAAAGGTAAAAAGAGTGATGTTGATGCTAATAACTACGAGGCTATTAATGCTTCGGGTAACATAAAAGTGAACAACCTTGTTTACGATAGTAAGGATGTGCCTATGCCTGTAAGGGTTAATGTGTTGCAGTTGGCCTTAACGCCGCAGCATGTAAACCTGGAAAATTTAGTAGCCGTGATCGGCAAAAGCGACTTCTCCGCTAACGGAACGCTTGACAATTTTATGTCCTATGTTTTTGGACAGGGAGATTTGGTTGGTGTAATGAATCTGCGTTCCGGCACTTTTGATGCTAACCAGTGGCTGGCGAAAGATGAAAAGAAAACTACCGGCGCACCTGCTAAAGCAGATACCGCCAAAGCAGAGTTTTTTAAAGTGCCTGCGCATATTGACTTTACTGCAAACTCAGAGTTCGGTAAGATACTGTATGATAAGATTGTATTGCAGAACGTAAAGGGGCAAGTAGTGGTGCGCGACGAAGCTATTTACCTTAATAATCTTTTTGCCAACTTACTGGGCGGTAACGCCACCATTTCGGCAAAGTATAATACTAAAGGGCTTAGTCATCCTGACGTAACATTTACTTACGACATCAACAACTTTGATATACAGCAAACCTACAATGCGGTAGAGCTTAGCAGCAAAATGGCCCCTGTAATTAAACACCTGCAGGGTAACTTTTCTTCTGATATGAAGGGAGCGGGCAAACTGAATCCTGATATGAGTGTGGACTATCAATCGTTAACCGGCGAGGGCAAGGTGGAAATACCCGAGGTGCGTGTTGTGGGCTTGCCGGTATTAACCAAAATTGCTGAGGTTTCTAAAATACCTGCACTGCAAAACCTGCAGATTAAAGATGGCTGGACAGTATTGAAATTTAAAGACGGTAAGGTGAACGTAGACCCTACTGATTTAAAATTCGGCAATGGATATAACATCAATTTTAAAGGGGCAAACGGATTTGATCAATCCATAGACTATGATGTACGCCTTGATGTGCCCAGCAAGGAGTTGGGGCCTGCTACCTCTTTAGCGCAGAACATGCTGGCTAAAGTGCCCGGGCTTAATGGTGCAATGCCCGATATGGTTGGCTTTTTGTTTAAAGTAACCGGACAGGCAAATAAACCAACTGTAAAGCTTAACAAGGTGCTTGCAGGTGGTAGTTCGGTAAAAGATTTAGTAACAGATACTGTTGACGATTTAAAAAAGAAAGCAGAGGAAGAGGCTAAGAAAAAAGCAGACGAACTGAAGCAGAAAGCCCAGGAAGAATTGGAAAAACAGAAGCAAGCCGCTAAGGATGCTGCCGAAAAAGCGAAGAAACAGGCTGAAGAAGAAGCCCGCAAAAAAGCGGATGAATTAAAAAAGAAGGCAGAAGAGGAATTAAAGAATAAATTTAAGTGGCCTAAGTAGGGTGCCGCAAATTTTGCCGATGACAGAAAAGGAAATAAAGTTCAGTTTACGGGTTTTTGATGCCACCACGGAGTTAAGCCCGGAAGATAATATGCTAATGGCGCAGGCTAAAAGTGCCCTTGATAATGCTTATGCACCGTATTCTAAGTTTAGGGTTGGCGCTGCCCTTCTGTTAGCCAATGGTGAGGTAGTTACCGGCACCAATCAGGAGAATGCCTCATACCCGGTGGGTATTTGTGCCGAGGGTACTGCCCTAGGAACGGCTTCTTCTTTATATCCAAACGTAGCTATCAAAAAAATTGCAATCACGGTTAAAAGCGAAACGCATGTAGTTGATCATCCTGTGGCGCCTTGCGGCATTTGCCGCCAACGTTTGTTGGAGTATGAAAACCGCTACAACCAACCCATTGAGATAATAATAATGGGCCAGGAGGGTAAGGTTTACGGTATAAATACCGTTAAAGATATTCTGCCCTTATATTTCTCTAAATCGGACCTATAGATTTTGAAGGCCAAGGGGCTTACTGTAATTTGCACGCACAGATTGTAAGCCATGAAAAAATCTAAACATCAAAAGTTAAGAGACTTTATTGCCAGTAACCAAAAGGATATTGACTTAATAAGCGATTTCTTTTCGGAGAATATTAATGATGATGACCTGCTTACCGAAATACTAAAGGAGGGAGAGGACGCAGAACTTACTTTCGGCCAACGGGTGGCTGATAAAGTGGCCTCCTTTGGCGGAAGCTGGACGTTCATCATCATTTTTGGTGTTATCCTGATTACATGGATTTGTATAAATACGTTTATACTGGTTTCGCATCCGTTTGACCCTTACCCCTTTATCCTGTTAAACCTCATTTTATCCTGTATTGCAGCCTTGCAGGCGCCTGTTATTATGATGAGCCAAAACCGGCAGGAGCAAAAGGACCGTCAGCGCGCCGAGCATGATTATCTGATAAACCTTAAGGCCGAGATGGAAATCCGCAATTTGCAAATCAACATGAAGAACCTGTTTGAAATACAGAAAAAGCAAATGGACAAGTTGGAGGAAATACGCCTTTCCTACATCAAAAAGTAGCTGTTCGGTTTTTATGATTAGGATTTTATTTATACGACGCTTTTGTTGGATTTAAAGGCATAGGCGGTTATTTTTAGCCCCTCATTTTTCCTCACATTAAACTACGCAAAAAAGCATGAGAAAACTTCAACTCCTGGCTGCCCTACTTCTTTTGGCAGTCCTTTCAAATGCGCAGGCTCCGCAGCTTATGAATTACCAGGCGGTAGCACGCGATAATGCGGGAACGGTTATAGCCAACCAGTCAATAGGCTTACGTTTCAGCATTCTGAATAACAGCCCTACAGGTACTGCGGTATATGTAGAAACTCAAACTACTTCAACTAACTCCCTGGGTTTATTCTCAGTTCAGGTGGGTGGCGGTACCGTTGTAAGCGGTAACTTTTCTGCCATTCCATGGGGTAACGGTCAAAAATACATGAAGGTAGAAGCTGATTTCAGCGGTGGTACTAACTACACTACTTTCGGCAACTCTCAATTGGTAAGTGTTCCATACGCTCTTTATGCCCTTAACGGCGGCGGTGGCGGTGTAACAGGCCCTACTGGTCCTCAAGGCCCTCAAGGTCTTGATGGTGCAACCGGCCCTCAGGGCCCACAAGGTACTGCAGGTGCTCAAGGCGCTCAGGGTAATCCGGGTGCTACAGGCCCTACTGGTCCTACAGGTGCACAAGGCCCTGGTGGCGGTGCTACAGGTGCAACCGGCCCTACAGGCCCAACAGGTGCTACAGGCACAGGTGGCGGCCCAACGGGTGCTACAGGCCCAACAGGTCCACAAGGTACTGCTGGTGCTCAGGGTTCTCAAGGCCCGGCTGGTCCTACAGGTCCACAAGGTACAGCTGGTGCACAAGGTGCTCAGGGTGTAACCGGCCCTACAGGCCCACAAGGTGCACAGGGTAACGCAGGTGCACAAGGCGCGCAGGGTATCCAGGGTCCTACAGGCCCAACAGGTGCTACCGGCGTTGGTGTAACCGGTCCTACTGGTGTTGGCACACAAGGCCCTACTGGTCCTACAGGCCCTGCAGGTTCAGGTGGTGTTAGCGGTACATTAAACTATGTAGCCAAGTTTACACCTAACGGCACAACCGTAGGTAACTCATTAATACAGGACAACGGCACTAACATTGGTGTTAACGGCGCTCCTAACGCTGCTGACCGCATTTTAATCACTCAAGGTACTATGACCGGTGGTTTGCGCATCAACAAAACAACTACTACTGCCCTTAACTACAGTGCCCGTTTCAACCACACTGCAGGTACGCAGTCTAACGATGTTTACACCAACTTAAGCGGTAACGCTTCTTTAGGTGGTTTCTCCGCTACTAACCCTGCTTTATTGTCAGTGGTTGCAGGTGGTAACTCAGTTGCAGTTGCAGGTTTAGCTCCGGCTTTAACTGACTCTGTTGTGGCTGTTCAGGGCCAGGCTGCAGTATGGCATGGTGGCTTGTTCTCTTCACTTGATACTTTCCAGTTTGGTGCAGTAGGTGTATTTGGTATTTCTCAGTCTAAAGTGCCTTACACTCCCGGTGTATTAGGTTACGGCAGCGAATACTCAGCTACATTAGATACAGCGCTTTGCGGTGTTTACGGTACTTATAACACAGCTAACTACGGTGTTGGTGTTATGGGTGTTGGTTACAATGGCGTTGAAGCAGCCGGTTCAGCCGACGTTGGTGTTTACGGTAGCGCTGCTGACTATGCCTTCTACGGCGTGGGCGACTATGCTGTAACGGGCACTAAGAGCGCAGTTGTTCCTACCTCACAAGGTCAACAAAAACTATACTGTATGGAAAGCCCTGAAATCTGGTTTGAAGATTTCGGACATGCTACCTTAAAGAATGGTAAGGCTACTATTAACCTTGACGAATTGTATTTGGAAACAGTAGTAATTGATAACAGCCATCCAATGATTGTTACTGTTACTCCTGAAGGTAACTGCAAAGGTTTATATGTTGTTCCCGGCACTACTTCATTTGAAGTTAGAGAACTGGGTAACGGCCACTCAAACCTTAACTTCAGCTACCGCATTACCTGCAAGCGTTTGAACTACCAGGACCACCGTTTTGGTGCTGACGTTGCCGGTGCTGCTACTGATACAAGAGGCAATGCTCATTATGTAGCGCCTACGCCAATTAACCATGCTGAAGCATTGGCTAAGAGCAAGGCAAACAAAATGAATGCTAAGTCAAG
>CAZUHU010000096.1:0-1568 GCA_964620645.1 uncultured Chitinophaga sp.
GGCAAGTTCATGAACGAATACACCATTGCTGTTTTCGGTGGTTAGTAACTATCCCGAAACATAACCGGTAAGCTAACCTTAACATTAGCGTTTTAGCATTATGTTATATTAGCGCCATGAATAAACGTGCATGGAGCGCCTGTTTATTGCTTTGGTTTTTAGCTATGGGTACTGCCTATGGCCAAAAGCAAAAAAAGGCGGAGGAAGAGTTAAAGCCTTATTACCTGGTATTACTGAAAAAAGGTCCGCACCGCGACCAGGATTCTGTTACGGCGGAAAACATTCAAAAAGGGCATATGGAAAACATAAGCAAGATGGCGGCAGCCGGTAAGCTTAATGTAGCCGGCCCCTTTCTGGATAATGGCGAACTGCGCGGCATTTTCATTTTTGATTGCAGCAGCGAAGAAGAAGTAAAGCAATTAGTAGAAAACGATCCTGCTGTAAAGTCAGGCAGACTCACCTACGAAATCCACCCCTGGATGACCCAAAAGGGCACTTGTTTTAAATAAGTAGCCGCAACGCTATTGGTTACAATAAGCTTAGTCCTGGCTGGCGAAGCTTTCCTCGTGTTCGTATAAATCCTCAACGTGGCTGCGGTGGCGGTCGTAAATAATCTTACGCTTCACCTTCATTGTTGGGGTTAGCTCCCCACCTTCTACCGTCCATTCTCTGTCCAGCAGCACAAACTTCTTCACCTGCTCCCACTTACCGAACTCTTTATTCAAGCGTTCAACTTCCGCATTTATCAGGTCTTTAATTTTGCTGTTATCAACCACCTGGCTATTATCTATGTACTGTATACCGTTTTGCTTGCACCAATCCTGTATATTAAGGAAGGATGGCACAATTAACGCCGCTACAAATTTACGCGCGTCGCCCACTACCATTATCTGCTCAATAAAAGGGCTCTCCTTCATTTTGTTTTCTATAACCTGCGGCGCTACATACTTACCGCCACTGGTTTTAAACAACTCTTTTTTACGGTCAGTTATCTTCAGGAACTTCTGGCCTTTCCAATCTACCCACTGGCCAATGTCACCGGTATGGAACCAGCCATCCTTATCAATCACCTCAGCCGTTAAATCAGGGCGATTATAATACCCCTTCATAATGTTCGGGCCCTTGGCAATTATCTCACCATCTTCAGCCAGTTTTACTTCTACACCCGGTATTGGTAATCCTACTGTACCTATTACCCGTCCATATTCCTCCACCCGGTTAGCGCACAACACAGGCGAGGTTTCCGTTAAACCATAGCCCTCAATTACATTAATACCTGCGGCTGTAAACAGTTTAATCAAGCGTGGCTGCATGGGCGCTGCACCGGTTACAATAAAGTTAACATGCCCGCCTAAAGCCTCCTGCCATTTGCTGAAAACCAGTTTGCGTGCAATGCCCAATTTAAAATTGTACCACCAGCCCTGGTTAACGCCAATTTCAAATTGTAACCCAAGGTCAATGCTCCAGAAAAACAGATTGCGCTTAAAGCCCGTTAAGGCATTGCCTTTCTCCATAATTTTCTCGTAAACCTTTTCCAGCAGGCGCGGCACCGTTGTAAAGCAATAGGG
>CAZUHU010000096.1:1668-14001 GCA_964620645.1 uncultured Chitinophaga sp.
GTGGTGCCGGAAGTATAGATGATAGTAGCCAGGTCATCTTCTTTAACGGCATCCATTGCCGATTGTAAAGCGGCTTTATTAGTTTGCTCAAGCGTAGGTAAAGCATCCCAATAACAGGTGGCACCCTCTACCTTATCGAAAGTATAAATGCCTTTCAGTGTTTGCACCCTCCCTAACAGAGGTTTTACCTTTTGGTAAATTCCTTCGTCGCCCACAAAGGCATATTGTATTCCTGCATCATTAAAGATAAACTCATAGTCCTTCTCCGAAATTGTAGGGTACATCGGCACATCCACCACACCCAGTTGCAAAGCGCCCAAATCAACAAAGTTCCATTCGGGGCGGTTGTTGGCTATCAGCGCAATCTTATCATCTTTCTTTAACCCAAGGTTTAGGAGCAACTGGCTGGCCCTGTTTACTTCATCCGCCGTTTGGGCAAAGGTGTAGTGCTTCCATTGCTTATTTACTTTGGAGGCCAGGAAAGGAACATTCGGCCGGTCGGCCACTTTAAGGCTCAATAAATCAAACAGGCGCTTTGCTTCCATACTCAGATTTTTTCAGGGGAAATTCAGTGGTATAAGTTTACTTCAAATTTTCCATTAACGGAACTGTTTTTTGCTCAACCCCTGTCATAAAGTAAAAGCCTTTACTTTTTATTTTTACAGCCTATGAAGGGCAAAATTGCCATTGTGTTTTTTTCAGTTGTTTTAGCCCTGGCGGCTTTTGCCCTGCAGGCCCTGCATTACCATTATATGCTGAACGACCTCAAGCTTGAGACCTATATCGGCACGGTGGCCGCCCTTTTCCTACTGTTCGGCCTGTGGGTTGGCAGCAGGCTACTAAAACGTAAGGCTGAAAAGGAGGTTATAGTGCAAACACTTACGGTTCCTGAAGCCGTTGCCGCAAATCCCGATTTGGCGGCCGGAAATGGCATAACGGTGCGCGAACTGGAAGTGCTGCAACTGATTGCCCAGGGCCACAGCAACCAGGAAATTGCCGACAAACTGTTTGTTTCGCTCAATACGGTTAAAACCCATTCCTCCAATTTATTCCTTAAATTGGATGTTAAGCGCCGTACCCAGGCCGTTCAAAAGGCTAAGGAATTAAAGCTGATCAGCTAAGGCATCTCCTACTTTCCGGCGATTTTTGATTAAAAACCGTAGAATCATACTTTCGGGTGAAGGATTTGGGGTAACTGGCACCCTACATTTGTCCTCAAAAAATAATACGCATGAAAAAAGTGATTTTAAAATACGGCCTTATCGGCGGCCTGGTAGTTAGCTTATTAATGGTAGGCACTATAGCCTTTTTTATTGGGCATGAAGACACCCCCTACGGCATGGTATATGGGTTCGCCTCCATGATACTCTGCTTTTCATCCATTTTCTTCGCCATTAAGGCCTACCGGCAGGAGGAAGGCTCCATAAGTTTTGGCAAATCGCTTTTAATAGGATTAGGCATTACCCTTATAGCCAGCACCTTTTACACTGCTACCTGGCTGGTATATGTAAGCACAGCAGGTAAGGGTTTTGAAGAAAAGTATTCTGCCGCTATGCAGGTTAAAATGGAAAAGGAAAAAGCGGCCACTATAGCCCAAATGGAGGCTGAAGGAAAAACCGCGGAAGAAATAGCAAAGAAACAGAAAGACTTTGAGAACGAAGCTGCTGACAACAAAAAGATGATGGAGATGTACAAAAACAACATCTTCGTAAAAGCAGGCTTCACTTACCTGGAAATTGTGCCCGTGGGCATAATCATGTCGCTGCTCATTGCCACTATCTACATCTTTATAGGCAAGGGTAAAGCAGGCGAAGAGGTTTAGGCCTACTTGAACCGCTTTGTTACTTAATCAACTTACTGATTGCCTTAAACTCATCGGTACCTGCTTTATCTAAAAGCATAAACAGTATCATCTCGGTTGAAACGATAAACGCACCCGACTGGCGCATGCGTTCAAGTGCCAATTGTTTATTCTCTGCCGTGCGTGAGCCTACTGCATCAGCCACTACGTGAACATTATACCAGGCCTTTAAAGCATCAAGTGTGGTTTTTAAAACGCAGATGTGCGATTCAGCGCCGCATATAATAAGGTCCTTAACATTGGTAAGTTTTAGCTGGTCGCTAACAGGGTCGCTCATCATACAACTAAAGCAAACCTTCTCAATAATGTTAGGTGTTTGCGGTAGTTGTATTTCCTTACAGGTATTGCCAAGGCCTTTAGGATATTGTTCTGTTATGATAGTTTCCAGCCCTAAGGTCTCGGCTCCGCGCAACAGTTTGTTTACATTGTCAAAAATGCGCTGGTTGTCGTGTATTACAGGCATCAACCTCTCCTGCACATCAATTACTAAAAGGGCGGTGTGTTCGCGTTGGGCAATTCCTAAATTCATATTCTCAGTTTATTGACTTTGTATTTTGCTTCTGAATTCCGAATTCATCATTCTACATTGATATAGAGCCTTTCCTGAATTCCGTTTTTCCAATTATTGCGTTAATAACGTAAGGAGTGCCTGCCTTGCTTAGGCGTTTGGCATCAGCCACGGCATTATTGAAGGCTTGCATGGTTTCCACACGGGCACCTTCGGCACCAAAAGCTTTCGCAATCATTTGATAATCGCTGTAGGCCAGGTTCATGGCGCAATCGCTCTTCAAAAAGTCCACCTGGTCGCGCGCAATTTGGGTCCAGCAGGCATCATTTCCTATAACTGAAATTACCGGCAGTTTATGGCGCACAAAAGTGTCGTACTCCATCATGCTATAACCCGCACTGCCATCTCCGTAAATAATCCAAACATCCTTTTCAGGGAAAACCAGTTTAGCACCCAGCGCAAAACCTGCACCTACTCCCAGCGTTCCAAAAACGCCGGGGTCTAACCAACTTAAAGGCGCACGCGGCCTTAAGGTGTAAGCAGAGGTTGCCACAAAGTCCCCACCATCCGCAACAAGTATGGTATTGTCATCCAACTGTGGTTCAAGATCGCGGAATAGTTTAATGGGGTTAATACCCTGCACCTCCCCCGCTGCCTGTGCATCAATGTTCGCTTCGCGCTTGGCATCGCGCGCACGCAGGTTCTCAATCCAACCACCATAATTCCCCTGAAACTTTTCTGCCAAAGCAATTAAAAAGTCCTGCGGGTCAGCATGTATACCAATGGTAGGAGTTTTATTCTTGTTTAAATCCTCCTTACTGCGGTTAATGGAAATGAACGGCCTGCCGCCTATGTGGTTACCATAATCTAAGCGGAAATCGTTTGGCACACCGGCCAGCAGTATAAGGTCAGCTTCTTTAATAGCATCCTTGCGGTGGTGGCGCATTTGCAGGTTGTTTTCCTTACCCAACAAACCACGGCCCATACCGCTTAAATAAACGGGTATTCCTAATTTGCTGATGGCCTTTGCCAATGCTTCAGCCTTCTTACCATTCATCATGGCGCCGCTGCCCACCAGCATAACCGGCTTTTGGGCATTTTTTAAACGGGCTGCTACCTTATCAACCTGCCCGGCGGAATGTTGCGGATAGCTTATTGGTAAAACAGGGGTATCAATCTTTACGTTGTCCTTGCCTTCAAAAAGGTTTTTAGCATGGTAGTTTATGTACCATTGCACAATACGCTCCTGAAAATTGCGCGGAGGTGTTTCTTTACTCTTTGCGCCATACCAACTACGCACCAACTCCTCGCCATAAAGGGTATCAATCGGGCACTCCACAAACACAGGGCCCGGTACCCCTTCCTGCGCAATTTGAAAGGCCTTGTCCAGGGTGGGCACAATCTCTTTCACTTTATTAATGGTGGTGCTCCACTTACAAACAGCACGCATTATGCTTAGCTGGTCTATATCCTGTAATGAGCCACGGCCTTTAAGTATGGTAGCCGCTGCGCCGCCTAAAAGAATTAGCGGTGATTGAGCCAGGGCAGCATTTTTAACAGCCGTAATTGTATTGGTTAAACCGGGGCCTGCGGTAACAACGGCACAGCCCGGCACACCTGTAAGGCGCGATACTGCATCAGCCGCAAAAACAGCATTTACCTCATGCCGCGTATCCACTACACGTATGCCAATGTTTGCTGCCGAAACGAATATGGGCGACACGTGCCCGCCGCAAAGGGTAAACAGAAATTTTACGCCGTGCTTTTGCAGCACCTTTGCAATTATTTCTCCGCCGTTCATACTGTAGTATTAGTAAGCGGTGAATATACGTTAGCCAGCCATTTTAAAAAATGACTAAATGCCATGCTAACCTACCGATGGAAGGTAAAAAAGAGGGCTCTAAACCTTAACGTAAATGCCCTTTTCCTGGTTAATGGAGTTGTTGCTGAAACTGAAAATTTTGGAAGGATACTTATCAATAATCTGATAGTTGTGCGTAGCCATAAGTATGGCGGTGTTATGCTCGCGGTTAATGCGGATAAGCAGTTTTACTATATCGTCAGAAGTCTCAGGGTCAAGGTTGCCCGTAGGTTCATCGGCAATAATAAGTGGTGGGTTATTAAGCAATGAACGGGCAATTACCAGGCGCTGCTGCTCGCCTCCGGAAATCTGGAAGGGCATTTTTGTGCTTAAGTGCGAAAGGCCTACTTCATTAAGCACCTCCCCTATCCTCTCATTTCTTTTTTCCTTTAGTTCCCAGCCGGTAGCCTTTAAAACAAAATCAAGGTTTTCATAAACATTGCGGTCACTTAGTAACTGAAAATCCTGAAAAACGATACCGATTTTACGGCGCAGGTAAGGTATTTCGCTTTTCTTAATGCGGCTCATATCATAACCACATACTACAGCATGCCCTTCAGGCACGGGCAACTCGCCATACAAGGCTTTCAAGAAGCTGCTTTTGCCCGCACCGGTTTTGCCTATAAGGTAGATAAACTCTCCCTGGGCAACATCAATGTTTACATCAGTTAATACCGGAGCCTTACCGTGGTAAAGGTTGACATGCGAAAAGGAAATAACATTCTCGTCCATGCACCAAAGTTAAGCAGAAAAACAGCCTTAGCTTCAACAAATAAACAGTCCGTACTAAAATGCTATACAATATCCAGCTTCTTAAAGCGGAAAAACAGCATGGAGCCGATAAACATGGCTATCCAATACATCCATTCGGCAGTCCAGATCCAAAAGATGTTGACGAAGGAAGTGGTAAAGAGAAATTGGAAATAAGCAACGTAAAGCACCACTACTACCACCTCAATAAACAAGGCCATGTAGATGCTACCCACGCTTATTACCCCGTTAAACACAATATTGGAAAAGCTCATTAAAATAAAGGTTACATAAATAACCGGTAGTGCTTTTACCGCAAGGGGTATCAGGCTCCTGTTTGTTTCGCTGGTAAACATCCCAACAAAAAAGGTAGGAAATAAAGCTACCGTTATGCTTGCGCCAACAGCCATGCCTAAGCTAACAATACTGATGCGCTTCATGGCGGCTTTAACTCCTTCAAAATCGCGCTGGCCGGCAAGGTTGCTAAGCACCGTATTAGCGGTAGAACCTAAAGACCAGGTAGGTATAGTGAAAAACAGAATTAACTGGCGAAAAATGGAGGATATAGCAAGGTTTTGTGTGCCGAGTTTGGTTTCTATACGGGCGAAAAGAAAGAACCAACCACCAACAGCAATTAAGGTTTGCAGCATTAAAGGCACAGAGATATTACTCATGTGGCCTATCAACGGAAAATCAACCTTTTTAAAACGGAAGAGTGCAAAGTCGTGAATGCGATGCTTGATAAAAGTGCCGCCGATTAGAACTATAACTGCCAACGCTTCCGAAATACTGGTGGCCATGCCCGAGCCTGCAATGCCGAATTCCGGTAAACCAAACTTGCCGTAAACCAGCCCATAGTTGAGGGTAATGTTCAGCAAGGTCATTAACGATATGGAAACCATCAGTATTTGGGTACGGCCTATGCCTGAATAAAAGGCAATAAAAATGAATGACAGAAAACTTGGCACCAGGCCCCACACACGCGCACTTAAAAACTCATCGCACCGGCTGATAACATGCGCATCGGTAAGCATCCAGCTTAAAATTTCGTGCGAGAAAAACCGTATGCTAAAAAAGAACAACAAGGCAACGGTTACCAAAAGCAATATGGTATTATCGAAAATGGTGCCCACCGCTTTTTTATTCAGCTCACCCATGCGGCGCGCAATCAGTATCTGTGTACCGCGCGTAAAGCTGAAGCCCATCATAAACAATACGGAGTAAAAGATAGTAGCAAAGCCTATAGCGGCCAGTTCCACCTCGCCAAGGCGGCCCACAAAAATGGTATCGAACAGGCCATTGCAGGTCCACGCCGCATTACCCAGTATAAGCGGCCACGAGATTTGAATTATCTCTTTATATGTTCCTTTTAATTGCGCCAATGGTTTCTATTAAACACTAAACTATTGCTTAACGGCCATAGTACTGCTGCCTTTTGCCACAATAACTTCCTGTCCGTCTTTGATATAATACAACTCACCTTCGCAGAAATGAAACATTTTACCGGCTTTAACCACACCGCCGCGAGCATAAAACTTTTGCGCAATGCCGGGGTTGTAATACGAAATTTTAGCCTCCACGGTAAAAACCAGCTGACCCTCATTTACAAGAGAATAGGCTGCAAAACCCTGCACCATATCTAAAATAGTGGATGTAGCGCCGCCATGCAGCCAGCCATTTTGCTGCTCATGTATTTCTTTAAAATCCAACTCCCCTTCGGTATACCCCGGTTCAATTTTCGTAATTACAAAGCCCATCAGCTTCATAAACTTGTTCTTCGCAATTTTAGACTCGGTATACTCCCTGAATTTGGGGTTTCTAGCCTCATACTTTCTCATCTTCACGAACATAGCAATTTTTAGCATAGGCTAACGGCTGAATAAGCACCACATCTTCGCGCTAAAGTTTATTTTAGCCCCGTGACCACGGCACAAATTAAAAACGCATTTACCAGCCTTGGCGAGGTTGATGCTTCCATGCTTCCCTCCTCGCTGGAATTGAAACTGGCTATTACCAACTCAGCCGTTCGTTACTTTATTTTATCAAGGCCGCATCAGCAAATCATTTTCTTCGGCAACTATACGTTGCACCACATCAACAAAAACGATGACCTTGCTTTCAGGTTTGAAAAGATAGTGGAGCGCGATGAGATCCTGCAGCTTGGTTTTGGAACAACAGTAGTTGGCCTTGATACACCTTATAGCCTTGCACCGGCGGAGCTATCTTACCTGCTTAAAAGCTATACGCAACGCTCGCAAAAATTTAGTGGAGAGGAACTTGATTTGATTTTTGAAAACAACAGCGAAGTGGAGAGCGCTGCCAGCAGGCTTTTAAAAGGCCCGGCTATTCAGCATCTCAACTCTACTTTTATTGCGCAACTGCCACAATACCTGAATGAAAACAGCGATAGGCTTTTTGTAAATGTGAGCCAAACATACGTCGATATTATACGGTACGATAGTAATAAAAAGCTGCAGTTGATGAACCGTTACGAATTTCAAACGGCAACAGACTTCATCTATTACGTATTACTATGCTGCGAAGACTTTAAAATTGACCGCGAAAAAACAGAACTGGTTTTAGCAGGCGAAGTAGATATCCAATCAAAAATATACGATATGTGCTATCGCTATTTCCGCAACATATCGTTTATTCAAAAACCTGAGAGTATGCATTTCTCCAGGGCTTTCGACATGTTTCCAAAGCATCTTCACTTTAACCTTTACAATTTAGGCGTATGAGAATTATTGGAGGCACATTGAAAGGCATCCGTTTTGAGCCGCCAAAGAATATCCCCACCAGGCCAACTACCGATTTTGCCAAAGAGGGTTTGTTTAATACGCTAAACAACTACTACAACTTTGATAACATTAAGGTGCTTGACCTGTTTGGCGGTACCGGTAGCATCTCTTACGAATTTGCCTCGCGCGGATGTAAGGATATTACTACAGTTGAAATATTTCCCAAGTGCGCTGATTTTATTAAGCTAACCGCGCAAAAGCAAAAGTTAAGCGCCATTAAGGTGCTGCGTATGGATGTGTTCGATTATATTAAAACCTGCAATCAAAAGTTTAATGTAATTTTCGCAGGCCCGCCCTATCCGCTGCCTAATCTGGCTACTATCCCCGATTTAATTTTTGAACACGACCTGGTAGAGGGAGAAGGGTGGTTTATACTGGAACACAACCCCAACCATAACTTTGAGAAGCATCCACACTATGCCAAAAGCAAAAATTATGGCACTACCATCTTCTCTATTTTTACCAATGCCGGTAAAGAAAATAAAGGCGAAGAATAACTGCTACAGTTTACCGTTGGCTTTTTTCCAATCCAGTTCAGCAACAAGGTAAACATATAGCGACTGCAGGTAGTTGAACTCTGTTTCTTTAAGCGTGGTTTCGGCATCTAACACATCCTGGTAAGTAGCCATCGAATTTTGGTAACGCACCGTTATATCCTTAACTACATCTTCTGCTAATTGAACGTTCTCCTTTATCATTTGCAGGTTGCTGAAAGCATTGCTGTAATTAATGGCTGACGTTTTTAACTGGTAGTTGATGGTGTTCTTAATATTGATGATGTTATTCTCGCTCTTGCGTATGATCAATTTTTGCTGATTAGCCAAAGCCACCTTCTGCAAACCATCAAAGATTGGGATGTTCACCCGCAGCCCGATGTAAGAAGTCCAAAACCATTTATCTTTTGCGAACAACTTGTCGTTACCAAGCCCCTGGCCGCCGATAAAACCATAACCGTTAATAGATGGCAGATACTGATAATTGATTTTGCTTAGCTGAGTGCGGCCTAGATTCAATTGTGCGTTTTCAGCCTGCAATTCAATACGGTTTTGTTCTGCCCCTTTAAAGTCAGGGTATTCAGGCACGGTTTCAGGCTTTACATCCGATGGCAGGCTACCGTTTAACTCCAACTGCGCGTCCAAAGGCAAACTTATTAATTGTGATAAGGCGGCTTTTGCAGTTACTACTGAATCCTGCGAAACCTTTAGCAGATATTTAGCGTTGCTAAGGTTGAGGTAGGCGCGATTCAAGTCGGATTTAAGCGCGTTCTGGTTGTCATATTTTACCTTAGTATCGTCATAAGCTTTTTGCGAACGTTCCACTGTTTTCTCAGCCTTCTTAACCCTTTCATTATTCAACAAGGCCAGGTAATAAGCGCGCGAAACGTTCATCTTTAAATCAACTATTGCCTGCTGTAATTGCAGATTGGTTAATTGCTGTTGCTGTTTGCTCACTTTCATATCCGCAATAGCCCCCATATCCAGAATAGGTTGGTTTAAATCAACACCAGCGGAACCAACATACTTGGTGCCCTGCGTCACTTTAAGGTCTTGTTCCTGCCCGGTTATTGGGTTAGGAAACTTAAGGGCTATAACGCCAAGCTTAAGGTTATCGCGCATATCAAACGAGCCGTTAAGTTTCGGCAGGTATTTAGAGGTGCTTTCAAACCTTTTTGCCGTGGATATCTGCTGGTCTATTTTATAATTCTGAAAAGCCGGCTGGTTGTCCATGGCGTATTTTATGGCTTCATCCAGGCTTAATTTAAAGCTTTGTTGGGCATTTGCTGCGTAGGCAACTACCAACAGCAGTAGGGTAACAATTCGTTTCATAACCTTGAAATTCAGCGGCAAAAATTGAAAAGGATTACGGGTATAAGAAATGATTCTTCCCGAAATGTTCATATTTAGAGGTGAACCGTAGGCCGTACATGCCCGATTTTGCTATTTTTAGTGAAACAGAACCCTAACCCCTGCTATGAAAAAAGTTTACCTGTTACTTGCCCTATCGGCCGTAGTTGTTGCTTGCCGTGCCCAAACCTGGGCCCAGGATGTAGCCCCTATTTTGTATGCCAACTGCACCAGTTGTCACCACACAGGCGGCATAGCGCCCTTTGCTTTACTAACCTATGCCGATGCCTTTCAGCATGCCAACTCTATTGATAATGATGTAACGTCTAAAACAATGCCTCCCTGGCCCCCCGACGAAAACTATAAAGCTTATGCGCACCAAAGAGTGCTCTCTCAAACAGAGATAAACACTATCCACAACTGGGTAACTGCAGGTGCGCCGCAAGGCAATATTACGCAGGCCCCTGCCCAACCTACTTATACCAACGGCTCAAAACTGGGCACGGTGGACTTATCCGTAAAAATACCGACCTACACCGTAGGAGGCAGCGGAGACGTTTATCGCAACTTTCCAATTGCGAGCGGTTTATTGCAGGGCAAGTATATTACCGCAGTAGAGGTAATACCCGGCAATACGGAGATTGTGCACCACGTGCTCATATTTCAGGATTCCACCAATGTGCCTGCCCAGTTAGATGCTAATGACGCAGGCCCCGGTTATACCAATGCCGGAGGAACAGGCTCCCTGGCTTCAAAACTTATTGCCGGTTATACACCCGGCGCATCACCTTATTATACTCCTGTAGGCACAGGCTTCCGTTTACCGGCAGGCACCAATATTGTTGTGCAGGTGCATTACCCCGCAGGCAGCCAGGGTTTGGTTGATAGCACGCGCATTAATTTTAAACTATCAAGCGGCCCATTAAGAGAAATTACCGTGTGGCCCTTACTGAACCACCTGCAAAACATTAGCCCAAGTTCAATCAATATACCGGCTAATACCACCAAAACTTATACTGAGGCTTACAGTGTAGGCAGCAGCAACTGGACCTTCCTATCGGCTTTTCCGCATATGCACTTAATAGGCCGCACCATCAAAAGCTGGGCTAATACCACTATCCCAAACGATACCATCCGCTTTTTGGATGTGCCCGATTGGGATTTCCATTGGCAGGATACTTACGTTTTTCCAAACGCAGTAAAAGTCCCCTCTAATTCTACCTTACGAGCCACAGCTTTTTACGATAACACTGCTAATAACCCTGATAACCCAAGCAGTCCACCCCAAACCGTGCACGCGGGCGAAGCAACTACCGACGAAATGATGATGGTTTTCTTTGGCTTTATGCCTTACCAAACGGGTGATGAAAACCTGATTATTGACCGAAGAGTAATACCGCAGGGTGCAACTACCTTTTGCAGCGGCCAATCAGTAGTGTTAGAAACTATTGAAGGAACCGGCTACACTTACCAATGGTACCGCAACGGCAGCCTGATTAACGGCGCTACTGCGTTTAACTACACCGCTACGCAAGCCGGCAACTACCATGTAAGTATTACACTTGGGCCTAACAACACCTTAAGCGATACCGTAGCAGTTTCAATAGCCAGCGCCCCCAACAGCACCGTTACTCCAAACGGCTCCACCACTTTATGCCCTAATAACACCGTAACATTAAATGCAGCCAGTGGCACGGGTTATTCTTACCAGTGGTTAAACAACGGAACACCCATTAACGGCGCTACATCGGCAAGCTATCAAACCTCAGCAGCGGGCAGTTACACCGTGCAGGTATATAATGGCTGTTATGCAACCTCAACGGCTGTAAATGTTACTACAGCAAGCGCGCCATCATCAACAGTTACTCCAAGCGGCAATACCACCTTTTGCCAGGGCGGAAGCGTAACCTTAAGCGCACCCGCAGGCTTAAGCTACCTATGGAGTAATGGGGCCACCACGCAAAGCATAACAGCAGCACAGGGCGGAACTTATACAGTAACCGTAACCAACGCAAGCAATTGCACCGCCGTTTCAGCTAATACTGTAGTTACCGTAAATGCACTTCCAACGGCCACCATTAACCCATCCGGTGCCACAACTTTTTGCCAGGGGCAAAGTGTAACGCTTTCGGCACCTGCAGGTTTAAGCTATGCATGGAGCAATGGTTCAACTGCGCAAACTATTAGCGCCACACAGCCGGGCAGCTATACGGTAACGGTAACCAATGGCAACAACTGCACTGCCGCATCCGGTGCAGTAAGCGTTACAGTTAACGCTTTACCTAATGCAGTAATTACACCCGGCAGTGCAACCTCCTTTTGCCCCGGTGGCAGTGTAACCTTAACGGCCAACAGTGCGTCTGCTTACCAATGGAGCAACTCCTCTACCTCGCAAAGCATTACCGTTAACCAAAGCGGCACTTACAACTTAACGATTACTGATGCCAATAACTGCAGCAACACAACCTCGCAAAGTGTAACTGTTTTCAGCGCACCAAATGCTACCGTTAGCAGTAATCAACCTACTACCATTTGCCCGGGTGATAGCGTAACACTCAGCGCACCGGCGGGGTTAAGCTATGTATGGAGCAACAATGCCACCACACAAAGCATAACGGTAAATCAAAATGGCAATTACACCGTTACCGTAACGGACAACAACAGTTGCACTGCTATATCAGCACCAACGACGGTAACTGTAAGTAATA
>CAZUHU010000097.1:0-632 GCA_964620645.1 uncultured Chitinophaga sp.
TGTGTGGGGCAAGGAGTTAGTATTAAAACATCTTCGCCCGTTTATTGCGGCCAAGCCGTTTTGTTGCAAGGCCTGGGTGGCTCAAACCCTGTTTGGGAACCATCAAGTGGCAATAATGCTGTAACAAGTGCAAACACCAGCGAAACCTGGGTGTCTCCCTCAACAACACAAGTGTACACCTATCAATCTGATTGCGGTGCAGACTCCGTTACAATAGGCGTTGCCCAAAACATATCTCACGGGATAGTGGCCCCTGATACAGTATGCAGTTACCAAAACGTATTTTTGCAATTGCAGCTGGATAGTGCCTACGGGCCATATACCTTTCAATGGCAACCTGCATCTTCGCTATTTGATTCTTTAGGTTTTACCGGCGCTGATACTATGCAAAACCCCGTAGCCAAACCCATTAATACAACAACTTATACAGTAGAAATAAACGCAACAAACGGCTGCCGCTTACGGGATAGCGTTGAGATTATTGTTGCCGGCACCGGGTATGGATTAAACCTGACAGCGGATCCTTTACATGCCTGTAAGAATCAAACCGTGCACTTGAATTTGTACGAAGAAAACCCATCATGCTCAGTTAGCGCGGTACCTGATAGCGACACACTAACGAATCTACAGGT
>CAZUHU010000097.1:642-13969 GCA_964620645.1 uncultured Chitinophaga sp.
CCCTCAGGCTCACCTACACAATACCCAACTGTGTTTGGTCATTTTTTCTATTCATCGCGACATCAATTTCTATACCATCATGATGAAATTGGCGCGCGAGGGCAAATTCAGTCAATAAGCTTTTATCTGGCTCAAATAAATACGCAAAATGATTCGCTGAACAATTTTGAAATTAAAATCGGGTGTACTAAAGATACAGGTTTAACGAAATGGACGGATAATCTAATTACTGTATATAATCCCAAAACAGTTTACATACACAATACAGGTTGGCAAACTTTCACGTTTGATTATCCATACAATTGGGACGGTAACACCAACCTGGTAGTAGAAGTATGCAGCAATACACCTGTGCAGGATTTGAACGGAAAAATGCAGGTAAGTGCAACACCCTTTCACGCAACCTATTATAGTAAAGGCAATTACCCTCAATGTGGTTTTACCAATACCCCGCTAAGCACCTATACAAGGCCAAACACCCGCTTCAGTATTTGCCGTAAAAACCTTACCGCACAATTCGTTAGCTGGGATCCGGACTCAGGAGTTAATGCATTAAGTGTAACCGGCCCAGGCGCTGCCAGCGTGCAGCCTCAAACTTCGCAAACTTTTCAGGCAACTGTTGTTAACACCAATGGCTGTAGCAATACTGCAGTTGCTGCATTTTCGCTTGACACAACAATTGCGTTTACAGTCAACCCAACTGATACTGACTTTTGCAAACCAACTGCTATTAATCTGACTGCAACTGTTTCAGGCACAGCACCTGCTGGTTTAACTTATAATTGGCAAAATCTAACCGACCATTTACTTTTAGGAACCGGATCAAGCGTTATGGTTACCCCTAACGATACTACTGTCTATCTTTTCCAATTATTCAGTAATGCCTGCGATGGAAGTGATACCGTGATTATTAATGTGTCCACTTACCCTGTTTCTTATTCATCAACCGATTTAAGTTGCAACGGCACCCCAACAGGAAGTATTTCGCTTTTACCCGCCGGAGGGCAGCCCCCGTATAGTTTCGCATGGGTTCCATCAGTTAGTTCCGGCAATAGTGCAGCAAATCTATCCGCAAATACATACAACATCACAGTTACCGACTCAGCAGGATGCACAGGTTATGCATCGGTATTGGTTTCTCAACCGCCCCCACTATATTGTTTGCTACTTGCTACTCCCGCCCATGAGCCTGTTAATGACGGTACAGCTTATGTATATGATCTGGGCGGGGGCGTAGGTCCTTATACAGTTCAATGGAGCAACGGTGCCGTGGCGGATAGTTTGTATGACCTGGCCGCTGGCGTATATACCGCCACAGTAACAGATGCCAACGGATGCCAAACAATATCTTCCGTTACAGTAGGGCTTATTGCCGGAATAGGGGAAGCCGAGGATTACAATTTCTTCATCCTTCCCAACCCGGCGGATAACATTGTTTCGGTAGTTAGCAATATGGAAAGCAGTGCTGAATTAGCTGTATCAGATATGCTTGGGCGCAACCTTGCCAGGTATACTTTACCAATGAAGGGAAATACATTGCAAATTGAAGTGAGCACGCTACCTGCGGGCTTGTATTACATTTTGCTTAAAACTACAGAAAAGACCATAGCAAAGCCCCTGGTTATCAAACGGTAAAACCGGCAAACATTTACCGCTCTAAAACTGCATTTAACCTATTTCGTACAGGGGAAATGACCATACCGGTTATTTTCATATTATCGAATATATTGGGCTCCGTTTTAACAAAACCATCTAATGAAAAAAGTATTTACGCTGGTTGCGCTTATGGGCGCACTTACTCTTTTTGCTGCGCAAAAAAACACAGGCGGCACTCAGCTTACCGGCAAAGCCGCAAGTGATGTATGGGCAGGCGCTCAAACCATCTGGATTAAGCAGGATAATATAATTCCCGCCTTTGTTGAATTCCGTAAGGGCGAGGAGCCCGCTGAAGGAGAGTTTTTAGGGCTACTTGCAAAGCGTTTTCGGCTGCCATCTACTTATTCCTTTCAACTAACAGGTTCAGAAACTGACCAGCTGGGTTGGCAACATAAGCGCTACCAGTTGTTGGTTAACAATATACCGGTGCACAATGCTGTATTTCTATTGCATATAGAAGCCGGTAAAGTGAAAAAGTACAACGGCTACATCTTTAAAAACATTGCCGTTGGAGCAACAGCCGGCGTTTCGGAAAGTGACGCCCTGGCTACTGCACTGGCTACCGTGCATGCTACCACTTATAAGTGGGAATTGGCAGAAGAAAACCAATACCTGAAACAAGAAACAGGAGACGTTAACGCATCATATTTTCCGAAAGGCGAACTGGAAATTATACAGGCCGGCGATAAAAAAGGGAATGATTTTCGCCTGGCATGGAAGTTTGACATTTATGCCCACCAACCTGTTAGCCGTGATTTTGTTTATGTAGATGCGCAAACAGGCAAGGCGATAACAACACTACCGCTTCTACAACATATTGATGAAACCGGAGTAGGAATAACTGTTTACCGCGGACAGCGCGATATTGTTGGCGATAACACCGGGACCAGCTACCGCCTGCGCGAAACAGGTCGCGGACAAGGCATACGCACCCTTAATATGCAAACAGGCACGAGCCATAATGCTGCTGTTGACTTTACTGATACCGATAACTTCTGGAATAATACGAATGCCGCTTTAGATCAATACGCGGCAGATGCACACTACGGTGGCGAAATGACTTATGATTTTTACCAAAGCATGGGGCGCAATTCCATTGATAATAATGGTTTCCGTTTAACGCTATATGTGCACTACGACCAAAACTATGTAAACGCATTTTGGGATGGACAGAGCATGAACTTTGGCGATGGCAGCGGAGCTTATGATCCACTAACTTCTTTGGACATAACAGGTCATGAGATTTCGCACGGGTTAGACCAATACACAGCTAACCTTGATTACCAGGATGAGTCAGGCGCATTGAACGAATCGTTTAGCGATATTTTTGGGACTGCCGTAGAGTGGTACGCCGATTCTACCGCAGGCAACTGGTTAATAGGTGAAGATATAGGTGTTAGCCTGCGCAGTATGCAAAACCCAAATTCAAAAGGCGACCCTGATACTTATGGCGGCACTTATTGGTACACCGGTACGGCAGATAATGGCGGCGTACACACCAACAGTAATGTGCAGAACCACTGGTACTATCGTTTATCAGAAGGTGGTAGTGGCACTAACGACCTTGGCGATGCTTACAACGTTAGCGGTATAGGCAGGCACAAGGCAACTCAAATTGCATGGCGGACGATGGTGTATTACTTAACCAGCAGCGCTGATTACGAAGATGCGCGCTTTTATAGCATTCAATCAGCTAACGATTTATTCGGCGGCTGCTCGCCCGAAGCTACCGCAGTAACCAATGCATGGTATGCCGTGGGTGTTGGTGACCCTTTCACTTTTGGCGTTCAGCCGCAGTTTACACCAAACCCATCAAGCGGATGTATTGTGCCACTTACAGTTTCTTTTGCCAATACCACCAGCAATGGTTCATCCTATAGCTGGGATTTTGGAGATGGAACAACCTCTACCGCTCAAAATCCAACCCACGTATATACGTCTTATGGCAATTACACCGTTAAGTTAGTTGCTGATGGCGGTGCATGTGGTATAGATAGCATCACTTCTTCGCCTATCAGCATTAATTCATCTAACCCTTGCGTTGTGGTAATGCCACACAGCGGCACCTACCAGCAACAAACAGCCTGCACCGGTACCGTTTACGATGATGGTGGTGTAAGCGGCAATTATTCGGATAATTCCAATTCCACGGTTACAATATCTCCATATGGCGCTGCCAAGGTTACTTTAAACTTTACCCAGTTTAATATGGAACAGGATTACGACTATGTATACGTATATGATGGCCCTAACACTTCAAGCCCGGTTATAGGTTCTTACACAGGCACTAACTTACCTACAGCAATTACTTCTTCAGGGCCATCAGTAACTGTTCGTCAAAATTCAGACAACAACACTAATGCAGCAGGCTTTACCATGCTTTGGAATTGCATTGCACCCACCACTGCCCCAACGGCAAACTTTAAGGCCGATGTTACCGAAAGCTGCTCAGGCCTTATTCATTTCACTGACCTTACCACAGGTGGTGTAACATCATGGCAGTGGGATTTTGGTGACGGCACTTCATCAACCGATCAGCACCCAACACACATTTATGTTACCAGCGGCACTTACTCGGTAACGCTTACTTCTACCAATAGCTTTGGGCCAAGCACGGTAACAAAAACCAATTACATAAACGTTACCAAACCGGCAGCCCCAACTGTAGCAAGTATTAATGGTTGCCATCCCGATTCATTTGTATTAACTGCATCTACCGTTAATAACATAAACTGGTATGATAATAACAGCAACCTGGTTGGCACCGGTAATCCATTTACAACACCGTACCTTAGCAGCAATACTACTTATGCAGCCGAGGAGATTGTACCGCAGGCAGTTTATAATGTTGGTCCGGCCGATAATACCATTGGCACAGGTTCTAACTTTACGAATACATCGCGCACCTTGCGTTTCAGGGTGTTTAAAAACTGCAGACTGGAAAGCGTGTTTGTTTACGCACAAGGTGATGGCTACCGTACTATTGTTCAGCGCGATTCGTCAGGAGCATTTATTGCCAGCCGGAACGTATTTTGTCCTAATGGCGGAAGCAGAATAACGCTGAACCTGGACATGGTACCTGGAACCTACCAGCTAGGCACGGGTGATACGGTAAACCTGTACCGCAACGATGCAGGAGCCACTTACCCTTATACAGATGGCAACGGCATTATCAGTATTTATGGCAACAATGCCCCCAACGCGGCAACGCGTTATTACTTCTTTTATGATTGGGAGGTGAGAGAGCAGGATTGCCTTTCGCAGCGCACACCGGTTACTGTTACAGTAGGCTCTACCTTAATACAATTCAATACCTCCAGCACCGATGCTACACCGGGCCAGGCCAATGGAAGCGCTTCTGTAACCAATATCAGCGGTGGCTCATCACCTTATTCTGTTAGCTGGAGCAACGGCCAAACCGGCAATACCGCCAGCAACTTAACAGCGGGCAGCTACACCGCTACCATAACTGACAATAGCGGTTGCCAGCAAACTACAACTGTGCAGGTAAATCAATCAGTTGGTATACAGGAATTATCAGAACTATTTAGCTGCAGTGTTTACCCTAACCCTGCCAATGATGCAGTAACTATTAGCAGCAATGCCGCTTTAAATACCATAACCATAACTGATGTTATAGGGCAAAAGGTTATGGAAGTAAGCAACGGTTCAGGTAACGTTATTACCCTACACACGGCAAACCTTGCGGCAGGCGTTTATTACCTGCAGATAAAGAGCGGGGAGAAACGGTTGACTAAACAATTAGTAATAAGCAGATAAAGCCGGGCGAGGCTAACAAAAAAGGCATCCTTTACCGGGATGCCTTTTTGTTAGAAGATATTTATAAACCCTAGCTGCACCACAAGGCCGCGCGGGTAAATGGAGTAATTCTTATCCGTTACGGAATAAAGCACGTTATAAGAAACCATGATAGGGAAGAAGAAATTTTTGCTTTGTAAAAGGTTGTACCCTGCACCCACCAACAAAGCCGGAATGGTTTTATCTACTTTAGGGATGATAACCTTGTAATTGTTATTAGGCAACATTTGAACGTAAACACCGCCATTATAAAAATCATCTAACCTGCGATGCAGTACTTCAAATTTAGTGCGAACGAAAAAGCCTCTCCAAACATTATACTGCAAAAAGGCTCCTCCGCCGAAAGTATGCCAGTTAGCATTAGCGTAGTAAACGCGCCCGCCACTGGGGTCGGTAAAGCCTATATTGCGAAAGCCTGAATAGAAATAAGTTAAGCCGCCGCCTGCATATAAACCGCTGCCCGGTGTTCCTTTTGTGGGGGCCCAAATCTGGTAGCCTACATAGGGGCTAAGGCCAAAATCAATACGGCCCTGGCCAATAGAAAGGTTAAAGTTGGGCTCAATAATAAACTTGGAAAGGTCAACTTTCTTCTTGGCTTTAAAACCTTGAAAATCATTATCCTTAGGCGGCAGGTTGGGGTTCTCCTTACGCTGGTCGGGTTTACTTGAGGGTGGTGGTAACTCATCATCCTGGGCAAAAGCAATAGTGCCCAGTGATGCGAAGACCATAAAAAACAATAACTTTTTAATCATGCGCTGAAATATTACCGCTTCGGCTAACGAAGATATAGTAAAGTTATTTCAGAGCGCTATAATTTTTGTTAGCGTGGCTTAGGCGTTAAAGCGGGGGTTTAATCGCACTTCCAGCCCGCATTCTCGCGCTGTGATATTTCAGCGCTCTGTAGCGTTCTGAAAAACAGGCCTGAGTTGCAAACCTTATCAGTTTCGTTTGCGGCAGCACAAGTGCTTCCGCCGGCTATAGCTGAACTAACGGCCGCCTGGTATTCAGCGTCCGAATAGTAATCGGTACGGCATATAGTTGAAACAAATCCGCCCTGGGTGCAGTTTTGGCACATAAGTGTACACTCGTTACACTTTTTGCACGAGTTAATGCTGGTGATAAGGGCAATACCGAAAACGAAGTAGAAGAGGTTTCTCATAAGTTAGTTTTTCTTAAATATAAATGTGGTTCAAATAAATAAAAAATAACTTTAAAAAGCTATCCGAAAATTTTGCCGGGATTAAGGATGTTATTGGGGTCGAAGACCTTCTTTATATCGCGCATCAACTGCATCTGCATTTCGCGGAATTTGATATCCATATAGGGTATCTGTATCCACCCTATGCCGTGCTCTCCTGATATGGTTCCCTTTAACTCCACTACTTTTTCAAAAATTTCACGTATCCCTTTGGGCACTTCGGTTTTCCAGTATTCATCGGTAAGCTGGTCCTTAAGTATGCGCACATGCACATTACCGTCGCCGGCATGGCCATAGCAAACAGAACGGAAATTGTACTTAGCGCCCACTTCTTTAATGTGTTTCAGCAGCACAGGTAAATCTGCCCTTGGCACTACCGTATCCTCTTCAACTGTTATGTTGGTCTTTTTAACCGCGTAAGCTATGTTACGGCGCATACGCCACAAATCAATCTTCTGTGCTTCGTTATCTGCAAACAAAATCTCGCCTACCTCAAAACCCGAAAGCACCTCGTAAATTCTTTCGCAATCTTTTTGAATGGTATCCAGGTCATTGCCATCCACCTCTATTAAAAGAGTAGCCTGGGTATCATCCGCCAGCGGAATATTTACATCGCCCAAAAAGTTCATCACATAAGTAACTGCATCGCGCTCCATAAACTCAATACAACTTGGCACTATACCTGCACGAAATACAGCGCTTACTGCTGCGCTGGCATCATCCATACTTTTAAACGGAGCCAGCATTACATTATTAAACTGCGGGTAAGGCAAAAGTTTCAGCACAATTTTGGTTACAATGCCAAGGGTCCCTTCGCTACCCACCAGCAACTGCGTTAAGTTATAACCGGTAGAATTTTTAAGAGTGTTTGCCCCGGTCCATATTACCTCGCCGTTGGGTAATACCACCTCCAGGTTAAGCACAAAATCTTTTACAACGCCATACTTAACTGCCCTTGGCCCCCCGCTATTACAGGCTACATTGCCTCCTATAAAACAGCTACCCCGGCTACTGGGATCCACCGGGTAAAACAGCCCTTTTGCTTGTAGTGTGTTTTGCAGCGCTTCAGTTATCACTCCGGGCTCGGTAGTAACCTGCAGGTTGCGTTCGTCAATTTCCAGTATTTTATTCAGGCGGTCAGTAAGCAGCATAACGCCCCCCTTAATGCAAAGACTATTAGCGCTTAAACCGGTACCGGCTGCGCGGGGAGAAACGGGTATGAGCCTGCTGTTACAGTATTCCATAACAGCACTTATCTCCTGCGCATTGGCAGGCTTAAGTACCACTTCTGGCGGAAAGGCTACACCATCCGTTTCATCGCGACTATACTTATCAATGGCGGCAAAATCCGTGAAAACATTTTCATCTCCAACCGCTGAACCGAAGAAGGAAATGTCCTCTGCCGTAACTTTTTTATAGCTCATAACTGCAAACTTAATTGTGTTTTGAATTCAGGGGGCATTTTAGGGCAACTGATATCCACAAAAGGAACTATACAAGGCCGGCATCCCTGTTAATTTTGATTACCGGGTAACAACTTAAGTATGTAATTTCCGTTTAGTTTAATAAAGCATTTATGGCAGCACTTGATCATAATTGGTTGACTGAAGGCCGCATAGATTTTGAGTATAAAAAATACCTGTTGCTGGCCTACCTGCAGGAAGTAGGAAAAAACTTTGACCAGCGAAAGCTTTATCCCAAACTGGCTGAGTTGGTTGAGCATTACCGCAACCTGCAACTGTTTAAAGAAACCAAGCAAAGCGTAGCAAAGGGATTTCCAAAAGAGATTTCGAAACTGGATTTTGAAAAGTTTAAGATTGAATACCACCAAATGTTTGAGGACCACGAACTGCTGGGGGAGATAGATGATATTGTGGCCTTTGCCCTACCTGAAATGGAGAAACGACTGGATTTAGGCAGAGAAATTTATGAAGAGGTGGAAGAGCAAATTGAGGTTTTCCCGGTAGGAATAATACCACTGCGAAAAGATGAAGGTTATTTCTTTCTATCCGACTTTCCGCGCAAGGTAGTAGGCGTTTATTATTACGGTATTACCATTTTTGAAAACGTGCAGGAAAAATTCCGCGGCATGCAAACACGTTTTCTTTTTGATTACGACATCAGCATTACACAGAGTTACGAGAGTGTAAAGTATAAGCTGATTGCTCAAAACAGTGAGCTGCCTAACCCTGCGGTGTACGCGGTAGAATTTAAACAGAGCTATCCTTTACCGGAAACAATGCTACCTGTAGCCAAGCGCAGCCTGGTAAGGCTGCTTAGCGTTTAAAGCTGGGGCAGAACACTTTCTTGCCTCCATACTCGCGTTGCCAACTGCCGATGTGCACAAAAGAAATTTCAGGGCCACCGTTAGCCCGGCCGGGCGTCATTAATTTGGATAAGGTAACATCGTAACTTAACAGCAGGCGCGTTTTGCGGAATTGATAACCAACCAGTGGAGCCAGTGCGTCCTTAATGCGATAATACAAACCGCCATAGATGGTATGTTCAACGTACCCACGGCGGCCATTATAAAAGCCATAACCCAGCATACTACCCAGGGTTACTTCGCTTGCCTTTTTTTCGTAGGTATAATAAGCGTGCAGGTTCAAATCCAAACGTTCGCTGATATAGTAGGTAGCGCCAAAATTAGCCTGGTAGCGGAAACCCAGCCTCTCCTGTGTACCTAAAAAAGAATGTTTGGGGCGGTTAATATGCATCATGGCAAAGCCAAACTCCAGGTTAACCTGTTCATGAACGTGCGCATTCATATTTAAGCCTGCGCTAAGGTCCACCATGCTGAAACTTTCACGTTGCAGAGGTTCGCCATTAGCAGCAGAAAGATTAAACCCAAAATCATCCACCCACTGATTGTTGAAGTACAGTTTTGAAAAATCTATAGAGCGAATAATGTAGTGAACCCCGGCACCCACTGATAGTACATAGCGATGGTCCTTATCAAAAGCCTGGTGGTAGGCGCCGCTTAAACCAAAGCGCCGATAAGTTAAGCGGCCATCACCGGCTTCATCATTCAAGAAATTAAAACCAACACCAAACCAGCCCACTTTAATTTTTCGCTCGCCGAATGAAAAATCGACATAAGGTGCTTCAGTATGGTAATTGTACACTTTGTTGCTTATAGCCCAGGGCCACTGCATACGTGCATTAAGGCCAATGCGATAGTTACCTTCGTAATAACCCGTTTGCCCGGGATTAACCGCCAGGGGGTTTGTAAAGAATTGAGTGAAATGCACATCCTGGGCGTATACTGAAACACAACTTACTAGCATATATAGCAATAGCTTTATCCTGCTGGAGGATTTTAAGCTACTGGCCAGATGTAGTAAAAGTTCTGTTCTCATTATCGCACCAATGTTATGTTACCTTTTAACGGTACCCTTTGTCCATTTATCAAAGTTGCCTCTACGGCATAAGTATACACTTCCATTTCCTGCAATTCACCTTTGTAAGTTCCATCCCAGCCTATACTCTGGTCGTGCGTTTCAAATACCTTCTCCCCCCATCGGTTAAAAATGCGGAAAGTAAGTTCCACAATGCCACGTCCCTCTAAACGTATTACATCATTAATACCATCGCCGTTTGGAGAGAATGCATTAGGCACACCTAAAAGCCCATCGTAAGTAATGAAGATATTTTTGCAGAAGGTATCGGCACAAACATCATTGTAAGCCCGCAAGCATACCGTCATAGCATAAATGCTTTCGTATGCATGGGTTGGGTTCTCTTCGGTAGATGTATCTCCATCACCAAAGCTCCACAGCAGGTAATCGTAGAATAAACTTTTATTAATAAAGTCTACAGGGTTTTCAAATTTGAACGAATCGCCGGGTGTAATGAAAAAAGCCTGTGGCTGGGCGTACACCACTACATCTTTAACGAGGGTATCGCGTACATCGCAGGTCGTGGAATCCACTATAATCAGCCGAACACTGTAAACACTATTTATTGAATAGTTGTGCGAAGGCGAGTACTGGGTTGAATTGCTGTTATCACCAAAGGCCCAGAAAAACTGCGCTGCCGGATTGCTTAGGTTGTTGAATTGCACCGGAGAACCAAGGCACACGTCATTAACTGTAAAGTCTAACACTACATTAGGCAGTAAGGTAACGGGCCTGGTAACCGAATCAATAGGGTGGCACCGGTTTGTGTCAACAGCAACCAGGGTAATATTATAAGTGCCCGGCATAGTGTAAGTGTGTGATTCATTTTGCTGCGTGGAGGTAGTGCCATCGCCAAAATCCCAGAAATAGCTTAATGCATTTACTGATTGGTTTGGTAAATCAACAACGAGGTTCGAATCGCAATCATTTAAAATGTTTAAACCGAAGGCAGCCGAAACAAAATCGTCAATCACCGTTATCTGTCCAAAGGCAGAATCGGCCCCAACACAAGCATTAGTATCTATTGCTACAACGGTAACGCTAAAGGTGCCAAGGCCATTGTAGGTATGAAGGGCCGTATCGCCGGTACCCGTTGCCCCATCGCCAAAATACCAGGTAAAATCAGTGCTCAGCAAAGCTGAGTTACCAATAAACTCAGCAGTAAATGGCAAACACCCGCCGGTGTCAGGTATCGTAATAGAGATGTTCAGCGGCAGCAGGCTTATCGCTATTTGTTCCGTATCTACCGGGTGGCATACCTGTTGTAAATCTGTAAGGTAGTGCGTTATGGTGTACGTACCGGCCGTGGTATACATGTGCGATACAGAATCTGAGGTGGCTTGCGTGCCATCACCAAAATCCCACAGCTCACCATCCTCACCATTATAGGTGGACCATACAAAAACCTCTACAGAATCGCAACCATAAAATGTGCGGTTAAAGTTGAAGGATGCATCAGCAGAAGAATCAATTACAATTACGGTACTATTGGCCGTATCGGCTATGTTGCATGAGGTAGAATCAGTAACGATGAGCACAATATCAAAAGTATCGGCTGTTGTAAACGTATGCGTTACGCTGTTTTGCGTTGAGGAAGTGTTATCACCAAAATCCCAGAGGTAAGATGCTGTGGTAGTAAATGGCGTACTAAAGTTGGTAGTAAAAGGGCGGCAGCCATACGCATCAGTAATGGCCAGATTAGCGTTAATTTTTGCCGGTATGTGCACCTGCGAAACAAATGTATCCTGCAGGTTGCACTTGGTGGTATCGGACAGTATGAGCGTAACATTGTAATTGCCCGGGTTGGTGTAGTAGTGCGTAACAGAGTCGTTAGAGGAAGTAGCCCCATCGCCCAGGTTCCAGAAATAACTTGTAGTAGCGTAGGAAGAAGAAGTAAGAAACACCTTATTGCTGTCGCAGTCTACCTGTAAGTTTGGTAGAAAATCAGCCGTAAGCGAATCATCACGCACCCACACATCAATATAGGCGGTGTCGGATAGGTTACAGGAATTGGAGTCTATACCCACCAACATTACGGTAAAGGTGCCGGTATCGGTATACGTGTGTTGCGGGTTTTGCTGGCTGCTTGAGCCACCATCGCCGAAATACCAGGTAAAAGACTGCGCATTACTGATAGTACCCTGAAACTGCACCGTTAGCGGCACACAGCCTGTAGCGCGGGGGTAGGCCTGCAACTCAACACTGGTGCCGGATAAATTAAATGCCATTTTTAACCCCAACTCATTACAATTACTGCTCATGTTATTAGGGGCCCATACACCGGGTGATGTAGGCGTAAGTGAATTACCGCCACAACCTGCACACATGGCCTCGTAAATTACACCACGCTTATCAAAACGGCTGGTGCCACCATCCACATGCTCGATACCTGTGTTAACGCCGTTACCCGCGCCGCCGAAGTAGGAACCGTATAAAAGGTTCTGCGCGTTTTTAGAAAGCACTATAAAGTAAAAGTCGATGCCATCGGTAGTGCTTTGATACGCATCGGAGGTTAGCGGCATGTTAAACATATTGTTTGCCGGAAAACCATATTGCGAAAAGATACTGTTGGTTGAGTTACCCCATCCGGCCACATAAATATTTTCGCAGGTATCAACTAAAAAAGCAGTTGGCGAAATATTAGGCAACCCATTGCCGTTGCCAAAAACAGTAGAGTAGAAAACGCTGTTTAAAGCAGGGTTTAGTTTGGTAATGAACTGTCCGCTTGCGGGATTAGAATAAGTGGCGTTTACAACGGGGTAGTTACCTGTAGTTTGGCCAACGCAATAAACGTTGCCTGCCGCATCCAGTTTCACAAAGTAAACCTGGTCATCTCCACCCGTACCCATATAGGTTGAATTAAGCAGTTGCGTACCCGTTGCATTAATAAGGGCCATAAAACCATCGTATTGGCCGCCCATATAAGAAGTGTGCAGGGCACCTGCAGTGGTTGGGAAATTACTGCTCATAGAACCACCTGCAACGTATAGTGTTCCGTTCGGCCCTAAATCAAGTGAGTAGCAGGCATCGTCGTTTGAGCCACCTAAATAAGTGCACCATAGTAACTGCGAGCAATCCGTATTTAATTTAAACGCGCAACCATCCTGGTTTCCATTGTTGGTGCTTTGAATAGCCCCTGCGCTAACCGGAAAATCCGCCGATTTGGTGCAACTGGCTACATAAATATTGCCGGCAGCATCTACGTTTACTTCTCCCCTGTTTTGGTCTCCGTAATTACGCTTGAGGTTACCAATGG
>CAZUHU010000098.1:0-13937 GCA_964620645.1 uncultured Chitinophaga sp.
TTCATACGTACATCGGTATGGGTATTATCACTAAAGCAGGAGTGCTCGTCCTCCGAAAGTTGCGAATCATAAGCCACCTCCAAACGTTCGCCGGCCAATTCTCCTTTCGAAAGAAAGCCCATGCCTTGTATTATATGCGTTAAAGCCAGGTCGGTGTTTCCGTTCTCAAAATCTTTGCGGTAGTTATTGCTGTTTGGCGCCCAGGCCTCAGTAACATATTGCAGATGCTCGACAATTAAATCGGTGCAGGCTTTCAGATATTCTCCCCTGCGTGCCTGATTATTGGCCGTGCCGCCGCTGGTTAAGTAATCTGTATAAGGGCGGCTACCGGCTGAAGAGGAGCTGAAATCCTGCCCCCATAGCAAAAACTCAACCGCATGGTAGCCACAACTAATATTGGTTTCACCCCCACTTTCATTCAGGCTTTCAATTAAACTCTTGGTTATTGAAGGATAAGTAACAAGGTCATTTATAATTCCTGCATTGGCATTACCCTGAACATAATCTACAAAGCTTTCATCCATTGGCCAGGCATTCAGCAAACCTTCGGGTCCATTGGCATCATCTATCGGGCCTCCGTAAAAACGGTAAACTTCCGTTTGCCCGTAAGGTACACGCGCATCCAACCAGGCTTGCTTAGCTTCATCAAAACCTGCTTGCGTTGGGTTGGCAACAAAGCCATCTACTTTAGTTTTTAAAACCTGGGCTTTGGCCAAGGCATCGGAATAGTTATTGTAAACTATGTTGGCGTAATTAGAAATGGCCTGCTTTTTAAGCTCCTCACTAGGCCCTTTGTCTTTTTTACAGGCCGAGAAAGTAAGCAGCACCAAAGCCGATAATAGGGTAAGTATTTTTCGCATCCGCTGTTGTTTAGAATTTGTCTAAATAGTGGCAAATCTATACGTGCAGTGCGATATTTCAAATTTATTTAGACTAATTCTAAATGATTTTTGTCAGCCAGTGCAACTATTTGTCTACCAGGTTTTTAAATCCTGTGCATAGAAGGTCCATTCGGGTGTGGCTAGTACCTCAAAAAACTTCTCGGAATACCAAGGCGACAATTCCTTACTGTTAGGATTTACAAGGACGTGTACGTCCTGTGCAGGCATATAGCTTTGGGCCAACAGGAATACCTTTTCGCCTTTGGAATTCTCAGCCACATCTAACACGATAACGGCATGCCCGGGAAAACCACCTTTAATAAACACGTCGCCGGCCTTAATATCGTGCACTTTTGCCACTGCTTTCATCTCAAAGCTTAGTGAATTAGTGCCACAATAATTAAACACCGTTTGCAGGTAATCCTTAAACGATGCATACGAGTCATCAGCCTTAGCCGTTTTTTCCCATTCAACCAGGTTGTTGCTTAATTTAGGGCGAAAGCCCTGACGCCATTTGGTGTAATCGCAACGCCAGCCATTGGTGAAATTGAAGTGAATGGCATCAAAGTCTTTTTGTGCAAATAAATATTCCGCCCGTAAACGAATAACAGCATCGGCGCATTGCTGCAAATCTTTATTGCCGGCGTCAATATCAACTACGGCAAAGTGCACATCCTGCCTGTTCTTTTTCTCACCATTATAAAGCATCACATCAGGGTGCCCCGGCTTTAACGGCAGATTACGCAACCAATCAGCAAAACTTCTTTTCTCAACGGATTTTCTCTCGTAACCTTGTGGCGCAGGTATTCGATTAACCAATTTATTCTCGGGGCTATAACTCTGTTTCCAGCTATACTTATTATGCTGGGAAACATCCATTGCAGGTTGATTTGCCTGTTGGTAGGGCGCAGTGCAACTAAGGGTTAATAGTGCAAAACACAGGCTTAGGTTTTTCATGTTTGGGATTTACCCTATTGAACGTTTTTTTCACCCAACTATTATTAAATTTCTGTTATAATCAATTGGCAGAAAATTTGTGTAACAACAAATGCAGTATAACTGCGTATCAATAAAAAGGGTGACGATAATGTATTGGATGAAGACTTTGAAGTTGGCCGGCTTGGTATTTATACTCAGCCTTTTCTTTTTCACTGCAGGTGCTCAAAAGTCATCCTTCAGGGTGCAGATTGATGAGCATACTATGGTGCGCGATTCTTTCGGAACACGTATACCCTACAACACTTTAATCAAAATGCTTTCAACAGGAAGTTATACGCTGGACCCTGTGCGCGACAAAAGCGGACGCATTACCGAATATGAACTGCGCAATGCCACTGCTGCAGACAAAGGCAAGCGCGAAACCATTGCTAAAATTCCCGGGGCTGAAAATTTGCCCGGGCCTAAGGTGGGCGATATGATGCCCTACTTTGAAACCTACCTGATGGACAGCACTGTAATAAACTCGGATGACTTAAAAGGCAAGGTGGTAGTCATGAACTTTTGGTTTACGTTGTGCAAACCCTGCATTTACGAAATGCCCGATTTAGATAGCCTTGTAGAAAGATATAAAGGCCGGAAGGATATTGTTTTTCTGGCACCGAACTACGAGAAGCTAAGCAAGGTAAAAGCCTTTATCGCCAAACAGCCCATAAGCTATAAAGTGTGCCCTGAAGCAGTTTCGCTTATAGATAAATTCGGGGTAGGTGTATATCCCACCCATCTGGTTATCAGCCGTACCGGAAAAATATTAAACAGCTACGTTGGTGGCTTGCCGGGTATTGAAAACATTTTAAAGCGCGATATTGATAACGCTTTAAAGCAATAAAAAAACCCGCGGCATTAATAAATGCGCAACGGGCTTCTACCTAAAAACCATCTAAAGTTCAAAAAGGCCTTCTATACTTAAATACCTTTCGCCGGTGTCATAGTTAAAGCCTAGTATCTTTTTACCTGCTGCAATTTCAGGCAGCTTTTTACTAATGGCGGCAAGCGTTGCTCCGCTGCTTATTCCGCCAAATAATCCTTCCTCCTTACTGGCACGTATGGCAAACTCGAAAGCTTCCTCTTTGCTTACGGTAATTACGCCGTCCAGAATTTTCGTATCCAGGTTAGCAGGGATAAAGCCTGCGCCTATACCCTGAATTGGATGTGGTGACGGTTGGCCGCCACTTATTACGGGCGAAAGGGCAGGTTCAACCGCAAACACTTTAAGAGCAGGAAACTTTTCTTTTAATACGCGGGCTACACCCGTTATGTGCCCGCCGGTTCCTACACCCGTTATCAGGTAATCAATACCATCGGGAAAATCTTTTAATATCTCCTGCGCTGTGGTGCGTACATGCACCTCAATGTTTGCGGGGTTATCGAACTGTTGTGGCACCCACGAGCCAGGAATGCTTGCAGCAAGTTCATTGGCTTTTTCTATAGCACCTTTCATTCCTTTCTCACGCGGGGTTAGCTCAAACGTAGCCCCATATGCCTTCATAAGCCTGCGCCTTTCCACGCTCATAGATTCGGGCATTACCAATATCAACTTATAGCCTTTCACCGCAGCAACCAAAGCAAGGCCAATTCCGGTGTTGCCGGAAGTGGGTTCCACAATTACGCTTCCGGGTTTGAGCAATCCGCGGCGCTCGGCATCCTCTATCATCGATAAAGCTATCCTGTCCTTAATACTCCCACCGGGGTTACTACGTTCTAATTTGATCCATACTTCGTGTTGGTTTCCGTACAAACGATTAATACGCAGGTGAGGCGTGTTGCCAATAGTTTCTAAAATGTTGTTTGCTTTCATAATTAAGTAAATAGTTAGTGGTTAATGGCAAGGGATACCTAATTGCTATAACCGATTAATGTATATTTTGTTTGGTTGGTTTATAAACTTTAGTTTTTAGCGCTGCAATTATATCACGAAGTCCACCACGCCATTCATTTCACTTTTATCGCGTATGTGTACTTCACTTTTGTGGTAAACCACAGAATAAGGCACTATGCTTTGAGTTAACCACACATTACCTCCAATAACACTATCGTGCCCTATTACTGTGTCACCACCCAGTATACAACTACCGGCGTATATTATAACATTGTCTTCAATGGTGGGGTGCCGCTTTGCACCTTGCCCCTCTTTCCTTACTGCCAAGGCGCCAAGGGTTACGCCCTGGTAAACGCGAACATAGTTTCCTATAACAGAAGTTTGCCCTATTACCACCCCAGTACCGTGGTCAATAAAAAAGGGAAAACCAATTTGTGCACCGGGGTGTATGTCAATACCCGTTTTAGCATGAGCATATTCGGTAATAATGCGCGGTATAATGGGCACATTAAGTTTTACCAACTCGTGCGCAATACGGTAAACAGTAATAGCGTAAAAGCCGGGATAGGCCAATATCACCTCTTCAATACACTCAGCCGCAGGATCGCTTTGCAAAAAAAGCTCTGCATCCTTAATCAACTTGGTGTAAACTGATGGTATAGCGGCAAAAAATTGGTCAATCAGCTCATCAGTGGTTACCACAGGCACATGGACGGGCTCCAGCAAACCTTTTAATACCAGGCGAAGTTTATCCGCCTTTTCATCTTGCAGGTCCTCATTAAAACTAAAATTAGCTTCTACAGGAAACAGGTAGTCCACCAGGCCATCTACAAAACGGTGCGTTGATGCCCGCGACGGCAGGCGGCTAAAATCAATCTTTACTGAAGACTCAGGTTTCATACATATCGTTTTAAAACAAAAAACCCCTCGGGTTACGAAGGGTTACATCTCTTTTGCTCAATATAAATCAATGCATAAACTACCCCTCGGTTAGCGAATGGCAGCAACAACAAATCATTATATTTTTTACAACTAGCATACAGCGAATTTAAAAATTAATTGACGCATGCAAGCGTTAATGAAATTAAAATTGAAGTTTTTTAGTGCGTAATTGGTAATGACAACAATCAAGCTACTAAGATTGTGCTATTACCGTTTATTTCCGAATCTTTACCACTAAATGGATTTAAACCATATACTGGGTTATATAGGCGCACTGCTTACGGGTTTAGTGCTGGGTTTATTAGGTGGTGGCGGGGCTCTTCTTTCCGTTCCTACGCTTACCGGTTTTTTCGGGTTAAGCGCTGCTGTTGCCACAGGCTACTCACTTTTTTTAGTTGGCGTAACCGCCAGCAGCGGCGCAGTGCAAAACATCCGTAAAAAAATGGTGGACTTTTCAGCCGTATTGTGGTACGGCATCCCTTCTTTGGTAACGGTTTTTTGTATCCGCCGCTTTGTGCTGCCAGCTATTCCGCACGAAATTTTTACCGTAGGCAGTTTTACGCTGGATAAAGACCACCTTATTCTTTTGTTGCTTTCGGTTGCCATTTTTATTGCGGCCTACAAAATGATTTTTGCCAAGCCCCCGGCTGAAAGCGATTCGGAACCGCGCAGTTTAAGCCATAGTAAACTGGTAATGTATGCCGTTTTATTGGGGACTTTTTTAGGTATGGTAGGTGCCGGGGGCGGCTTTCTTATGACCCCCGCTTTAATGCACTACGCCAACCTTGATTTAAAAAAAGCCATTGGCACTTCCCTGGTGTTAGTGGCGGTCAACTCCCTGGTAGGGTTCATTGGCGATTTAAGTATAAACCCACATATTGACTGGTTGCTGTTAGCGGGTTTTTCAGCCTTCTCGGTTACGGGCGTATTTATAGGGCATGCCTTACAGGCAAAAGTGCCAACACAAAAGCTTCGTATAATGTTCGGTTGGGCGCTGGTTGCCATAGGGGTTTACATGGTATTCCACGAGTTTCTGCGCTAGGCAAGGCCGGGCACTATTTCCTTGTTAATTGCCGCAACTAATTCTTAATTATTCCCATCTTCGTAAGTATGAAACACGTATTTACAGCGCTGCTGTGTTCCCTGCTTTTTTCGGCTTTTTCGCAAGGCCCAAAATACAGAGTAATAAGCGTTCCGGTTGAACGCAACAGTATCGAGTTCCGCACCCCGTGGATGGGAGGTTTAAACTCACCCCAGTTTTCAGAAATAGATTTGAACCACGATGACCTGATGGACCTTTTTGTGTTTGACAGGGTTGGCGATAAGGTGCTCACTTATTTGAAAACCGCAGGCCAGGGCGATACCTCTTATCTTTACGCCCCGCAATATGAAAGCCTGTTCCCGGCCGATTTAAATGCCTGGGCTGTTATACGTGATTATAACTTCGACAGCATCCCCGACATATTTACGCATGAAAATACGGGCACACGGGTTTTTAAAGGCAGCCTGGTAAACAACGAACTGCACTTTGATTTAGTAAGCCCCTTGTTATTATATAACGATGGCCAATACAACGTAAACATTTGGACCAATATTGACGACATACCTGCCTTTGTGGACGTTAACCGCGATGGCGATTTAGATGTTTTAACCTATGGCATTTTTGGTTCATCGGTAGAGTATTATGAAAACCAGTTTGCCGAACACCCCGGTGATCCGCACTATGCCTACGATTCACTTAAATATATTGAAAACACCATGTGCTGGGGGCTGTTTGCACAAAATTCCATAAGCAACAGTATTGTTTTAAACGTTAGCTGTAAAGGAGGCGGAGGAAGCGGCCAGCAAGCCCCGCCTGATGGGCAACGCCATGCCGGTAATACCATCTACAGCTTTGATGCAGATAATGACCATGATGTAGACTTGCTTAACGGCAACATCGGTTACGATAACCTTGCCTTTATACACAACTGCGGCGATAGTTCCTTTGCGCAGGCCTGTTCATGGGATTCCTTATTCCCTTCCTGCGGCACCCCTATATTAATGCCAACCTACCCTGCCGGTTTTGGTGCAGATCTTAACGGCGATGGACTGGAAGACTTGTTGATTGCCCCCAACGCTAAAGCCGGCGGGCGCGATGTAATGAATGTTATGGCTTATTACAATACGGAACAAGCCTGTCAGTTTCAATACGTGAATGATAGCTTTTTAGTACGCCACTTTACTGACTTCGGCACCGATTCGAAGCCTTACTTTTTTGATTTTAATGGCGATGGCCTTATGGATATTGTGGTAGGAAATTATGGATATTTCAGGCCGTTTAATACTTATAAGTCAACACTGGCCATTTATCAAAACACAGGCACCTTAACTACACCACGCTTTGAAATGGTTACTGAAAGTTACAACCACTTCGATAGCCTTAACCTTATTGCGGTACATCCCGGCTTTGGCGATTTGGATGGTGACGGCTTTAAGGACTTGCTGCTTGGCGAATCGCAAGGCTTTTTATACTATTTCAGAAATACCGGCGGGCAGTTAGCCAAATTTGGCCCTAATCCTACTACTCCTCAATATTTTAACCTGGACATTGGTAACTACAGCGCTCCTTTTATTTATGATATGGATGGTGACTCAGTAAATGACCTTGTAGTGGGCCGCAAGGATGGCAAGCTAACTTACTTCCACAACTTCGGCACTAAATTCAATGCGCAGTTTCATCCGGATTCTTCTATCAGTTTCTTTGGTGGTATTAATGTTACCGTGCCCGGTTTTACAGATGGCTACAGCAGCCCCTTTGTTACCAAAGAAGGGACGAGTACCGTTCTATACATTGGCAGTAACGAGGGGAGAGTTTATAAATACGAGGTGAACACTGCAGACCTAACCGCCAACTTCACTTTACTTGATGCAAACGTACTGGGGCAGGATGCGGGTTCTAAAGCAACTATCTCCATTGCTGATATTAACCAGGATGGCAAAGCAGAATATCTTATCGGTAATTCGCGCGGGGGTATGATGTTATACTCCGACTCGCTTTGGGACACCAGCACCATACCATTAGTAAACGTAGATGTTCCAAAGCCCGCTGAAAGGCTACTGCTGTACCCTAACCCTGCACAGGATTATTTTGTGTGTGCGTTAAGCGAAGGCAACTTTAACCAACCGGTTACAGAAGTATTTAATGTGCTGGGCGAAAGAGTATTTTTTGAAAGAAACACTGCAAAAAGTAACGTAAGGATAAACACTGCAGATTTTTCAAGCGGCGTTTATTTTATTCGCATAACGGACGGCAACCGCATATACCCCGGTAAGATTATCGTGCGCTAACAGTTTATAAAACATCCTCGTTGAAATTCCACCGTAACTTAATTAATGCCGTAGTTAAGGGCCTTAACGAAATATTGCTTTTAAATAAGCAGGCCGACACCACTGTTGAGCACATTTTACAAAGCAATAAGGGCTGGGGCTCGCGAGACAGAGCCTTTATAGCCGATAACATTTACACCATAGTGCGTTATAAGCGTTTGTATGAATACTGCAGCGAAACAACAGTTACTGATGTTGATGCCCTGATAAAACTACTTGGAGCTAAGCTTATTTTACAGGGAATAGAGTTACCTGATTGGGAAGAGTTTAAGGCTATTGACGCGGCCAAAGTACTCGCAAAAAAAGGGGAAGCTGAAAGTATTACAAAGATAAAGGAGTCCGTACCCGATTGGCTGGATGAACTAGGCAGCAAAGAAATGGGTGCAAGCTGGCCTGCTGAAATTCACGCTTTAAACCAACCGGCAAAATTCAGCATACGCATTAATACCCTGCGCACCACACGAGCTTCGTTAGTGGCTGTATTTGATAAAGAAGGAATTGATTATGATGAAATACCGGGCCAGCCTGATGCCTTAATTATATCCGGTAAAAAGAATTTCAGAAACCATTTTACCTATAGCAGCGGCTGGTTCGAAATTCAGGATGCATCCTCGCAATTAGTGGCCCCCTTTCTGGACGTAAAAGAAGGCATACAGGTGATTGATGCCTGCGCAGGTGGCGGCGGTAAAACATTGCACATAGCCGCATTAATGGGCAATAAGGGTAAAATAACAGCGCTGGATATTAATGCGCGCAAGCTGGAAGATTTAAAGCGCCGCGCACAACGGGGCGGCGTAAGTACATTAAGCGTTAGCGTTGCGGAGCCTGACACAATTGAACTGCTGGCCAATAAGGCTGACCGATTGCTGCTGGATGTGCCCTGTTCCGGCACAGGAGTTTTAAGACGAAAGCCCGATGCTAAATGGAAATTGACGCCGGAGTTTATTGAGGAAATTAAAAAGGCACAAGCCGGTATATTAGATTCCTACACCACCATGCTTAAGCCGGGGGGAATTATGGTGTATTCTACCTGCAGCATTCTACCTACGGAAAATGGTGAGCAAATACGCGCCTTTCTGCAACGGAACAACCAATATGAATTGCTGGAAGAAAAGTCAATATCGCCTGCCCAATCGGGCTTCGACGGGTTTTACATGGCTAAGCTGAAAAAGAAAAGCTGATTATTTGCAATCGTAACCGTTACCCTCAAGGTAATGAAAGGCCTGGCTGTAGCTATCGTCCGAAGCAAAATCCTTCTTGCACAGCTTTTCGGTAGGGGCAGGGTACTTATAGCATTCTATACACTGCTTGCACCCCTGAACAGAAAGAAAGAAAACAACGGCCGCTAAGGCATAAATAGCTCTCATATGCTGGTTAAATTATTTCCGAATATAAAAAGCATTTTGTTTTTGGTAGCGTAAGAATTTTATATTTTTATTTCAGCAGTAAAATCTACGCCCTTGAAGCTTTTTACCCGCATTGCTTTTTTACTATTAATAAGCGTGCAAGCCTATGCGCAGGACATACACTTTAGTATGTTTTACGCCAGCCCGCTTAACTTAAATCCGGCACTTTCGGGTGTTAATGACGGCACTTACCGTGCTGCCGGCATTTACCGCAACCAATGGCGCAGCATTTCTACCCCGTTTGTTACCTATTCAGGCTCATTTGATATTAAACTGCTGCAAACCAAACTAAAGAATGACATTTTTGGCGTAGGCGGTGTTTTTACCGGAGACCGTAGCGGTGATGGAAAACTGACCATGAATAGTGGAATGGTAAGTGCTGCCTTTCATAAGGGGCTAGATAAAGACCATAGACATTTCTTAGGCCTGGGCGTGGCTCTCGGCTATACTCAAAAAAGCCTTAAATGGCAGCAGCTGGCCTTCCCTACTCAATTTAACGGACAGGATTTTGACCTTACACAAAGCAATGGCGAAAACTTCAGCAAGCCCAACATTGGCTACTTTGATATGAGCGCCGGCTTTTTACACCAAAGCACTATAAAGGATGTTGTTGGCTTTATGACCGGCTTTACGGTTTATCACCTGGTAGCGCCTAAGGAATCTTTCCTGGGCCAAAAAGTAACCAGGGCAATGCGCTTTACCGTGCACGAGGGCATCCGTATTAAAGCCTACAAAAATTTTTACATCTGCCCCAACTTTATCTACCAATACCAACTTAAAAACCAGGAAATAAACTTCGGCAGCTCATTTGAATACCACATGCCGGTGGCCAAGTCTGAACTTATAGCAAGCATTGGCGCATGGGGCCGTGTAACCGGCAAGGATGCAGCCATTGTTACTGCCGGTATAGAGTATTACAAAGTGCGCGTTATGGCGGCCTATGACATCAATACATCAACCTTGAAGCCCGCTACTGATGGCCGCGGGGCATTTGAACTGGCAATTATTTATACCGGATTTATTAAGTCAAAAGGCCTGAACTACCCTGTGTTGGTGCCATGCCCAATGATGTAATCAGGAAACTGAACATGAGAATTTTTACCCGCCCTGCTTTAGTGTTTGTGCTTTTGCTGCTGCTTACAGCCGGCAGTAAAGCTGCTGATGAAAAATACAATAAGAAGAAATACATGAAGGCAGCGGAAGAAGCCTTCAATACCGGCAGTATTTTTTCGGCAACTGACTTATACCTGGAGATACTGAAAAACGACCCTGCAGAAACCTCCGTACTTCCTAAGCTGGCGCAATCTTATTTTTTAGCGCGCGATTACGAGAATGCCGCAAAGTATTTTCTGCAGGCTTACGAAGCCGATTCTTCAGGCAATATGGTTGACCTTTACTATGCTGCGTTAAATACCAAAATGCAGGGCAACTATAAGGATGCTATCGCTATGTTCCAGCGCTTTACCAAAATTTATAAGGATAAAGAAGATGCGGTAAAAATGAAGAAGTGGGCAAGGCTTGAAATTGATGGCTGCAACTTCGCTATTAAGGAAGCGAAGCCCGATCCCTTTGTAAAGCTTACGCATTTCGGCAATGAAATAAACTCCAACTACGGAGATATGGCTCCGGCACTGGACGGCGATTCACTGTTTTTTGCCTCTATCCATTCCGATACCGTTTTATGGATAAAGCCTGACCGTAGCGACGAAAAGAAGGAAAACGTGTTGATGAAAATGTATGTAAGCCATATGGACGGTGACAATTACAGCCCGGCCATACAGTTTAAAGCACTAAGCCAGGAAGGCAAACACATTTCTAACCCGGCATTCTCTGAAGATGGCCGCAGATTTTTTTATACCATTTGCGATGGCGGCTTGCTTAAGCCCGATTGCCAGATATACATGAGCGAACGCAAGGAAGGCGAATGGCAAAGCGGCAAACCACTGAATGAAGATATAAACCTGAAAGGCGCAAGTAATACGCAGCCTTACCTGGCTAAAGTTGGCGGTAACGAAGTACTTTACTTTGTTTCCACACGCGACGGAGGCAAAGGTGGTAGTGATATTTGGTACAGCACCATGAAAAAGAATGGCGAGTTTATGCCATCTAAAAATGCGGGCAGTAAAATAAATACCGACCGTGATGAGGTTACTCCTTTTTTCGACCCTAAGACCAACACCCTGTTTTTCAGCTCCAACGGCTGGATAAGCATGGGTGGTTCCGATATTTTTAAGTCGCAGGCTGATGCTTCAGGCAGGTACAATACCAACCCCGAAAACATGGGAGCGCCTTTCAACTCGCCTTGTGATGACAATTACTTCCGCTATGGCAAGAACTCTGAGGATGGCTATTTGGTTTCTAACCGTCCGGGAATATTCTCTGTGCGTGGTAAAACCTGCTGCTTCGATATTTTCGGTTACAAATACGACCGCCGCATATGGGTAGCAGTAAAAGGCCATGTAATTGATGATGCTACCAAGCAAAACATCAGTGGTGCTGCCATCAACCTGTCTTTGCGTAGCGAGAACCTAAAGGAAGGCGATGTAGTGATAAACACCGACTCATCTCGCGGAGATGAGCCCTACTTCTTCAATCTTAAAACAGAAAAACTTTACAAGGTAGCCGCTACTAAAGAAGGCTACTTCGCTTCTTCTCAAACCTTTAGCACGCAGGGGGTAACCAAAAGCGATACGCTGGTGGTTGATATATACCTGAAGAAGATGGACAAGGAGAAAGCCTACAGGCTAAACAATATCTACTACGATTTCGATAAATGGGACCTTCGCCCTGAGTCGAAAGCAACGTTAGATACACTTTACAACATCTTAATGGAGAACCCTACTATCATTATCGAGCTCAGCTCGCATACTGATACCAGGGGTTCTGACGAATACAACCTTAACCTTTCGCAAAAACGTGCTGAAAGCTGTGTGAATTACCTGATTAATGAGCGTGGTATACCAAAGGAAAGAATACAGCCTAAAGGCTATGGAGAAACAAAAACGTTGGACGACTGTTCTAAATATACAGAGTGCCCGATGGACCAAAGCGGAGATTGCCCTTGCCACCAGTTGAACCGCCGCACGGAGTTCAGAATTATTGGCGAACTGGACGGCAAGTTGATTTATGGAGAATAGCCGGATGTAAAAACACCGGTTTATTGATAGATATATTTTATTCATTATAAATAAATAAAGTGAAAAGGTTTTTACTTTTCCTTACCGCGTTTTTTACTGTGTATGGCCTGTGCGCGCAGCAACAAATACTTTTATTAACTGAAAGTTTTGAGAACGGCGGCGGCTCATTTGTACTGAACGGTGCAGGTGTGGGCACCAATAGCGGCAGCAACCAGTGGACTATTAACGCTGATTACGATGGCCAACCAACGTACCCAAATACGCCCCCTCAGGATAGTATTGTTAGCGGACAGATAAACGGTGCGCCCAACTCTTCTTATCTGCACATTTATGATTCTAATGCCGGGGCCGGTATAGCTAACGCTAACTGGAACCCATCAGCAGCCAGCGATCATTTTACTTACCTGGGCAGCCCGTTTTGCACACTGGGCATGAGCGATGTTATCTTCACCTTCTTCTGGCTATGCGAAGGCGATGCCAATGCCTACGGCGAAGTTTATTACAGTATAGATGGAGGCCCATGGGTTAAAACAGGGCAAACCAAATACAACAACCAAAGCAAGTGGAAATACGAGATTATACAGGACCCTGCCTTTAACAATGTGCAGAACCTGCAGTTGGGTTTCCGCTGGGTAAACCCTGCAGCCGGCACAGCCAATGTTTCTTTTAGTATTGATGATATTATTGCTGTGGGCACTTACGATAACGTAAACAACCCGGTGCACCTCAGTATTACACAGTTGTTCTCCGATTCTGTTTGCCAGGACAACTTCATATTTTTCTCTTATGAGTTAAGCGCTCCTTTATGCGATGGGCAATACCAGATTGAATTAAGCGATGCCAACGGTAACTTCGCCAACCCGATTAACGAAGGCGTAGTTACAATTTCGGCCCCCGACAGCACAGGGGTAACGGGCTTTAAGGTGCCTAACAACGTTGTAGGCAATTGCTTTAGGATACGCCTGAACAGAATAAGCCCTGAACCTCAAATTATAGGCGATACCTCTGTTTGCTTTACTATTCTCGACTGTCCGGAATCGGTATTTACCCTAAACGCCCCGGTAATGAATGATAATGACACTACCTGTATACTTAGTGTAATAGATGTGAAGTTTAACTCCATAGGTGTGTTTGGCATTAACAACCACTACATTGCTGAGTTATCTGATGCCAACGGCAGTTTTGCCAACCCTTATCAATTGGGCAATAACCCCGATAACCAATCTTATCCCGGCTTCCCTCCGGGTAATGTATCGGGCCTTATACCGCAAAACGTACCTCCCGGCTGTGGTTATTACATTCGTGTGCGTTCTACCAGCCCTGCTATTATCGGTACGGTTATCGGGCCGTTCTGCTTAGTGCAGTGCGACGAGTTAACCAACAACCA
>CAZUHU010000099.1:0-13513 GCA_964620645.1 uncultured Chitinophaga sp.
GGTCCGGCGCATATTTGCCTACCATCTCCTTCTTTTTAAGCATAAGAAGATTTTCTGCCATTGTATTTACGAACAGAATTTTGCGTTCGGCATCCAATCCTATAACGGGGTCCTGCATATTGTTGATGATGGTTTCAATTCTGCTTTTTTCAAACATCAGTTTTGAAACATTGCTGTGCTCCCAGGCGTTAAGTTCGGCCGCCATAGTATTAAAAGCGGAGGCTACTTCGCCAAATTCATCTTTCGACGAAACCTCGATACGGGTGCTGTAATCTTTAGCGGCAATTCTCTTTATGCCCTCAGTAAGGCGGGCGATGGGGTCGGCAATCCAGCGCGGAAAATTGATAACGAAGGTAAAGCTGAGCAGAAAGCAAATGGTGCCCAATAGCGATATATAAGCGAAGGCCGTTTTTGTTTTTTGCGTTATCAAATCATTTTTTTGAACGATGGCTTTCATGTTCAGTTCCTGCACGCCCAGTATGCGTTTGCGCAAATCGGTTTTAGTATTCTCTCCGCCATTGCCTGCTTTATACGCTTCAAACAATTCACGCATTTTTCGGGTGGCTTCCTGTTCGCCCTGTTCGGTAATGTTGTTTTCCTGCAGCACCAGGTTTGCTTCAAAAATGCGGATGGCCTCCGGCCCTTCGGGGCGGTCAAGCGCTTCAATCATGTTTTTGGTGTATTGCAGGGTGTTGTAGTTATCCTTCAGTATATCTTTCGATTCATCGGCCAGGCGGTTTATGTAATAACTGCCCGCACCTGCCAGCAAAAAAATGATTGCCAGCAGAAAGAGAAGGCCTAAACGGATTTTTGTTTTTACGCTCATAAAAGTGCTTTACGATAGTATAATTACGTCCACATCGTTACTGGAAAGTTGGGTAAGCAACTGATTAAATATACCGGTGCTTAAAATTATCTGTACGATGTTTAAATGCGGCTTACCGATGCAAATGGTGGTAATGCCTTGTTCCTTAGTGGTTTTAATAATGGCGTTAGCCACGCTGTTGTCCTTTACCTGTATTACGCCTGCGCCTAACTCGGTTGCCAATTTAAAGTTATTGATAAGGTGGCGCTGCACATCTAAAGGTATTTTCTCACTGTTCTCCTTTGCGGTTTGTACATACAAAACATACCAGCCGCTATTATAGTAGCTTGCTAAACGCGCGGTTTTGCGTATCACCTTCCGCGCTGTTTCGCTATTGGATGATATACATGCCAAAAAACGTTCGGCGCGCATTTTAGATTGTTTGGGTACTTCCTTTTCTACCTTGCGTTCCACCTGCCCGGCTACTTCTTTAAGGGCTAACTCGCGTAACTGTAAAATGTGTTCGGGTTTAAAGAAGTTGTTGAGGGCAGCCTGTATTTTTTCCTGCCTGTAAATTTTACCTTCCTTAAGCCGGGTTATCAATTCATCAGCAGTAAGGTCAATGTTAACCACTTCATCCGCAAGGGCTAAAACTTTGTCGGGTATTCTTTCCGTAACATCAATGCCGGTTATCAGTTTTACTTCTTCGTTCAAACTTTCGATGTGCTGAATGTTTACAGCAGAAATAACGTTGATGCCGGCTTCCAGAATTTCCAATACATCCTGCCAGCGTTTTTCATTTTTACTACCTTCTATATTGGTATGGGCCAGCTCATCCACAATAACTACTTCGGGCCGCAGGTTTAAAATGGCCTGCACATCCATTTCATCCAGCTCCTTGCCTTTGTAAAAAAGGGTGCGTCTTGGTATAAGCGGAAGGCCCTCTAAAAGTTCGTGGGTTTCTTTACGGAAGTGGGTTTCGATATAACCGATTTTTACATCTATGCCGTTTTTGAGCAGGGAGTGCGCCTCCTGTAACATGCGGTAGGTTTTACCTACACCGGCGCTCATACCGATGTAGATTTTGAATTTTCCCAGCCTCGATTTTTTGATGAGCTGGAGAAACTCCTCAGCCGATTTGCGCATTTCTTCCATAACTACTGAAAGCGGTGAGCGAAGGAATAAGCAAAGGTAAACCCAACGGTGGGATAAAGTTTTGTGAAGCTGCCGCTGCGCTGTTCAAAGATATCGTCCTTACGGCTTTGCAGCAGCCGGCCTTCTACCCGTATCATGGCATTGGCTATGGGTATAACATCTATGTTTAAGGAGTAGCCCAGTGTTTCAAAACCGTTAGGCGTGCCGGTGGCAATTATCACGCCTTTTCTATCGCTGTAATACTCTACCCTTGCGGCTATGGCCAGCTTTTCGATTGGAGTAATGCGTGCTATAAGCACGGGGCTGTACCACAGGTTGTATTGCTTGCTTCCTTTGGCCTGCTGCTCAGCACCTATATCAAAACCAAGGGTAAGGCCAAACTGACTTACCGGATTGTAGATGGCGTATAAATTATGAAAATAACGCATTTGACGGCTGCTGTCCGGTTTATCGGTGCCGATGAAAGAGGAGGAGTTGAGTACCAGTTTGCCGGCCACGGTGCCTTGCACCTGCCAGCCGAAGGAAGGCAGCGAACTGCCGCCAACGCGCTGTATGCGCTGCCAGCCGTTTAACACCAAAGCGCTGGCTAAAAAGTTGCCGTTATCAGCAGCGTAAGTAAGTTTAAGCCCGCTTTCGTAATAAGGGGAATTATCGGCAAGTATGCTGCGTGTCATGTTCCAGCAATCTTTACCTACTGCACTTTCGAAACCTATATGCGAACCAAAGATGCCGGCATCCAGCCAAAGCTGTTTTTTCTTAAGCAGGTTGATGCCTGCATTAGCTTCGTAAATGTTTTTGATTACACCGGGCTCAGCAGCCAGGTTAGCGTTGGCATAGGTGCCTGCCATTAAAGCTACATTAGCACGTAGACGCTGCGCGCTGTAATTAAGCTTAATGTAAGCATGGTTTATGTTTAACTCATTATGGCGGTTATGGCTGTAGATAAACGATGGCCTGTTGCCGCTTTTAGGGCGATTGATATCGAACAGGTAGTAGGCCTCAACATATCCGCTTAGTTCAAGCGTGCCTTTCCAGGGTTTTACTTTTTCTTCTTTTGCACTATCGTAGTTAGCAATTGAAGCAGTATTGCCAACACGTAATGAATCCAGTATTTGTTGTCTGATTTCTTTAATCAGAGCTTCTCGATCAGCAGGGCTAATGCTGCTTTGCGCTGAGGCGGAAATGAAGAAGCCTGCAAGGGCAGCAATAATGATTATGCGTTTCATATTTATTGGTTACTTAAGTTATCTAAAGAAATGTTTAACGCCAATACATTAACCACCGGAACACCAAAAAAACCCATTGCCGGTTTAATAGTACTGCTATTTACCAAGGCTACCAGCTTTTGCGCGCTGATGTTTCTCACTTTGGCAATACGATTGACCTGAATTAAGGCAGCTTCGGGAGAAAGGTGAGGATCAAGCCCGCTGCCCGAGGCAGTTACCAACTCAGAAGGGATTTGCTCTTTCTTAACATCGGGATTGTGCGCCATAAAGGTATCAATACGCTGCTGCACGGTAGCCAGGTAATAGGGATTGGTGGGACCCTTGTTGCTGCCGCCACTGCCTGCTGCATTGTATTCAACAGCTGAAGGACGGCCATTAAAGTATTTATCATCCGTAAATTTTTGACCCACCTGCGCGTAACCCACCACGCAGCCATTGAGGCTAAGCGTTTGCCCGCGGCCGTGGTTAGGTGCGGTAAACCAGGCTACACCGGCTACGGAGGCAGTGTAAATAACACTGAAGAAAAGCAGGCACCAGAAACTTATAAGAAGTGAAGAGATGATATTGTTTTTCATATTACTACTATTTAGTGTTGGTTACAGAAACATGGAGACGAAGAGATCGATAAGTTTTATGCCGATAAAGGGCACTATAACACCGCCTACCCCATAAACAAAAAGGTTACGCCTTAACAATGCACTTGCCCCAATGGGTTTGTAGGTAACGCCGCGCAAAGCCAGCGGAATAAGCGCCGGTATAATAAGCGCGTTAAAAATTACTGCCGAGAGAATTGCACTTTCAGGCGAGTGAAGGTGCATGATATTAAGACCCTGCATTGCAGGAATGGATGCGATAAACAATGCCGGCACAATGGCAAAATACTTGGCTACATCATTAGCAATGGAAAAGGTGGTTAAGGTTCCCCTTGTCATCAACAGTTGTTTGCCAATTTCCACTACCTCAATAAGCTTAGTGGGGTCGTTATCCAAATCCACCATGTTGCCTGCTTCTTTGGCGGCCTGCGTACCGCTGTTCATGGCTACGCCAACATCAGCCTGTGCCAGGGCGGGTGCATCATTAGTGCCATCGCCCATCATAGCCACCAGCTTGCCGGATTGTTGTTCCTTGCGGATGTAGTTCATTTTATCTTCAGGTTTTGCCTCAGCAATAAAATCATCTACACCGGCTTTTTCGGCAATGTATTTTGCAGTTAAAGGATTATCGCCGGTAACCATTACCGTTTTTACACCCATTTTACGCAGGCGGTCGAAACGTTCCTGTATGCCGGGTTTAATGATGTCCTGTAGTTCAATTACGCCAACTACCTTCCCGTTAAGAGAAACCACAAGCGGCGTTCCGCCATTGGAAGAAATGTTCTTCACCTTTTCGGCAGTTTCGGCAGGTACGCTATAGCCGGCATTTTCAGTAATGCGTTTTATGGCATCGAAAGCCCCTTTGCGGATGCGCCTTCCATCGGGCATATCAATACCGGAGGTGCGTGTTTCAGCCGTAAACTTTATAAGCGTGCTGCCCTGTATGGAAAGACTTTTGCCTTCGGCACCTGCCAGTTCTACAATAGATTTTCCTTCGGGGGTATCATCAGACAGGGAGCTTAGTGCGCAGATTTTTATAAACTCATTTTTATCTTCTCCGTCGGCAGGGTAAAAGTTAGTGGCCTTGCGGTTACCAATGGTAATGGTGCCGGTTTTATCCAGCAACAGGGTATCAATATCGCCGGCAGTTTCCACAGCTTTGCCCGATTTGGTAATTACGTTAGCGCGCAGGGCGCGGTCCATACCGGCTATACCAATAGCAGATAGCAGGCCGCCAATGGTGGTTGGAATAAGGCACACAAACAGCGAGATGAAGGCCGCAATAGTGATGGGCGTATGTGCGTACTGCGCAAAAGGCTGCAGGGTAACACACACAATAACAAACACCAGTGTAAAGCCTGCCAACAGAATGGTAAGTGCAATTTCGTTGGGTGTTTTTTGGCGGCTGGCCCCCTCAACCAGGGCAATCATTTTATCCAGAAAGCTTTCGCCGGGAGATGTGGTAACCAAAACTTTAATACGGTCGCTAAGTACTTTTGTGCCGCCTGTTACGCTGCTTTTATCGCCGCCTGCTTCGCGTATTACAGGGGCGCTTTCGCCGGTAATGGCACTTTCATCAATGGTGGCAAGGCCTTCAATAATTTCACCATCCGTAGGTATTATATCACCGGCTTCGCAGATAAATACATCGCCTTTTTTAAGTTGAGAGGAAATTTTGTTTTCGGTATCCACATCAAAACCCTCACTATTGTTTGTTACTACCCGGGCTTTGGTTTCCTCGCGGGTTTTGCGAAGGCTTTCGGCCTGGGCTTTGCCACGCGCTTCGGCAATAGCCTCGGCAAAATTGGCAAACAATAAAGTAAACAGCAGTATAAGGAACACCGTTAGGTTGTAAGCAAAACTACCCTGCGAGTTATCAGCCGATATGGCTGTGTAAACCGTTACGGCCAGCATTATGGCGGTGCCAACTTCTACCGTAAACATTACAGGGTTGCGGAACATGGTAACGGGGTTAAGCTTGATGAAGGACTGCTTCAACGCTTCGGCTACCATGCTTTTTTCGAAAAGAGATTTATTTGAGTTTTTCATTTGTATACTATTAAACAGTTATATCATACTGAAGTGTTCAGCCAAAGGGCCCAGCGCTAAAGCGGGGAAGTACAGCAGGGCTGTAACAATGGCTATTACTGCAAATACCATTAGCCCGAAGGTGAGCGTATCGGTTTTTAAGGTGCCGGCGCTTTCGGGTATGTATTTCTTTTCGGCCAATAAGCCCGCTATTGCCACCGGGCCTATGATGGGAAGAAAGCGGCCTAACAACAGCACAATGCCGGTGCTGATATTCCAGAAGGGGTTGTTATCACCGAGCCCTTCGAAGCCGCTGCCGTTATTGGCGTTGGCCGAGGTAAACTCATACAACATTTCGGAAAAGCCGTGATAGCCCGGGTTGTTTAACCAGCCTGTTGTGTTGCCGTTAAACCACCAGCCCATGGGACTATCGTGCGCGGCAAAATAAGCCGCTAAGGCAGTACCACCCAGTATAAGTATTGGCGATACCAAGGTAGTAAGCACTGCAATTTTCATTTCGCGGGCTTCTACTTTTTTACCGAGGAATTCGGGCGTGCGGCCTACCATCATGCCGGAGATGAACACCGCCACTATGATGAATATGTAGAAGTTGAGGAAGCCAACCCCTACACCGCCATACAGGGCGTTAACCATCATATCCAGCATTAGTAAACCGCCGCTTAGTGGCATAAAGCTATCGTGCATGCCGTTAACCGAGCCGTTAGAAGTGGCGGTTGTGCTTACACCCCAAAGCGCTGTTGCGGGGGCGCCAAGGCGAACTTCTTTACCTTCCATATTACCGGCAGGTTGCGAAACGCCCAGAGCTTCTATTTTGGGGTTAGCCTGCATTTCGCTGTAAACAATAGGGACACCTATGGCAAGGAAGCCGAGCGTCATTACCCCGAAGATGGTGAGTGCCAGTTTTTGTTTTTTGAGGTAAAAACCCAGCGCAAAAACAAAAGCTATGGGTATGAGGATGATAGCAATGTTTTCTACAGCATTGGTAATGTAGTTTGGATTCTCTAAGGGGTGCGCACTGTTAACGCCAAAGTAACCACCGCCGTTAGTGCCTATTTGTTTAATAGCTATCATGGCTGCAGCGGGCCCGCGTGAAATCTGCACGGTATCGCCCTGCAAGGTTACCAGGGTGTCTTTACCTTCAATGTTGTTAGGTGTGCCGTTAAAGGCAAGAAATATTGCCAATATAAATGACAGGGGAAGCAGAATGCGGGTGCATGATTTAAGAAAGTAACTCCAGAAGTTACCAAGCCCGGTGGCGGTGCGCTCGCGCATGGCGTTTAATACCACAGCGCCCATGGCAAGGCCTGTTCCTGCGCTTACAAACTGCATGAACATGAGGCAGAATATCTGTGAGAAATAGCTTACACCGGTTTCGCCACTGTAGTGTTGCAGGTTGCAGTTTACTACAAAGGATATTGTGGTGTTAAATGCAAGATCGGCTGACATATCCGGGTTGCCGTCGGGGTTCCAGGGCAGCCAGCTTTGGTTGGTAAGGCAGAACATGCACCATAAAAACCAAACAGCATTAAGAGTAAGCATGGCTTTTAAGTGCTGCTGCCAGGTCATTTCCTTAAGCGCATCAATACGGCTTAGCTTAAAAAACAGTTTTTCGATAGGATTGAAGAGAAAGTCTAACCAGGTTTTATCGCCATTGTAAACGCGGGCGATGTAGCGCCCCAGCGGTATAGCGATTAAAACGGCCAGCAGAAAGATGAGCAGGATGCCAATAATTTGTGAAGCCATAGGTTCAGAATTTTTCAGGTTTGATTAATACATACAGCAGGTATGCAAACACCAATAATGAAACTGCGAAGAGGGCGAGCATAGGTTAGTGGTTTAAATTTTTTGCAAAAGGGTTACTGTTTTAAAGAGGAGGAAGAAGCCGAACAGCCCAAGGCCGGTAAGTAATGCGGTTATCATACAACAGAATTTGGCAGCATAAAGGCGAAGGGGGTGCCATGTTGATGTTGCAATGCCTTTAATGGCTTGAAAGCCTTGCCGGATAAGGGTTTGAGGTTTAGGCCGCAGGGGACCTTGGTTTTACATATGTCCTAAACCCTATCAAAATGAGAGGGTGGGCATTTCAAAATGAGAGGATTTAAAGCTTGTACTCTTCAATTTTGCGGTACAAAGTGGCAGTGCCTATGCCCAGCAGTTTGGCGGCTTCGGTTTTGTTGCCATTAGTATAGTTAAGCACCTTTTGGATGTGCAGTTTTTCTACACTGGAAAGATCGAAGGCAGAAAGTGTTTTTCCTTTAGCAGAGAACGATTCCGCTATTTGTATTTCGTAAGGTAATGTTTCAATGCCAAGTTCATCGGTATTAGAAAGGATAACACTGCGCTCAATAATGTTTTTGAGTTCCCTTATGTTGCCGGGAAAGGAGTGCAGCTTCAGTTTTTCGAGAAAGGAAGCGGAGAGGGTAGGAATTTTCTTATTTGTTTTTGCTGCAAACAGGGCAGCAAAGTGTTTAGCCAATGGCTCAATATCGGCTACGCGTTCCCTTAACGCAGGCAGGCTTATCTGAAATGCAGAAACGCGATAGAATAAATCTTCGCGAAAGTGGCCGGCCTGTATTTCGTTTTGCAGGTTGCGGTTGGTTGCCGCTATAATGCGCACATCTACCCGGGTGGTTTTGGTTTCTCCTACTTTTATAAACTCGCCGCTTTCTAAAACGCGCAATAACTTGGCCTGTAGTTCCAGCGGCATTTCGCCTATCTCATCTAAAAAAATAGTGCCCTGGTTGGCTTCTTCAAAAAGGCCTTTGCGGTCCTTAACGGCGCCGGTAAACGCACCGGCCTTATGCCCGAACATTTCGCTTTCCAGCAACTCCTTACTAAAGGCCGAGCAGTTGATAGCTACAAAGTTTTTTGAGGCACGGCTGCTTGCCTGGTGTATGGCCTGCGCAAAAACCTCTTTACCGGTGCCGGTTTCGCCATTCAATAAAACGGTAGCATCAGTAGCAGCTACCTTCTCTGCAAGTTCTATAGCCTGTATAATAGCTTTAGACTTACCTGTAATGGCATCAAACGAATGTTTAGCGCCCAACTGTTTTTCTAATTGCTTAATGCGTTTGGAAAGTTCGGCCTTTTCAAGCGCGCGGTTAAGCAGAGGGATAATCTTATCGTTATCATCGCCTTTAACGATGTAGTCGAACGCGCCGTTTTTAATGGCTTGCACCCCATCGGGTATATTGCCATAGGCAGTAAGTACAATTACTTCAATGGCCGGGTATTTCTCTTTTATCTGTTTTAAAAGTTCAATGCCGCTACCGTCAGGTAGCTTTACATCGCACAGCACCACATCGGTATCGGTATGTTCCAGTTTTTTTAATGCGCTTTTGCAGTCAGCCGCCTGTTGAACCTCGAAGCCCTCCGTACTTATTATACGCGCCATAAGGCTGCGCAGCTTCTCTTCATCATCTATTATCAGTATGCGGTTCAATGCTTTGGATGTAAGAGCGCAAAAATAATAGAAGTGATTTGTGATTTTGAAAAATACCCTTTAGGGCAAGTATGATGTTTACTTACCCAGGAAACCGCCCAGCATATCGCCAAGACCGCCGGTTTGTTTATCGCCACCCAAAAATTGAGAAGCTAGGCCGCCTAAGTCGATACCGCCACCTTGCTGCATTTGCGAAACGATGTTGCCAAAATCAATACCCTGTGCGCCTTTGCCACCGCTTAAGTTGCCCATAATATCGTTGATGTTGAAGGAGGCATCGTTAGGGTCGTTGGTTTTGTTTACCAGCTTACCTAAAATAAGCGGCACCAATTGAGAAGCTATACCCTGTGCATCGCCGCCGGCTACGCCAAACTTGCTGCTAAGGCTACCGCTTAGCTGCGATACGATATTGCCCACCAGCGGGTTGCTGCCCATATTTTGAGCGTTGCCGAAAAGGCCAAGCACATCCTGCAGCTTGCCCTGGCTAACGGCTTGCGTTAACTGATTTTGTATAACGTTTGAAGTTTCGCTTATAGCTGCGTCATTAAATTGGTTAGGTACAGCATTGTTGTTTACAATAGCATCCTGCGCGTTTTCGGTTACCAGCTTTACGAGTTGATCTAACATGTTCGTTTTTTTAGTGCTGCAAAATAGCAAGAAGCGCGCCAAACAGCCGGATATACCGTAGCTTTTATGATAGCCAGGGTAAGGGCGCTTGTTTATTTCTTAAAGTTAAGTTGAAGCGGCGGTAAAACAGATGCAGCTTCTTTGTAAGAAGAAAGATATGCGAAATAAAACCTACATACTGTTTGTTTGTAAAGATAATGCCCTGTGGAGCCAAATGGCCGAGGCTATTGTGAAGCTATACCGCGATGATGAGATAAACGCCTTTAGCGCCGGCATAAGGCCGGCTGCACACTTAGACCCCAGCGCCCTTGAACTAAGCAAGCGCCTTGGCTATGATGCTATGCACCTGCACACTACCAAGAGCGTGCGCGATGTGCCCGACTTTCATTATGATTTTGTAATTACCCTGGGTACGCCTGAATACATACTGGATGTTGCAGCCGATAAAAGGCTTGAGTGGCGCCTGGGTGATATAGACACTGCCGATGAAGTGCAACTACTGCGCCTGCGCGATAAGCTATTGAACAAGGTGTTGAACCTTGTGATAAGCGTGGCGGTTTAAACGTTAGCGCAAAAATCTGTTGAACGGTAACTGATTGCAATAACCCTTATTTTCGGGAGGTGGCAGCATTTAGCCAACCTTAAAAAATACAGGTGATGCAGGAAATAACCGATGAATACATACAGCAGCAAATTGCCAAAGGCAAGCAGTACACATTGGTAGTAAAGAAAAACGGCCCCAGGCGCAACCAATCTGAACAGGAGGTTGAAGCTATACAGTTAGCCCACCTTAAACACCTGTTTACACTAAGGGAGCAAGGCATACTGCTAATTAACGGGCCGTTGCCCGATCATCCCGAAATAAGAAGCATTGGCATTTATAACTCTACCGATAAGGAGGAAGTAATGCAACTTGCCAAACAGGACCCTGCTGTGCAGGCCGGCCGCTTGATAGTTGAAGTGTATGAGTGGTTTGGTATACCCGGTGCCATGCTTGTTTAAGCGCTAAGGCTTAAAATCGGGGTTGGCAGCACGGCGCTTTTTAACGTGCTCGTATAAAAACGAAATGGGATTAGTGAACTTGGCCTTGGGTGGTTTGTTGCTGTACTTAGGTGGCGCAATGCCCGGTATGGTTACCTTATTCATGTCCTTGGCAGCCATAAAAGCATCGTCAAATTTCCGGCGGTCGCCCCAGTAATAAATTTCAGCAGTCTTAAGTTTTATAACATCGGGCGCCATTTTAACCTGCAGGGTGTACATATCGGCGCTATCAATGTTATAGGCATAAACCGTTTTTGCCAGGTAACCTACCGAGGTAAACTTTAAGGTGTCCTTTACATACACATAAATAGAGAAACGGCCCTCGTTATCGCAGGTAATGCCTTTGCCGCTGTTGTTTACCATAATGTTGGCAAAGCCCACGGGCTTGCCGCTGGCAATATCCACCACCTGGCCTTTAAGTAAAAACTTACCCTCTAAAAATTCGAAATTTAACTGAGCCTGAACTGAAAGACAAAAGACTACAGACAGCAGAACACAGACCAAAACAGGACGCAGAAAACCCTTTGTAGGCAATAATTTTAAGGCTGTATTCATTTTGGGCTGTGTAGCAATAATAGGTAATTGTCTAAAATAAAAAACCCTGCCTATAACGGCAGGGCTTCATTTTTATGTTGTGATTTTTTGGCAGATTATTCAGCTACCACTTCAAAGTTCACAGTTACTTTGTGGTTAGGGCCAATACCAACCTCGGCAGTGTAATTGCCTAAGCTTTTTACTTCGCCTTCCACAATATTGATTTTGCGGCGGTCAACTTCCACAGCGCAGTTGTTTTTAATAGCTTCTGCAACGTGGTAAGCGCTAACGCTACCGAAAATTTTACCGGTAGTACCAACCTTGGCACCAATTTTTAACTGGGCGCCTTGCAGGCGGGCAACTATTTCGTTTAACTGCACAAGCAGTTTTGCTTCACGCTTTTCAGAAGCCTTAATACGGCTGCCTAATTGCGCCATGGTGCTGTCGTTTTTAATAACGGCAAAACCCTGTGGTATAAGATAGTTTAATGCAAAGCCCGGCTTTACTTTCACCACGTCGTCGGTGTAGCCCAGCTTCTCAACGTTTTTTATTAGGATAACTTCCATTGTTTCTTGCTTTAAAAGGGTTTAACCATTATTTCAACAAGTCGGCTACGTAAGGCAGCAAACTTAAGTGGCGTGCGCGCTTAATAGCCTGCGATATTTTACGCTGGAACTTAAGCGAGTTGCCTGTTAAACGGCGAGGGTAAATTTTACCTTGCTCGTTAATAAACTTCAACAAAAACTCAGGGTCTTTGTAGTCAATATAACGGATACCGTTTTTCTTGAAACGGCAGTATTTTTTCTTGATAACACCAATCTTGGTGGCGGTCAAATATTTGATATCACTTTGTGTTGCCATACTATACCTCCGCTTCTGATTTTTGAGTGTTAGCTACTTTTTTGTTACGTCCTACCAGGCCGGCGCGCTTGTCGTCGTTGTATTTAACGGCGTACTTATCCAACTTAATGGTAAGGTAGCGCAGCACGTTCTCATCACGGCGGAAAGCGATTTCCAAAGTGTCGACAGCTTTGCCGGTGCCTTTGTACTCAACTACGTGATAAATGCCGGTGTTCTTCTTACCGATCTGGTAACGAAGATTTTTTAGACCCCAGTGTTCCTGGTGAATAATTTCTGCTCCCTGGCTTTTCAGCAAATCAACGTAAGCGTTGATCGACTTCTTTGCACCCTCCTCTGAAAGGATAGGAGTCAGAATGAATACAGTTTCATACTGCTGCATGTTTGTCTGCTTTTAGTGCCTGCCCGGCCGCCGATATTAGCGGGTAGGATAGGCGGGGTTATTAAAAATGGACGGCAAAGATAACCTTTTGCCTCTAAAAAGCAAGGGAATACCGGGAAAGAGACCGGGGAGCATGCTCCGACGCTCAATAAGGATGTAAATCGCTGATTTTTAAATGCTTTACTATGATGCTGACCTGAAACGTTACTTGAATTTTCGTCTACTTTATACCTTTACCCCACCAAACACCACCCCATGAAACAACTGCTTATAGCGGTAATGCTTGTTTGCCTGCTGGCATCCTGCAACCGAACCAAGGAGAAAGCCAAAGAAATAATTAATGAAACCGGCCAAACCGTTGGCGAGGGCGCTACCGAATTTGTACAAGGTGTAGGCGAAGGCATTGACGAAACCCTGCAAAGCGAAGTGGTGGTTAGCGATAAGCTGAAGGAAGCCGGCCTGCAAACCGAAAAGTTTAAACTGCACGATGGTGCCGAGGAGGACTCGCTAACTGTGTATGTTATCTTCAACAAAAACTTTAAGCAAATCGTTTCGGTAAAAGTGTACGACGATAAAGGCAAAGAATACGGCCGCAGCACCCTGACCTTAGAAGGTGCTGCTAACGAGGCCCGTTATGTAGGCTTTGCCTTTGATAAACACACCGACTTTGAGCACAAAAGCAAATTTGTGTTGGAGTAAGGTAATGTCAGGCTGAGCTTGTCGAAGCCTCTTTTGGGTTGGCGGGAACGCCCAAGCAAGGGAAAGAACCTCATGCTTACCTCTGCCTGCTCTTCACCAACT
>CAZUHU010000100.1:0-3628 GCA_964620645.1 uncultured Chitinophaga sp.
CCCTTATGGCTGGTAATAACAGTGCTATCTCTTGTAATTACACCGTCCTGCAGGTAGTATGCCACCTTGCCTTTTACATCGTAAAAAAGTTCTTTGGTGGTTAGCACCATGCGCGAGTCGGTTAGTCTGGCATTGCCCGTTAAGCGTGCGAATTTTTTATTGCCATCATGGTGTAGCACATTGGAATATGCGTTTACTGTATCCTGTTGAATATGTATATGGCCCCAGGCATCTACAGAGTTTGTTTCTTTATCCAGGGTAGCGCTATCGCACCACATCAAAATCTCATCCTGCTTAAGCTGCACATTGCCCACCAGTTTGGTGTATTTCTTACCATCAATTTCCTGAAACTTCAGGTAATCAGCATTAAGAATTTCTACTTCTTTTTTCTCGCCGCCTTCTGTGGTTGGCGGGCTAACTGTGCTTTGTGCCAATGAAGAACTACAGAAAAGAAGCAGGAAGCAAAAATTAAAAATTAAAAATGAGAAATGAGGAGTAAGAAATGAGGGAAAGGTAAAGCCCTTTAATCGCATGGATGTTTTAAAAGAATGTTGAGGATTAACGGCAATTTCCACAATAATTGTGCTGTTAGCATTTATTATTTAAGTCAGCACATGCCTCTCCGGGCACCCTTCTACTTTCCTGACTCGTTGTATTTTTTCTCTTTCCTTTCTTCGGCTTTTTTACCTCCGAATACGTTGATGTTGATATAACGGTAAGGACGATTCTTAACATCCTTTAAAAGGTTGTTTAAGCTTGAAACTGTAGAGTCAACCTTTACATACAGGCCATCTTCCTTAATTATTTTTCCTAAGGTGCCTTTGCCGCTGTTAAGGTCAGTTACTACACCGTTTAACTGAGCAATTGTCAAATTAAGGTTTTGAATGGTTTGTTTGAGGTTTGCCTGCGAAAGTGAATCAGTAATTTTGTTGGCATTGTTAACAATAGCCGTTATCTGGTCGTTATTCTTCTCAATATTGGCCATTATACTTTTAAGGCTGGCAATTGATAGCTGAATGTTTTGCTGGTTGGCATCCAGTATCACATTTATTTTGGCAATAGCCATGTTTACCTCATTAAGCGTAGTGTAAACACTTTTAGGGTTGCGCTCATCAAACAGTTTGCGTATGTCGCTAACGGTGGTATCCAGGGTAGGAACCATATGCTGCACATCGCGCATTATAGGGTCAATTTGCGAGCCTATCTGGTCGGTTAAATCGCGTTTGAAATAGGTGTGTATCGTATCGCCGTCCTCGAAGTACTTATCAGAACTGCCCATTACCAGGGCAATTTTTTTGGTGCCGAAAAAGTCAGTAGAAAACAGCTGTGCAATGGTGCTGTCACTTTTAGGAACCAGCAGGTCTTTTTCAAGGTCAAGGCGCACAACAATCTTACCGGTAATAGGGTCGCGTTTCATATCGCCAACGCGGCCAACGGGGAAACCATTAATTTCTACCAGGTTAGATTTATATAAACCGTCAACACGGTCGTAAACGGCGTAGTAGTAATTTTTGCGTTCAAAAAGGTCAATACCTTTAAGAAAGTAAAAGCCAAGTACGAATATGGCAATAGCAACCGTAGAGAAAATACCGACTTTTACCTGATTACTCACGTATAGATTGTTTTCGCCAAAAATATGTTTTTGAAAGAGAAATAAAAATGCAGGAAAGTGGTAAAGGCTATTCCAAGGCCTTCATTTCATCGGGGCCCATGCGGTTGCCGTTCTTGAAGCCCACTATAAATGCAGCATTATAGCCTGCACCTTTAGCTACGTCCAGTAGCTTTTTGGCTTCGGTGTAAGTTTTAACATCACCGCCATAGTAGCGCGTAAAGCCATTAGGCAATTCTTCGGCCGATAGTACCGTAAATAACTTGGATACCTTGTCGTATTCCTTCAAACCACCTTTTAGAGCAAACAACTGTATTTTAAATATGGTGCCGTTTTCAGCCTTATGTTCAGGCACCAGCGGCGACTTACCTTCGCTTTTCACCTCGGTAGTTTTAGGTTCTACAGGTGTATTATTAGCTGCCGTGTTATTGTTGCCGGCATTTGTGTTGTTGGCAGTAGTATTGTTATTGGTATTTGTTGTTTTAGGCTTGTTCTCCGTTTTTGGGTCTCCGGTTCCTGATTTAGGATTGCCTGACTTGTCTAACAAACTGCTTAAAGAAGTAGTGTCGAACGGGTTGAGGTTGCTTGGTTTAACATAAATAGGCTGCACATCATCAGCTACGATAGATTTTGTGGCCTTACCGCCTCCGCTTGCGTTTTCAATCGGCTTACGGATTTTGTTACCTGCAGTTGTGGTTACGTAGGGCAGAGGGTCTTTGTTGGTTGAAGTACCAACCTCAGCATTAGTACCAACGGGATTTGTTTTATTTTCTGTGGTAGTGTTAGTGGTTTTGTTTTCGGCCACAGGATTGGTGCCGGTTTTATTTTCCGGTGCTTTTTTAACCGAAGTGGTATCAACAGCGGCAACAGTTTTGGTTGGTTGGGTTTGTTCGGTAACAAACTGCTCGCCTTCGCTGTTCTCCATTTCAAACTTGTAATCCTTAAAAGCATTAAACAGCGAGGTGGCAATCAAGTCCTGGCCTTTAACTGAGTTCAGGAATTTTTCCTCTTCGGTGTTGGAGATAAAGCCGATCTCAGCCAAAATGCTTGGCATGGTGGTTTTATAAAGCACATAAAAGCCTGCTTGCTTAACGCCAAGGCTTTTGCGTTTGCCGTAGTTTTCCATCTGGTTTTCTACCTTGCTGGCCAGGTCAATGCTTTGGTCTAAAAAAGCATTCTGCTTCATGCTCATGATAATGTGGCCTTCAGGGGAGTTAGGATCAAACTCGTAGTTCTTGTCTTTATCTTCTTCCAGATTAATAACCGCGTTTTCGCGTTTTGCCACTTCAAGGTTAGCCTCAGTACGGTGTAACCCTAAAACATAGCAGCTTGAGCCGTAGGCTTCTGAGTTTGGAGAAGAGTTAATGTGTATGGCAATAAAAAGGTCGGCTTTTGCCTTATTGGCTATTTCGGCACGTTCATGTAACTCAAGAAAAACATCGGTTTTTCGTGTATAAATAACATTTACATCTGGGAAATGGCGTTGTATGTAATCACCAAGTTTTAAGGCAACAACAAGGGCAATATCTTTTTCGTTGGTTTTGCCGGGGCCGCTTGCGCCGGGGTCCTTACCACCGTGGCCGGCGTCTATAACCACCGTTTTCAGCGCAAAATTATTGTTAGCGTTTACAGAAGTGAACGCCAAAAGGAGTAGGATGTACAATAAGTGCTGAAATCTCACGTTTCGGATTTTTTATTTTTGACGCAGCATTTTCATCTATTCAGCATTGAAGCAAACTATATATTTCCAGCCGCAAATTTGAAGTTGTTACGCCAAATATACCTTAGCATAAAGCATTCAAACCCTATGGCACTGTTGTTTTTAACAACAGTAACGCTATTACTGTCTAATTTATTGAATGCAAGATGCACTCAGGCTCCAAACTTCATAAATTCTACTCTCGGTTTTGCGCAGGACAGCCTGAAAAAGCCAGATCTGCGCGCGAATCTCGGTTCAGATTCACTTTCCTTAAACGATAGCATGCAGCTAATTGTTTCGGATACCATCAGCCGGAACGA
>CAZUHU010000100.1:3728-7656 GCA_964620645.1 uncultured Chitinophaga sp.
CGGAAGATGAAGTATAACTTCAAAACCAAGAAGGGCATTGTTTACGAGGTTACTACTAAAGAAGGGGAAGCCTACATCCATAGCACTTCGGTTAAAAAGAATGAGTACGACGAGTGGTTCGGGCAATCGTCAAAATACACCACCTGCGACCTTGACCACCCGCACTTTTACTTTAAAGCCAAAAAGGTGAAGGTTGTGCCCAATAAGGTTTTAGTAACAGGGCCGGCTAACTTATGGGTAGGCGATGTGCCAACCCCGCTGGTTTTACCTTTTGGCCTCTTCCCGGTAAAGCAGGGGCGTAGAAGCGGTTTAGTAGTGCCTGAGTACGGGCAGGACAACCTGCACGGGTTCTTTTTGCGTAATGGCGGCTACTACTGGGCCGTTAATGATTACCTCTCCTTAAAGTTTACGGAAATGATTTCGACCAACGGAACTTTTGGCGGAGGGGTAGCAGCCAGTTACAACCTGCGTTACAAGTTTAGCGGCGCTATTGCGTTTAACTATCTGCGGAACAATCCAGCAGATCCTGACCTGCCCCATGCAAAGGCCAGCAACTCCTACAGTTTTATCTGGACACATACGCAGGACCCTCGGTCTATGCCTAACTCTACTTTTGGCGCAAGTGTGCAGGTGCAAAGTGCGGATTACAACCAAAGCGTAGGTAACTTCGACCAACGTTTGCTAAATACTTCTTTCAGCAGCAGCGTTAACTACTCCCATTCATTCCCTAAATCGCCGTTCAACCTATCCATTGGTATCCGCCATTCGCAAAACCTGCTGACGCGTGATATATCTTTTACCATACCAACAGTGCGTTTATCCATGAGCCGTGTAGCGCCGTTTAAAGCTAAAATACAGGTAGGTAAACCCAAGTGGTACGAGAACATCGGCTTTACCTATGCCTTTGAGTTTACCAATAACTTAAGCACTAAGGATTCACTCATCTTTAAAAACGATGTAGCCAATAAACTTTCGATGGGCGTTAACCAAACTTTTAGAGTGGATGCGCCCATTACGTTGTTTAAGTATCTAAACGTAAACCCTTCTTTCGATTACCAGGAACGCACTTACTTCCGCAGTACAACCAAAACCTGGGTAACAGGCGATACGAGCGGTTATGTGCGCACCGATACCGCCTGGAAGTTTAACTCAGCCCGTAACTTTAATGCCTCGGTTTCTTTAAGCACTAAAATCATTGGCATATTCAAATTCAAAAACAGTAAGCTAAAGGCAATTAAGCATGTGTTTACGCCAACAGTAGCTTTTAATTACCATCCTGATTTTGGTAAACCGTTCTGGCGTTATTACAAAACGGTACAGATTGATACCACCGGACAAAATTTTGCTTTGTATCATGTATTTGACCCCAACCCGGTTTATGGTGTGCCGGGCCCCGGGCAGGAGGGTTCGATTTCCTTTGGGTTGATGAACAACCTTGAAATGAAGGTGTTTTCTAAAAAAGATACTGTGAACAATGAGAAAAAGGTGGGATTGTTAGACCAGATAAGTTTAACAGGCAGCTACAACTTTGCTGCTGATAGTATGCGCCTGGGTTTCTTTAATCTTACAGCAGTATCCTCCAGGATATTTAACCTTATTAACTTAAACTTTAATGCGATTTTTGACCCATATACCACCGATTCTTTCAATCATCGCATAAACACCTTTGAGTACGCCCGCAGTAAGCGTTTATTGCGCTTTTACAGCGCTAACATAAGTGCCAGCATGTCGCTGCACAGCAAAATGCGGCCTACTACCGAGCCTATAAGTAATTTACAGCCCGGTTATGTGGCAGATTATGTGAGCTATAACCCTAACCAGATTTACGACTTTGATATACCGTGGAATGTTAACCTCAGCTACCGTTTTAATTTAACCCGAGGTACCACTTTTAACCCCGATACTATTATTACTGTACAGGCAGTAAATGCGCAGGCCGACTTTAATTTGACGAAACATTGGAAGGTAGCGGTGAGTACCGGTTTTGATATTACAAGAAAGCAGGTAACCTTAACCAACATTAGTGTAATACGCGACCTGCATTGCTGGGAACTTAGCTTTACCTATACCCCTGCATTACCTACATCGCCGTACCAACAGTTTACCATATTACTGCACCCTAAGAGTGCAACCCTTAAGGATTTGAAAATTCAGCGAAAAAATAATGCGTACCAGGATTTATAGCCGGTATAATGAAGAAGTATGAAAGCAACAGTAATTACAATAGGAGATGAAATTTTGATTGGGCAGATTGTGGACACCAATAGCGCCTGGATAGGTGCGCAGTTTAGTGCATTGGGGGTTAAGCTGCATGAAATTATAAGCTGCGGAGATGATGGCTTGCAGATTATAAGTGCATTGGAGCGTGCCAAAGGCACTTCGCAGATTGTTTTAATGACGGGTGGACTTGGACCCACCAAGGATGATATTACCAAGAAAACACTGGTGGAGTATTTTAATACTGAGCTGGAGTTAAACGAGGAAGTGTGGGAGCGCATGGTGAAAATTTTTGAAAGCCGCGGTAAGGAAGTGCTGGAGATGAACCGCAGCCAGGCCATGATACCCAAGGACTGTTTAATGTTACCCAATATGAGGGGTACCGCCCAGGGTATGTGGTTTGAAAAGCAGGAAGTAGTTTTTGTGTCGCTGCCCGGTGTGCCGCATGAGATGAAACACCTGATGGAAACACAGGTGCTGCCCAAGTTAAAGGAGCGGTTTGAGTTTCCGAAAATCATTCATAAAACTTTAATGACGGCAGGTGCGGGAGAGTCAGTGATAGCGAATAAGCTAAAAGAAGTAGAGGAGCAGTTACCTGCCCACATCAAACTGGCTTACCTGCCTAACCTGGGTGTGGTAAAATTGCGCCTTACCGGTTCAGGCGAGGGGGGCAAACTGCGTAAGGAAATAGAGGAGCACAAGGAAAAAATGAAAGCCGTTTTAGGCGATTTGGTTTATACCGAAGGGGAGGAGAGCCTGGAAAGTTTTGTAGGTAAACTGCTGATGGAACGCAACGCTACAGTAAGTTGTGCCGAAAGCTGCACAGGGGGCTATATATCGCACCTGTTTACTTCAATACCCGGCAGTTCAAAATATTTTGAGGGCAGCATTATCAGCTATTCGTACGACGTGAAGAAGAATATGCTTGGCGTAGACAAAGAAATGCTGGAGGCCAGGGGAGCGGTAAGCGAGGAATGTGTGCGCCAGATGTTGAACGGCCTTTTGCAGCAAACCAAAAGCACCTACGGCATTGCAGTTAGCGGTATTGCCGGCCCGGATGGAGCAACACCGGATAAGCCGGTCGGCACCGTTTGGATAGCCGTTGGCACCAAAGATACAGTTGTGGCTAAGCGTTTCCAGTTCTTCCCATCGCGCATGGAAAATATAAGAGTGTTTGCCAACTCGGCCCTTAACCTGTTAAGGTTGTTTATACTTCAGGAATCGGCTTAAGCTAAAACGATTATTTTAGCCCCAGTAAATGACAAGCAATGGCGCAGTTTGAACTCATTATGCCCAAAATGGGTGAGAGTATTACCGAGGCAACCATTTTAAAATGGAATAAGAAGGAAGGCGACAGCATTCAATTGGATGAGGCTGTACTGGAAATAGCAACAGATAAGGTTGATTCTGAGGTTCCTTCGCCTGTGGCAGGAATCCTTTCTAAACTATTATATAAAGAAGGCGATGTGGTAGCCGTTGGCAAGGCCGTGGCTGTTATTGAAACAGAAGCTGCCGCAGGTGGCAGCAAGCCAAGCGCCCCGGTTACCCAAAAAACAGAAGCAAAAACAACAACCGTTAGCACAAGCAGTAAACCAAGCGCACAGCCGCAGATTACAACAGGCGGAGGTGGCGACCGTTTTTACTCGCCTTTAGTATTAAACATTGCCCGCCAGGAAGGCATATCAATGGCTGAACTGGAAAGCATTGCCGG
>CAZUHU010000100.1:7756-9772 GCA_964620645.1 uncultured Chitinophaga sp.
AACAAAATGAAGAAGAAGTTCCAGGATATTTATGGAGAGAACTTAACCTTTACGCCCATATTTATTGAGGCCGTTTGCAAAGCCCTGCGCGATTTTCCGATGGTTAACTCATCGGTAGATGGCAGCAACATTATTTTAAAGAAGGATATAAACGTAGGTATGGCAGCCGCTTTACCTACCGGTAACTTAATTGTGCCGGTAATTAAAAACGCTGACTTGCTTAACATAGTTGGCCTTGCCAAAAAGGTAAACGACCTTGCTAACCGCGCCCGACAGGGCAAGTTAAAGGCCGATGAAATTGAAGGCGGCACCTATACTGTTTCAAACGTAGGCACCTTCGGTAACGTAATGGGCACACCGGTAATACTACAACCGCAAGTGGCTATTTTGGCTACGGGCGCTATTAAAAAGAAACCGGTAGTAATTGAAACAGAGGCCGGCGACACTATTGGCATACGCCATATGATGTTCCTGAGCCACAGCTACGACCACCGTATTGTTGACGGCGCACTTGGCGGTTCGTTTGTACGCCGTGTAGCCGACTACCTGGAGCAATACGACGTTAACCGCGAGATTTAAGCGCGTTTAATTTTTTGCAGGCACAAAGTAAAATTCACTGCTGTCATCATGGTCTGCCAGTTTACGGAAGACCGGGGCCGTAATATTCTTTTCGCAATACTGGTAAAGGTCCTGCGGCGTAAGTGCTGTATTAGTACTGTTGAACTTATCGATAATTTTTTGCGCAAAAGGGGAGTGCATCAAACCATCAGGCACGGTGCTTTCGCCTGAAGCTAAGTAAAGTCGTCCTTTATTATCCTGCTTGCGCTTTCGTAGTTCAGGTATGCTGACATCCGATGGCACACCATCGGGCCTTAATACTACCTTAGCATTGTTATTACCAAAGGAGCCACCAAAGCAAACATCCAGCATTACAAAAATGTGTTTATAAGGCAGGCGGTTAATGAAGGTGCTTAAATAAGAGAACTGGAAATACGACTGCATGTTAGGGTCGTCAATAAGGCTTTTGGAGTCTTTCATTACCAATGCACCATCCAGTATATCATCGCTGTAATGCCCATGCCCTGCGAAAAACAGAAAGAGTTGTTGTTGTTCAGTAACTGAATCGCGCACCAGCTTTTTCAATTCGTTCATCAGGGAATCTTTAGTGTAATTGCGGATAACGCGTGTTTCGAAATTATACTTTGTACGTAAGAGTGTTTCGATAGCTTCAGCATCCTTCATTGGGGTGGAAAGGTTGGACCATGTTGGCTTGCCGGTATAAACATCAGTAGCCACAATTATGGCCAGATCCTTTTTGAGTGGACGGTTAAAAACCGGTTGGTCAACATTATCATTACTGCCGCTGGCACCCCGGCTGTTGCCGGGTGTGCAGGCGCAAAAACGGCGCAGATAATTTAATACTTCACTTTCAAATACGATGTTGCAGTAATCTTCGCCGCCTTCTTCGTCTGCAAATTCTGTCAAGTCGCCGATAACTGCATCACTTTCATTAAACAAACCAAGCGTATAGGGAAAATGACTGACAATGTAGCTGAGTTGGCCACAGGTAATACCATGTTTAGATACTTCTATACTTGAACCTTCAGGCGCAATAAGTATTCGGTTACGCTGTATCAGTCGCTGTTCTTCAGGTATATCCTTTAACATGATGGTGGAGAATTTCCAACCAACATCTGTTTGATCAACCCCGGCATCCAGCACCAGCATTTGATTTTGACAGGGCATCAGCTCCAGGTAAGATCGCAACTCGCGCAGGCCAAGGAAGGTAGAGGTAAACTTTGCTATATTTTTCGTAACCGATTTATCCTCGCTATAAGTTACAAGGTAGGGGTAGTCCAAAATACTATCCTCATCAACTGCGTAGTCCAGCATATGGCCGCTGAAGCTGAAGAACAGGATGTCATCCGATTTCATTAAAGGAGTAATCTTCCTTAGTGTTTCTGTTATTTTTTCGCTGGTTGCTTCTTTGTCAAGTAGAATGTAACTATGTATTCT
>CAZUHU010000100.1:9872-13426 GCA_964620645.1 uncultured Chitinophaga sp.
CTGTCCTTTTTTGTAGTACATGCCAAATTCGTTTTTTTATTAAAGCGTTGTTAAAGCGCTATTAGCTTTCCAAATTTTTCGCTGCTTTTTAGGGGCTTTATCATCAATAAGTTATAAGTATTTTGGCCCCCGGGCCCGGTTGAGTTTTATACCAAAAAAATTAGGGTACCGTTTTAAACGGCAACTATGCAACTAAACAAAAAACAGGGGCGATTCCTGAAGCAGGTAATCGCCGGGTGGATGGCGGAGGGCGTCGTAAGCCAGGAGATGGCAGAAAAACTCAACAACAGTTACACTATTCAATCTTTTGATTGGAAACGGCTGGCAAAGTATTCATTTTGGATTGCACTGATATGTGGCGTAATTGCCATAGGAGCAGTAGTAGCAGATGACTACCTTATTAAATTGGTAGAGGATATATTCTCTTCATCCTACATTGCTTTATGTGTCGCCTTTGCAGTGCTTTCGGGTTTGGTTTATTTTCTGGGATTACGGATGCGCATTAAAAGGCCTGAAAAAATTTTCAGCAACGAGGCCATAATTTTTGTGGGGGTATTACTAACTGCGGCTTCCATTGCCTACCTGGGCCTTTCGGTAGATAAGGACAGCGAGCATTACTCCTTATTATTCCTGCTTTCAACCTTTGTATATGGTGTATTAGGGTTATGGTTCCCTAGCAGGTTAGTGTGGACGTTTGCCATAATTTCAGTTGGTGCCTGGTTTGGTACCGAAACAGGTTATGTATCGGGATGGGGGATGTATTTTTTAGGCATGAATTTTCCTTTACGTTTTGTGCTTTTCGGTGGGGTGCTGGTAATGGGCAGCTTTCTTTTTAAACTGCACCCTAAGTTGGTACCGTTCTTTAAGAACACATACGTTTTAGGCATGCTCTATCTCTTTATAGCCTTATGGATCCTTTCCATATTCGGTAACTATGGCGATATGCACAGTTGGCACAAGGCTAAACAGATTGAGTTATTTCACTGGAGTGTTTTGTTTGCCCTTGCTGCGCTGGCTGCTATTGTTTACGGTTTAAAATATGACGACGGTGCTGCACGTGGATTCGGTATTACCTTCCTGTTTATTAACCTGTATACCCGCTATTTCGAGTATTTCTGGGATGGTACGCATAAGGCAATTTTCTTCCTGGTATTGGCTTTATCCTTTTGGTTTATTGGTACAAGGGCAGAAAAAATATGGAACCTGAAATTCTTTCATAAGGGCGAAAAGGAGATAGAAGATTAACCTGAACGCAGTTAACCTTTTTGTGTGGGCCGGAATGGTTTCCGGCCTTCACTTTCAGCTTATGCAAAATAATCTCATCTTCATGCCGTTTATTAGCGTCAAAAAACAAGCAGGCTTGAAACGCAGTTTACTTTTTCTTTTTGTTTTACTGGGAGTTACCGCAGCGGCCCAGATAGGCGGAGATAATACCTATACCTTTCTTAAACTATCACCTGATGCGCGCATAACTGCTTTGGGTGGAACCAATATTTGTATTTACGACCACGACCTTAATACCCAATTAGCCAATCCTGCCTCGCTTAACCGCAAAATGAACGGACAGGCGGCTTTTAGCACGGTAATTTATCCCGGTGGTGTAAACTTTGGGAACGTTGCCTACGCCCGCCGTTTTAAAGTTCCCGGTGTATTCGGTTTCGGGCTGCAGTATATTGCTTATGGTAAGTTTAGGGAAACCGATGAGGTGGCGAACGTTTTGGGGAACTTCAGCGCGGGCGAAATGAATGTTTATGCTGGCTATTCTTACCAGTTTGGCAAATTGTTTTCGGTAGGGGCTAACGGCAAATTCATCTACTCGCAATTGGGGCCGTATAGTTCCGTTGGTATGGCAACTGATTTAGGCTTTACCATTAATGATACCGCCCACCAGGTAACAGCATCCATTGTTGCAAAAAATATAGGTGGACAGTTTACGCCTTACACCAAAGGCGGCCCCCGCGAACCTTTGCCATTTGACCTGCAGGCGGGCATATCTTTTGGGTTTAAAGGCTTGCCGTTCCGTATTCACGCCACCTTCCATAACCTTTACCGTTGGGATATACGCTACGATAACCCGGCCGATAATCAGCAAACCGATTTATTTGCTGATACCAGCGCCAAGCCTAAAAAGTATATTGCTGATAAACTCTTCCGCCATGTTATTATAGGAGTGGAGTTTAACATTAAAAAAATCGTGCGCCTTGATGTAGCCTATAACCACCTGCGCCAGCAGGAACTTAGGCTAACCACCCGCCGCGGAGTGCCGGGCCTTTCATTCGGTTTAGGGGTGCGCATCCGTCAGTTTGACTTTAGTTATGGTTTCCAACCTATGGCGCAGGGCCAGGTTATGAACCACTTTACCCTTACCGTTTATACGGCCGGCTTTGTTAAGCAAAAGAAAGCGCCTGCATCAGGCACCTAACATGATACCCGCAGGGCATTAAGCAGAATTTCTCTTTATTAGCATCAGCGATTATGAAAGAGAATACGAGGCTTAAGCCTGTTTTAGCCGTTTTTATCACCGTATTTATTGACCTGCTTGGGGTAGGTATTATAATACCGCTGTTTGTGCCCCTTATCGTAAAAAATGCGCATGGTATGGTGCCGCCTGAGTTTACTGAGGCCCAGCGTAAACTGTTGTACGGCTTTTTAACCGCTACTTTTCCGTTCTTCCAGTTTTTTGGCGCACCAATACTTGGTACGCTGGCTGATAAGTACGGACGTAAACGCATATTGCAGTTTACTCTTATCGGCACTTTAATAGGTTATATTTTGTTTGCACTTAGCATAGAGTATAAGGTGTTATGGATGCTTTTTTTGGCGCGCGCCATACCGGGTTTTATGGGTGGCAACATTTCGATAGTAACTGCGGCGCTGGCGGATATTTCAAAACCGGAAGAGCGCGCAAAGAATTTTGGTTTGATAGGTATGGCCTTTGGTATGGGCTTTATATTGGGGCCGGCCATTGGCGGTATATTAGGAAGTAAAGAGGTTTATCATCTGTTCAATTACTCCACCCCTTTGTGGTTTACCGCTTTGCTTACGTTGCTGAACATATACTACGTGCGTACGCAGTTTCCTGAAACTTTTAAGCCGGGCAGTACTGCAAAGGTTACCCTTCTGGCCGGTTTCCGTAATGTGCGCAGGGCTATAAGTATGGTAAACATGCGCACCATCCTGCTCACGGTATTTCTGCAGGCGTTTGCCTTCAGTTTCTTTATGCAGTTTAACCAGGTTTATTTAAACGAGAAGTTCCACTTTGGCGAACGGCAGATAGGAATGCTGTTTGGCTACATAGGTTTATGGATAGCCTTTACGCAAGGGGTAATTGTCCGCCGCATTTCAAAGAGGTTTGAACCGCCACAGATATTACGTATTTCATTATTAGGTTTAGCGGTAGCGCTGGCTGCTATTTTAGTACCTGATAAATGGTGGCTGCTTTTACTTATAAATCCTTTCATTGCTATTTTTCAGGGCCTAACGCAGCCTAATCAAACAAGTATTGTATCGGTAATGACACCACGGGAAAACCAGGGAGAAATGCTGGGTATTCA
>CAZUHU010000101.1:0-13389 GCA_964620645.1 uncultured Chitinophaga sp.
ACGTTTACTTCTCCCCTGTTTTGGTCTCCGTAATTACGCTTGAGGTTACCAATGGAGAACTCCTGCGGATCGAAATTGATACCATCCATAGAGGTGCCGCCTATAAAAGTTGAACCCAACAGGGCGGTGCCTGCTGCATTTAACTTGGTTACAACAATATCACCATTGGTGTTGTTGGTTTGGTCGAAGGCATTAGCTGTAACAGGATAATCGGAAGAGTAACTTACGCCGTAAATAATAAGGTTGTTTTGCGCATCAACAACCAACGAATGCGGTGTTTCATTATCCGTACCACCTATGTAGGTTGAATACAGCAATTGTGTTCCATCAGCACTGAACTTGGTAATGCCCATATCGCAGGAGTAAGCAATACCGTTTCCGTTGCCATTTTGCCCGCCTGTGCCACCCGCCCAAACTGTTTGAAAAGCACCAACGGTAGTAGGATAAACTCCATTCGGCAAGCCGGTTCCAAACTCAATGGCATTTACATAACCGCCTATGTACATGTTCTCCTGGTTGTCGTAAGTAGCAGTATAGCCCCAGTTATCTGCCGTTGAACCTGTGTAAGAGGAGAAAACCACATTGGGATCAATTACCAAAGGCAATTGCGTATTGTAGCCATCGGGCAATACAAAGCGAACCTCGTTACCCTGTGTCTCAAAATCACATTTTACTTCAACTTTAAATCCGTTTATTTCCTGATAGGCATATGGCTTTTGCTCCACCACATCGCCGACTGATGTTTTAATTTTAAGCGCCCCGTTTAGCAGACTCACCTCATCGGCACCATTAAACCTCATCTTAATTTGTGCAACATCGGCACCGGGGGCAACCAGAAAATCATATTTAAGCTGTTCTTCGTCGCTACTGTACAAAAGCATATCGATACCGTTAAACAGGTTTTGATACCGCACCTTTGCATAAATTTTTACCCCTGAGGCCCACCTTTTAGGATCGCTGCCCTGGTAATAATTGGCGTAATGCGTGAAAGGGTTTTCAGCAAAGATTTTGGGCTGCGGATTAGCGCCTACAAACTCCTCGCGGAAAGCGTGGCCGTGAATGGTAACCTGCTTACCCCCGGGGTGATGAATTTGCGAAACATCATCGCCCGAATACAGGAAATAGTAGAAGGCATTTTTCTCCAACAAAAGCTGCCCGTTAGGTATTGGAGCCTTAAATTGAAAAGCAGAATGCCACTGCCCTTTGTTTTCGGTAAACTGTATAGCTGCAGCCTTTGCAGGGCCATGGGCCTGCAGAGCCGTACGAAGGCATAATAGCGCAAAGAGAAAAAGTAGAGTTTTCTTCACAGAGTTATCCGAATTAAAGATAGCTAAAAATGCTTGGGCGTTGCCAGCAGTAGTTGTAAAAGCTTTGTCATAAAAAAGCCCCTTCGCTTTGGGCGAAAGGGCCTTGTTTATTAAGTAGTTAAGTGTTACTGCGGTATTACCTGTATAATCATGCTGCCCTGCATTGCTGAGCCTGAACCGCCGCTAATATTAACCGGGTAACCGTTTACGGTGCCCTCGTATCTTGCACCGGTAGAGAAGGTATAGGTGCCGGCCGTTAAGGTTAAAAGCGTTTGAACCGAGAAGCTGTTAAAAGGGTTAGCCACAGCCGAAGCCTGTAAAGCGTTATAGGCCGTGCCGCCCGATGGCACCAGGGAGCCATTCTGCAAAATACCAATACTGTAAGCGCCGTAAACCGTGCCCGAGCCATTTAACTGTGCACTGCCCTGCGAGGTTATCCAAACTTTGGATGGACCTGTTAAAGTAACTGACCTGCTGAGGCCAGGAATTAAAGTATAAGCCGTAGTGCCGGAGTAGCTAAGTGAAAGCTGAGAAGTTCCAAAATCTACCGTAGTGGTATTGTATAGAGAAGTTCCTCCCCCACTGCCGGTTGGGCCTGTAATACCCTGTGGGCCTGTTGGCCCGGTTGCGCCCGGTGTTCCATTTTGGCCTGTTGCACCGGTAGGGCCTGTAGCGCCGCCACCTGCGCCGGTTGCACCCTGTGCACCGGTGGGCCCTGTAGGGCCCGTAACACCAATACCTGTAGGGCCTTGCGGGCCGGTAGCGCCATTAGCACCCTGGGGGCCTGTGGCACCTGTTGGTCCCGCAATACCCTGGCTACCCGTAGGGCCTGTAATGCCACCCCCACCGCCGCTTGCAGCATACAAAGCATACGGAACACTCAATAGCTGGCTTGTTCCCATATCGCTGAAGGCGTTACCCACGCCGGTAACATCTAACTCCACCTGTAAGTAACGGTTACCCGCACCCCAGTTTATACTTGTAAAAGCCGGTGAGCCACTGCTTGGCGAACCCGAACCAACTGCCGCAGTAAATAAGCCAAACTGGTTAGTTGTTTTTGCATGAGTTTCCTGGTAAAGTAAGTTGCCGCCAGCCTGTGCATCCCTGATTGTAAAACGTACCAATACGTTCTGGTTGGAAATTTCATTACCCTGGCCGTTACGTGCAACAGCCTGGTAGTTGAAACTCTGTGGTGGTTGCGCAAGGCTTACCAACGCAATAAAAGAGAAAAGAAAAAAGAAGATGTTTTTCATGTTGGGCTAATTGAAGGCCGAATGTAAACGAGAATGCGGAATATTTTGAGAAAGGGGAAAGCATGCCCGGAAAAGCTCCCGGGCACGCCTGATAAACACTAACAGCAATTAATCATCATCCTCTTCAGTAGCTTCAGGACTTGTTGCCTGATTGCCCGCCGGAGATGTTGCAGCGCTCGCAATCTCGGTATGCCTGATTTGGCCGCCGTAATAGCCTGTTCTTACCAGCGCAAATGTGCTAAGCAAACCCAGCAGGGCTGTTAAAATATACAGCAGAGCAGCCTGCGGCCTTTGCGTAAAATGCAACACTAAAGAAATGAAGGCCGCAATACCTGAAACAGCAATGGCCCACATAGCCAACTCCGCTGCTTCCTCGTGCAATTCTATTGCCGCTTCAGTAACGCCGGGCAGTTTCTCCACTGCCTCTTCGGCAGGCTCACCGGTTTTAAAAACCACTATGGCAATAATCGCAAACACTACAGTAAGTACCGAAGCGATTGCTTTAATGTTATTCTGTTTTGCACCAATACCCCACAACAGTAAGGCAGTGCTAATGATTATACCTACAATAGGAAAATGATTTAGCATAAGATGCCAATGCACAGCATTCATATAATTAATTTTAAATTTTAAGAAAATAAATAATACAAAAAGGGAATAGAGAAAGCTTAACAGCAGGGCGGCTGCCAAATACCCTTGGAAAAACCTGCCAGAAGGTTGTATGAACCCGACAAGAAAATCTTTTGTACCCTTACATAAGCCAACTGAATGGAAGTGCTTAAAACCGGTGGCTCATAAGCTGATAAACTTACAGTAATACAATTATCGTTTGACTTAAAGGGCAGTTGCCGGTCATCCTGGCTATCCTCGTCATTATTCTGCTCCAGTACGTAATGCTCAACCAAATAAGCGGTAAACGTATTGCCTTTGTCATCTACTTTGTGATGAACGTAATGCACCCATAATTGAGGTAAGCGCATAAGTTGATGCATTTCGGTAGCCACCAACAGGTAAAACGCCAATAAAAACAAGGCAGCTAATGAGCGCATATTGCAAAGGTAGGACAGCAGTAAACATTATTATATGACGAAGGTCAGCAGAAGAACACTATCTACAATAAACCAGGCGAAACGCTGCACCGGAAAGACCGTCGGAGCAGCGCAAATAATAGAAAGAGGAAGGGAGCGCGAAATCCGCCAAGTTGAATTTTAAAAACCCCTTGGCGTCCAGGTCATTCCATTCATGAATGAGCCTGCCATCGGCATTGAAGAGACTGATTGACGAAACGCCCGAAACATCTCCAATAGATACAATACAATCACCCCTTGTTGGGTTTTCGCTCATCAGGCGCCATTTGCTGTCAATAGAAGATTGCTTACCTATTCCATTGATTACTGTGCTGCTATCTTTAAAGTTGATAAGGGCGGTCCAAATACTTGTTTGCCCGGTGTCCTGTCTTGTCCATACCGGCCTTACACAACCATTAACTGCCGAAAGGTTAATGTAATCTCCATGAAAAATACCAGCCTGTGCGGTGAATGGAGTATTACTAATACGAAAATTTGAAAAGCTGGTGCCCCCATCAGTTGAACGGGCCATGTAAACATCCGTCAAGGTAGTAGAGGGGTGGTTTCTTCTATCATAATATACTATGTAAATATCGCCGTTGGTTTGGTCCACCGTCATCCAACTCATAAAGTTGTCGCTGCCGGCAGGGTCATCATTTACACGCACAGGAGCGCTCCAGGTATCGCCACCATCAATAGACTTCGCAAAATACACATCAGCATCATTTGCAATTTGTTTGTCGGTCCAGTTTAAATAGATGGCACCTGTGTGCGGGCCACCGCTTAAATCGCAGTGTAAAACGGGCATGCCGTTACAACGGTAAATGCCGGCTATATCATAATCCCAACCTTCTAATTGGTCGGCAACATGAATCTCACTGCCCAGCCAGGTATTCCCTAAATCAGTTGATTTATTGAAGTATATTTTTTCGTTAACGGCATAGGCAAGATACACTTCGCCATTGGGGCCCACAGCAGGCATAGCGCCTTCAATAGTGCTATCGCTATCAACACAGTCTCCCTCTAAATCACCAATAGTTTTTGCTGTACTCCAACTTACACCGCCATCCTGCGAAGCAGAGAAACGGATAACGCTTGAATCCTGCACGGCTGTGCTGCCATACAAATCGAATTGGGTCCAGGCAGTGTAAACATAATTGCGGGCAGGGTCAACAACGCTCCATTCTTTATCCTGCATCTTTGGCAGGTTCAGCCCTGCAAAAGTATCCACCAACCAGGTATTGCCCCCATCTATTGTTTTCTGGCAAACAATACGGTCGGCCCAACGCGGCCAAATAGTAATGGTATCATTTTGTGCCAGGTGGAAATACAGGAAGGCGCCATTGGTATCAGCAACAAGGCAGGGATCGCCAAAAACACCAAATTTCGAATCAGCCTGTAGCATGTTCCATGTTTTTCCTCCGTCGGTTGAAGAGTAAAACAAATCAGTATTAGCCGCAGCGGTTATAATATTGGTATCAACCGGCGATATACAGATTGCCGGCTCATTCGGAAAACCCCAACTACCGATTAAAACGTTTTGAAAAGGCGATTGCGCTTTGGCAAGAACGGAGAGCGTAAGCAGGAATAAAAAGCTAAGTATTTTTTGCATTCAGCAACACATTATTCGTAACGCAAGGCTTCAACCGGGTCCAAATCCGAGGCTTTGATTGCAGGGTATATACCCGCGGCAAGACCCACTATAAATGTAAACACAATTCCGCCCACTACCCAAACATAAGGGAAAAGAAAGCCGGTTTTTAGGAATAAGCCTACGAGGTTGCCAATGGCAATACCCAAAATTATACCAAGCACCCCTCCTATCTGGCATATCACGATAGCTTCGGTTAGAAACTGAATACGGATAGTACGGCGGTTAGCACCCAGGGCTTTGCTTATACCTATTTCGCGCGTACGTTCATTTACGCTTACAAGCATAATATTCATAAGGCCAATGCCCGCACCAATAAGCGTAAGAATGCCTATTACAATGGTTGCTACCTTAACATACACCAACTGGCTGAGCATTTGTTCGGCAAGGCGCTCGCTCTTCGTAATGCTGAAGTCATTTTCATCATTTAAACGCAACCTCCTTATTGCGCGCAATAAACCGGTAGCTTCATCAATAGCTAAATCAATTTCCTGTGTATTAGTTACCATTACGTTAATAATGTAAGAGGTGCTGTTATCAGGAAAACTCCACCGCGCATTTTGTACCGGAATAATAGCCTGGTTATCGGTAGCTATCTGGCTTGCGCCTTTTGAGCCTAAAATGCCAACTACCTTAAACTTCTTATTACCTATAGTTACCATTTTACCAACCACCGTATCGTAGGGTTCAAAAACTTTGGCTACCACATCCTTACCCAGCAGTATAACATCAGAACCGTTGTTTACCTCAGCTTTAGAAAAGTTACGGCCTTCCGCTATGCTTTGTCCGCTAACCTTTAGGTAATTTTCATCTACCCCAAAAATGCGGACGTTGGGATTGGTTTTTTTCGACTCGTATTTGATAATGGCTGATTCATCAGCAATGCTGGAAACCGAAACTGTAGCGGGGAACTTAAAATTCTTTACAAACTCATTAGCCTGCTGAATGGTTATGGGAGGGTTCTCCATTTTGCGGTTGCGCCTTGGCCCGCCGCGCCCACGCAGCGCTCCATAATTTTTAATACCGAATGTATTAGAGCCCATTTCGGCAAAGCTGCTCATCATTTTTACGCGTATACCTTCGGTTGAAGTAAGAATACCGATAAGCGCAGTGATACCAAACATGATGATAACCACCGTAAGGGCAGTACGCAGCATATTGGTTTGAATAGCACGCAGGGCCAACTGAATATTTTCCCAAAGATTCACGGGGCTAACTTACTTAAACTTTAGCTATGCACTTAGTACCGGTAGCCTTTTTACCCAACTTATACTCTCCAGATAAGCCAGCCCGGCCCGTAAATCATTTTTTGCAGAATCATACAGTTGCGCAGCAAACTCTTCCTTAAATTTCCCTCGCTGCTTTTTATCAGGCACGTTTAACACCTTGCCTAAAAAGGCTGCAGTTTCCTTTTCAATCAGGTAAAAAGAATCATCTGTTTTTTGGTAATACTTATAATTGCGCAATGCGTTCGCCAGGCGTTCAAACTCGCCCAACTCGTAATAAGCAATTAGCTGGTATAACTGCGTTACACGGTAAATAATAGTGCGGTTCTCTTTTGCCTCTTTAGAATTATTGATTTGAAAGAGATAGTCAAGTGCATTGTTGTAATCTTTTGCCTTAAGCAAAACCGAGGCCAGGGCAAACCAAAGTTTAACCAGATCCAGTTCATTCAGCAAGCTTGCGTTTTCCTTTAATTCTTTCACCACCCAATCCACTAATGCTGAATGCTTGCCTGATTCTTTTTCATCCAGGTAGTTTTGCAGCTTTATGCGCGATAGGCAAACAAATCTCTGGCTTTTAGCCAAGCGGCTATGGGGCTTAAAATCTTCCAGCATTTTTAACGGCTCCGCATAGGAAATATGAAGATCGCGCTGCGCCAAATAGATATTGAAAACAGAGTTAATAAATCCTAGCTCTCTGCTTGAAGATGCATGCGCCCCGCCCTTTAGCAACCCTACCACGCTGTAGTTACTTTGAAGCGCTATATCATATTTTTTCTGAACTGTATAAACCAATCCCTTCGCTGCTTCAAAAACCCTTTTACCTCTTGCCGCCTTAAATTCAGGGGCAGAGGTTAAAAACGGGTGATTTGAAAACTGTTCAGCGCTTTTTTCTGATTTTTTACCCCTGTTGTTATAAGCATCGAGTACGGCAACAAAAAAGTCGCGGTATTTAATGTATTCAGCAATTTTCTGCTGGGCATCATTTAAGTCGGTTAAGTAGGTTTGCTTTTTATGCAGAAAGCTTTGCAGAACTAACAACTCATTCAGTATAAACAGTTCCAACTCCAACTCATCCGTTTCCTTTGCCATTTCAAGCGCATCCAGCAAGGTAGCTTCCGCCTGTTCCATCAGTTTGCGGCTCTGCAATACTTCAGCAAATTGCAGTTTGCGGAAAATCTGTAAGCGCTGATAATTCTCATTTAAAGGAGTAAGCAATGTATCAAGCAAGGCATCGTACAAATAGGCTTTGGTTTTATGCAGATGCTTCAAAAAGTTCCCGCCGGCAAAAACCTCACGCACTTCTTCATCATTGCAGGCTTCGCCTTTGGCTATGCAGTCGAACAGGCGTATAAAATTAAGTTCGCCTTTGCCGGCATATTTCTCTTTAAATACCTTTTTCTCCGTTGCACTTAGGCTACCGATTAATTGGTAGATATCCTGCTTCCTCATTCAGCCAATTTAAACAGATATATGATAACTCACGGGGTTCCGTTTTTCAAAATTTTGGTTTTACCCGGGCCATTCAAGTGGCCATGTTTGCGCCACAAAACTCACAGAATATGAAAAACAGAATTACCCTTTTAACCGTAATGCTGCTTTGCAGCCTTTTTTCCAACGCCCAAACAAACTACCAGTTTGACAAAGGCGATAATTATGGCGACGGCACTAAAAACATGATTGGCCAACGGGAGTATGTGTGGAATACAAATACTCTTCAATGGAACGATGTTGACTCCTTTGACTTGCACTACAACACACCGAACCAATTAACCCTGAGGAACCAATGGGAGTATGATACTACCGGAGGGGGAACATGGAAGAACAAGCAGGTTACCAAACTTACTTATACCGCAGCCGGTATGGTTGAGTCTCAGGTAGATACCGCCCCTAACCCTACTTCCGGCCACCGATACGAATACACCTATAACGGTAATAACCGCGAAATACAACTGTTGGACAAAATGTGGACACAAGCAACACAGAGTTGGGGAAACTACCGCAAGTACTCCACCTCGCGCACTGCGCTTGACAGTATAAATGTTTACCTGGAGGAAGGCTGGAACCCGGTATCAAGTATATGGATAAATGGCAGCCGGTTGATACATACCTACAACCCACAAAACCTGGACAGTACCATGACCTATGAAAACTGGTTTAACGCCAATAACCAATGGGTTACAGGAGGCAGATATGTTTACACGTATAATGCTGCGGGTAAATGGACTGTGTACCTGAACCAGAACTATGACACTTCTTTCGCAGTATTTAAAAACAACTATAAGAATGAATACACTTATGACGGAGCCAACCGCATGTTAAGCAACATTCAATCTAATTGGAACCCCAACATCAATATTTGGCAGAACGCATGGAGATATACTTATACTTATAATGCCCAGGGATTACTGGAAACCATGCAGGTTGAAAAATGGAATACAGGCACTTTGCAGTGGGATTTATGGACCTTTTCCACTTATACTTATGATGCAGGCAATCGCCTGATAACTGAACTTTATCAAAACCGCGTAAACGGCGCCTGGGAAAATGCAAGCCGCCAGTCATACACCCGCGATGCCAATGGTTATCGCACAAGATATGTTTCAGAATCATGGAACACCAATACACTGGCCTGGAGAAACTGGAATGCAATAGATTATTGGTACGAAACCAAACAAACTAACGGCATTAAGGAACAAGTGCAGGAGCAACTTTTTGTTTACCCCAACCCCAGCAACAGCCCTGTGCTATTTGTAAATGCTGACAAAAACCTGCCTTACACCATATACGACTTAACCGGCAGAGTTATACAGCAAGGCGAGTTGCAGCCCGGTACAAATACTGTAACTTTTAATGAGGCCGCTGGAATGTACCTGTTAAATGCCGGAAACAGCACCACCCAAATAATAAAGCAGTAGTTAAGAGTCATATTCTGTGCATAAACGGCTACCGGGCAACCGGTGGTCGTTTTGCCATTTTAAAAGGGTATTATGAACGGTTTAGCGAAATATTTTATAATTGAAAATCAATGTAATAAGCTACCTTCCAGCGAATTTTCGCTGAAATAATTTTTAAGTTTCCAAAGTACCCATATATTTGCCCCATCGTTCTAAATCACTAAACCTAAAAATATGTCACAAGTATTCGATCTGGAGATGATTAAGAAGCTCTATGCCGATTTTGGCAAAAGGGTAAATGAGGCCAAAGCCAAAGTAAACAGGCCTTTAACACTCTCCGAAAAAATTCTTTTCGCTCACCTTCATAACGACCAGAAATTTGAAGATTTCCAACGCGGTAAATCATATGTAGATTTTGCTCCCGACCGTGTTGCTATGCAGGATGCTACCGCCCAAATGGCGCTTCTACAATTTATGCAAGCCGGCCGACCTAAAGTAGCCGTGCCTTCAACCGTACACTGCGACCACCTTATTACAGCGAAGGATGGCAACAAGACCGACTTACCTGCAGCGGTAAGCGGCAACAAAGAAGTTTACGAATTTCTTGCTTCGGTATCTAACAAATATGGCATCGGCTTTTGGAAGCCGGGCGCAGGTATCATTCACCAGATAGTGTTGGAAAACTACGCTTTCCCCGGTGGTATGATGATTGGCACTGATAGCCACACAGTTAATGCCGGTGGCCTGGGAATGATTGCAATTGGCGTGGGCGGTGCAGATGCCTGCGACGTAATGGCCGGCCTGCCATGGGAACTGAAATGGCCTAAGTTGATTGGCGTTAAACTAACCGGAAAACTGAACGGCTGGACCAGCCCTAAGGATGTGATATTAAAAGTGGCAGGTATACTTACTGTTAAAGGTGGTACCGGCGCTATTGTTGAATATTTTGGTGAGGGCGCCACAGCTATGAGCTGCACCGGTAAAGGCACCATCTGTAACATGGGGGCCGAAATTGGCGCTACTACTTCTACCTTTGGTTATGACGAAAGTATGGACCGTTACCTGCGCGCTACCGGCCGTGCAGAAGTGGCTGACTTAGCTAACGGCATTAAGGAACACTTAACAGGCGATGCTGAAGTTTATGCTGACCCAGCTAAATATTTTGACCAGGTAATTGAAATTAACCTGAGCGAATTGGAGCCACACATCAATGGTCCATTCACTCCGGATTTAGCTACACCGGTTTCTAAAATGAAAGAAGCCGCTGCTGCAAACGGTTGGCCTACTAAGGTGCAGGTTGGTTTAATTGGCAGCTGCACCAACTCTTCTTACGAAGATATTTCGCGTGCAGTGTCACTGGCCAAACAGGTAGCTGAAAAGAATTTGAAAGCAAAGGCTGAATTCAGTATTACGCCGGGTAGCGAGCAAATCCGCTTTACTATCGAGCGCGACGGCTTTATCGATATCTTTAATAAAATAGGCGCTGAAGTATTTGCCAATGCCTGCGGACCTTGTATTGGTATGTGGGCCCGTGCAGGTGCTGATAAGAAAGAGAAGAACACTATTGTACACTCTTTCAACCGCAACTTTGCTGCCCGCCAGGATGGTAACCCGAATACCTATGCATTTGTTGCCTCACCTGAGTTAACCACTGCTTTAGCTATTGCCGGCGACCTTACCTTTAACCCGCTTACTGATTACCTGACCAATGAGAATGGCGAACAGGTAAAACTGGATGCACCAACAGGTGATGAATTGCCAACAAAAGGTTTCAGCGTTGAAGATGCAGGCTTTTTAGCACCGGCTGCTGATGGCAGCGGTATTGAAGTGAAGGTTTCTCCTACTTCGGACCGTTTACAACTTCTTGCACCATTTGCCGCATGGGAAGGTACCGACTTAAAAGGCTTGAAACTGCTTATTAAAGCAAAAGGCAAGTGTACTACCGACCATATAAGCATGGCAGGCCCATGGTTAAAATACCGCGGCCACCTGGATAACATATCAAATAACATGTTAATTGGTGCGGTTAACTTCTTTAACGAAAAAACTAACAGCGTTAAGAATGAATTAACCGGCAACTACGATGAGGTGCCTAAAGTGCAGCGCGCTTATAAAGCAGCAGGCATAGGTTCAATTGTAGTGGGCGATGAGAACTACGGCGAAGGAAGCAGCCGCGAACACGCCGCTATGGAACCACGCTTTTTAGGTGTGCGCGCCATACTGGTAAAATCTTTTGCGCGTATACACGAAACCAACCTTAAGAAACAAGGTATGTTAGCCTTAACCTTTGTAAATAAGGATGATTACAACAAAGTGCAGGAAGATGATGTTGTTGACATCCTGGGCCTTACCTCTTTTGCACCTGGTAAAAACCTTACTATTCAGTTAACGCATAAGGATGGCAGCACCGAAAGTTTTGAGGTGGCGCATACCTACAATGCACAGCAAATTGAATGGTTTAAGGCCGGTGGCGCATTAAACATTATCCGCAAGCAGGTTGCCGGATAATTGACAGAGCAAACAATTTAAATAGTATAAGGGCGAAGCATGTTGCTTCGCCCTTTTTATTTCTTAATACAACCTCCAACCTGCAAAAGTTGAAGAACTGCGCAGTGCGAAAGGATTTGGAGAATCGGTACTAACCTGTACGCCTACTGTAGTACCTGCTGAAAGGAATCCGTTCCATGTGGCAAAGGTGCTGTGGTAACCACCCACGTAATTTTGCGTACCGCCTGATATGCTGCCTGCTACTGAAATAACGGTGTAATAGTTAGCCAGGTCAACGTAGGCATCCCAGGTAACCTTTGCTTCAAAATGATAGTAGCCCGAAACAGGAACAGTATAAAGATTAGTAGTGGTACTAAAGTTAGAAGCCGGATCGGCGTAAACAGCCGGGAAAGAAACGTAGTAGTAAGAATTAGACCCTGTACCAAAAAATTGGTGAGTTGCCGGGTTGCCTGTTTTCTCGGCATCAAATAAGGTATTAGCAGCAGGATTTACCGATGATGCAGACTGCCATGAACCCGTGCCTGTTGCATCGCTGGTTAGAATTTTACCTGTGCCGGGAGAACCGCCATTAATTTTTACCTGTCCGTTAATCTCCACATTGCCTTCGGCGTAAATGGCTTTGCCGGATGAGTTGCCGCCATTATCGAAATAGCCGCCGTAACCGGATGAAGAGCCATAAACCCCGATATCTTTACTTGCAGGAAACTCACGCGAGTTATAACCGTAACCGCCAACACCTGCACCATAGCCGGCCGTGTTATATGTACCATATACACCAATACCGTGCACCCCTTGCTTTGCGTTGTATGCAAATACTACCGGTATAGAGTCAACAGTTCCATCATAACGAGCATATATGGCGAAGTTTTGTGTTGTTTGCACCTGCAGTTTGAATACAGGTGACACAGTGCCAATACCAACATTAGTACCGTTGTCAACTATTTGCGAATTTCCTAATGTGTTTGTGGAAGTAAATTTAGCAACGTAGTCTACAGTACCATTTGCATTAACGCTGCCGCTCGGTCCTGTTGCACCTGTTACACCTTGCAAACCCTGTACGCCCTGAGGTCCTGTAGCACCGGTATTTCCTTGCAAACCTTGAACACCTGTTGGGCCGGTTGCACCTGTTATCCCCTGCAGACCTTGAGAACCTGTAGGACCAGTATTGCCTTGCAAACCTTGAACACCTGTTGGGCCAGTTGCGCCTGTTACACCTTGGATGCCTTGCGAACCCGTGGCCCCTGTGTTACCTTGCAAGCCTTGAACACCTGTTGGGCCAGTTACACCCGTTATCCCCTGAATACCTTGCGAACCTGTGGCACCAGTGTTACCCTGTAAGCCTTGAACGCCAGTAGGGCCGGTTGCTCCTGTTATACCTTGAACACCTTGTGAGCCTGTAACGCCTGTATTACCCTGTAAGCCTTGAAGACCTGTTGGGCCAGTTGCGCCTGTTACACCTTGGATGCCTTGCGAACCGGTGGCA